>JAMWZA010000016.1 GCA_024305105.1 Marinoscillum sp.
TCACAATGAAAGTCATGCAGTTACGTTACCAGAAGCGTTTTTCAGCAGGCCCTAATTAGTCAAACGGAAGTAGATGTGGTTTCATATACGTTACTCGAGTTACGATGGCAGGAAGATGTACTTTCTTTGAGAAGAGCTGCATTAGTGCGACTATAATAAAGGTTCTTTCATTAATTCCTTCGAGAGGACACAACCGAGGAAAAATTCACGATCCATTTCGGTAAGAACTATTCCTGATTCGGGAAGGTAAATTACCGGGTGAGTAATGCTTCTCTTATATTTAAGAATCCATTTGCTCAGATTTGGGTTTATGGAGTCAGGTAACAATGCATATAGTTGGATGATGAAGAACAAGAGGATAATCTTATTAGTGGTTGGAAACATCGTGGCTTTCTTAATTGTGCTTCAGGAACTGAAGGCTCAAGACACACAGGGCTACATGTACGGAAAGGTGACCACCGTAGATCGCAAAGTCTATGAGGGCCGTTTGCGATGGGGATCTGAGGAGGCATTTTGGCATAACTACTTCAATGCGGCGAAGACTGGCGAACCGAAGCATGGAGAGTACCGAGATAAATCTGGTAGTACTGATTTTGACTGGGAGAATTTCAACTGGGATTTTCGCAGCATCTGGGAAGATCATATCAATGTACGTCATCAGTTTACCTGTCAGTTCGGAGATATTAAAACAATCGAAAACGTGAAGCGTGGGTACGTGGACCTGACACTTAAGAATAATGTTACTTACCATTTGAGTGGTCAGGGCTATAACGATGTGGGAGCTCAGATTCAAGTTTATGATGATGAGCTTGGCAAAATGGGCATAGACTGGGATCGAATCGATCGAGTGGATTTTTTGCCTACTCCTAAAAACTTAAGGGTACGAGAAGCAGCTCCACTTTTCGGTACTGTGGAGACCTTGCGCAAAGGCACTTTTACTGGGTACATTCAGTGGGATCATGACGAGCGATTGGGCGATGATAAGTTAGATGGGGATACGGAAGATGGAGCAGATGTGTCTTTTCCGTTCAACCAGATTCGAAAAATTGAGCGCTACAGAAGTGGGAGTAATGTGGAATTGAAGTCCGGGAGAAGACTATATTTGACAGGATCTAATGATGTCAACTCGGAAAACCGGGGAGTCATTATCGATGTGCCTGAGATGGGGAGAGTGGACATACCCTGGAAATACTTCGAACAAGTGACCTTTAAAGACGTGGAGACCAGTGGAAAACCATACTCCTATTACGCACCTCCTAAAGGACTCTTCGGAAAAGTGATTACGTTGAGAAATGATGAGATCAGTGGAAAGATTATTTTTGACCTGGATGAGGAGTGGGAGCTCGAAACGCTGGATGCTAAAGATGATGATGTAGAATATGAAGTCACTTTAAGGCATGTTAAAAGAATCATTCCCAGAAATTATGCGTATAGTCAGGTAGAGCTTAGAAATGGGGTGTCGCTTTTACTTGGTGATGCACGAGACGTGGATAGTCACAATGATGGATTACTTATTATGAATTCTCGCGATGATCGAGGAAAATATGTTAAATGGGATGATATTGTCGAAATCATTTTTGATTAGACGAAACCGGTGAAATCAATTTTACAATCTAAAAAGTTTATAGTAGCAATCATCGCTCTGGCGGTGATTGCTTGTTTGTTGTGGTATTACCAACCAGCGCTCCTCGTTTACTATACGATTGCGACTGTAGCATTGGTAGGTCTGCTGCTGTACCTGGGCAACTGGTTTATAACCAAGACACTCGATCGGTGGTTTCCGTGGACTACTTATGGGAGGCGCCGGTTTTTCTCGCATCTGTTTATCGGAATACTCTTTTCTATTGGTGTAATCAATGCCGCGTACTATGTCGTGAAAATATTGGCTACCGACTTGCTACCCACTACCGAGCAGCTGGTAGTAGCTAATTTCTATGGTGCCATTGTCATTATTCCTGTTTTCTCTATTTATTTCAGCCTTCATTTTTTGACTCACTGGCAGGAGTCAGAGCTGCAGATGGAGCGCTTCCAAAAGGAAAGCATGAGTTCCCAACTAGAGACCTTGAAAAACCACCTGGACCCGCACTTCCTGTTCAATAACCTCAATATTTTAGCAGCGCTTATTGATAAGGACACCGAGCAGTCTCAGGAGTTTTTGGGTCGATTTGCCCAGGTGTATCGAACCATGCTACTGACCAAGGCAGAAGATTTGATCACCCTGGAAGAGGAGATGAATTTTATTGACACATATATCTACTTAATCCGAACACGTTTTCAGGATTTCATCCAGTTTAGAATAGAGCTGGATGCCGACGATTCATTGATGTACATGATGCCACCACTGACGCTCCAGATGTTGATTGAAAATGCGGTTAAGCACAACAACATTACGGCAGATAAGCCATTGGTGATTAGAATATATAGAAAGCAATGCCGGCTCTTTGTGGAGAATAATATCAACGAAAAGCCGGAGGACTTAAAGACAAAATCAGGGACTGGATTGAGGAATATCCAGGAACGCTATAAATACTACACAGACGAAGAAGTATTGATCAACAGGGTAGGAGAGGTATTTAGAGCGAGCTTGCCGCTGATTGAGATTGAAGAGATATAAAAGAGGATAGTTATGAATTTACTAGTCTTGGAAGATGAGCAATTGGCTTCTGATCGATTAGTAGGTATGCTTCAGGGTATTGATGAGGAGATCAATATCGTTGGCGTATTGAAGTCAATCGACGAAGGTAAAAAATGGTTTGCTGACAATGAGTTGCCTGATTTGGTGATCAGCGACATCCGTTTACTTGATGGATTGAGCTTTGACCTGTTCAGAAGCCTGGAGTTGGATGTGCCAGTGATCTTTACTACTGCATACGATCAATACGCCATCAAAGCATTTGAGGTCAACAGTATCGATTACCTGCTGAAACCAATATTGAAGGAAAAGCTCGTGGTAGCAATCGAGAAATTCAAAGAGCGTAAAGCGAATAATAAATTCCCTGCAGATTTTGAGAGTCTTTATGACCTCATTCAGAATCAAAAGAAATCTTATAAATCCCGGTTTTTAATTAAATCAGGAGTAAAAATTGTGGCTGTGCCAATTGAAAAAGTGGCTTACTTCTACAGTCAGAACAAGCTCACGTACATTGTTACTAAAAACAATAAGAAGTTTCCACTAGACCAGACACTGGAGGTACTTGAGGAGCAGCTGGATCCAGATGTATTTATGCGTGCCAATCGTCAGTTCATTGTAAGCTTCGGGTCCATTTCAGAGATTCATCCCTATTTTAAAGGTCGACTGAAGTTGGAGTTGGAACCAGCTTCTGAATTGGAAATTGTGATCAGTGCCGACAAGACTCCAGACTTTAAAGGCTGGTTAGATCAGTAAGACTCGAATATTTTAGCTGGGTTCATTAGTCAGCTTAGACCTAATCGCCTCTGCAACAAAACTGTTTAAGGAGGTTTTTGACTCCATCGCCAAAAGTGCTGCTTTTTGGTGTAATGATGCAGGTATTCTCACATTGAAGCTTCCTTTGTATGGTTTTTCAGGATTTTTCCCTTCATGATTGCAATCGGATAAGTAGTTATTAATAGCTTCCTTAAAATCAACTTCCAGAAGTTTGCCTGTTTCTCCTTCATAAGATATAAGGCCGCTGATCCCTAATACTTTTCCATAGAGTAAATTGTCTTCCTGGCTGTACTCTATGCTTCCGGTATAACCTCTATGTTCTAGATATTTCATAGTCTTATTATTTCTTTCACTTGTCGCATTTGGTATTTTTTCATGATTCCAGATGGGTGTGGTTTGTGAAGCATAATTGGAACACCTTCTGCGTTTTCGAACTTCACTCTTGAGCCAGATGTCTGTCCTTCTTAACTTCTTTATATCCAAAGTATCCAAGTAGTTTAACCATCTCGTTATAATGGAAGTCGAATGGCATGCTTAAAAACCTAGTTATAAGTTTTTCCTTCTTAGACATAACTCAAAGTAACTATATATAGTTGCATGATACAAGTCCTTTTTTTCATGTTGGGAAATTGTTCTTTTACTTTTCCCAACTAGAGATCATTTCTTAAATAGGTTCGACATGGAGAATTCCCGATTCGGATAGAAGACTTCCCGACTCGTCAGAAAGTCATTTCATACCTTTTATGGTTGGTGCACTTTAGCATTATCAAAAACCTAAGGACAAACCAAAATAAAAGGAAATGCAAAAGTTATTAACCTATTCAACAATCCTGATGGCCTGTATTTTCAGCCATCAGGCTTTCAGTCAGGACGAAGGATTCATCTACGGTAAAGTAACCACTATCGATGGCAGATCGTACGAGGGTGCGCTCCGATGGGGTAAAGAAGAAGCTTACTGGACAGACATGTTCAATGCTTCGAAAGACGAAAATGAAAATCTTGATTACCTGTCTCGTGATGAAATTGACGAACTGGAAGACCGAAGAAGGGGCTTTTGGGAGCGGGATAATAATTGGATAAATGTCAGCTGGGATTGGGATAATGACAATGATTTTGTACACCAGTTCGTTTGCCAGTTTGGTGAGATCAAGTCCATCAGACCTACACGCCGACAAGGGGCTGAAGTAACCATGCAGAGTGGGTTAGTCTACGACCTGGACGGCCAGGGTTATAACGACATCAACACAAGAATTCGAGTAAATGATTCAGAGTTAGGGACTATTGAACTGGATTGGGATCGAATCGAATTGATTGAGTTCATGGCTACTCCTTCTAAACTACGAGACAAGTTCGGTGATCCGCTGTATGGTACAGTAGAAACATCCGAAGGTAAGTTCACCGGATATGTACAGTGGGATCATGACGAGCGTGTTTCAGAAGATAAACTCGACGGAGATACAGAAGATGGAGATGTGTCCATCGCTTTCTACAACATCAAGTCCATCGAACGGTATGGAAGCAGCCGAAGTGTTGTAATTCTAAAATCAGGACGTGAATTAGAACTTCGAGGTAGTAATGATGTGAATGACGGGAATCGTGGCATCATAGTTGCTATTGAAGGGATGGGGCGAATCGATGTTCCGTGGGACGAATTTGATATGGTGACTTTTACAGATGCTCCGGGTTCAGGGCCAGCTTACAAAACGTTTGCTAATCAGCCAAGAATCGAAGGAACAGTAGCACTGAGAAATGGTGATACCTATGATGGTGAGCTGATCTATGACCTGGACGAAGCGTATCAGTTTGAAGTGTTGCAAGGAAAATTGGATGATATCGAAATGATCATTCCGTTTAAATACATCAAAGAAATTGCCCCAAGAAATTATGACAACTCTACGGTAACCTTAACCAATGGTGAGAAGTATCTTTTAGGAGATGCTCAGGACGTTTCGGATAAGAACCAGGGAGTAATTGTTAAAAATGGAGGAGACATCAGGTACTTCACTTTTGACGATGTGGAAAAGATAACTTTCAAATAGAAATAAAGAACTGTTTTTTAAATTTTACATTATGATATGACCACTCCTTTGGGGTGGTTTTATTATTTCCAGGCTTCTCAGTTGAAAATAAGGGTCTGCCTATAGACCACCAAGTAATACGCGAAAATCAACTTTTACCAAACAAAAAGGGGCCGTTGATACTTGCTCCATAAAGACTTCATCATATGATAGAGCATTCCTTTTTGTGTCCTTACTGCAACGCGGAGATATCGATGCTGCTGGATCCAAGCATCCGTTCACAGTCTTATGTAGAAGATTGTGAAGTGTGCTGTAATCCCATAGCTGTTAGTTTTGAACTGGATGGAGAAGAACTCGCTGTTTTTGATGCACAATCAATAGAACAATAAATGTTAGTTAACCAGAAGTATACCAACGATCAAATTTGGAAGGCAGTAACTCACGAACTAAAGAGTGCACTGCATGTTAAAAACCATCCGTTTCGATTTATGGTCATGGGATCAACTGACGGGATAGAAGTAAGTCAGCGGTATGTGGTCATGAGAGACATAGACGATGACTTCAATGTGTACGCATTTACGGACGACCGGACACTCAAAGTGGAACAGTTTAAGAAAAACCCAAATTGTTCGTTGTTGTTTTATCATGGAGAGAAACGATTACAGATTCGCATCAATGGTGTGGTGGAGCTGCACCAGTACGCTGGTCTGAAGGACTACTACTGGAAAAGCGTAAAGGGAGAGGCTAAAAAAGCCTATACATCTTCGAACGCTCCCGGAGAACCCATAAAGGAATGGGAGGAGGCCTATCAGTGGGATGGGAGCCTGAAGTCAAAACATTTCACTGTGATGAAAGTGATACCAGCCCAAATAGAAGTGCTCCAACTACATAAGCTGGAGCACTTAAGAATACGGTTTACAAAATTGAATTACGAATGGGTGGGTCAGAAGCTGATTCCCTGATTATTCACTTCGCAAGCCGTCCACCGGATTGGCCCGAGCCGACCTCAGAGATTGTATGGTAACAGTAAGTAGACCCAGCAGCAGTACCGCTACTCCGGGAATGATAAAGTAAAGCCAATTGATATCCATTCTGTAAGCAAACCCAGACATCCACTCCACTATGGCATAATCAGCCAATGGAACAGAGATTACAAATGCGATCAGTATCAAGCGGACATAGTCTTTGGAGAAAAGCATGATGATGGTAGGGATGTTGGCTCCCAGCACTTTTCGGATGCTTATTTCTTTGGCTTTTCTGCTCGCTGTGAAAGCGGATAGTCCTATCAAGCCAAGCAGTGAAACAAAAATACAGACGTAGGATAGAATCGAAATCAGTGTTTTCTGTGTAAGGTCCGCTTCGTACTGTCGGGCAAACTCTTCATCCATAAAAGTATATTCAAAAGGATGTTTGGTGTCAAATTGAGTCCAAACACTTTCTATGTAGTCAAGTGTGGATCGCATGTCCTCAGGCTTGATCTTGATATAAAAGGTTCCTCCCTGGTCGCTATCGAGCACTAAAAACAATGGATTGATTTTATTGTGAAGCGATTCGTAGTGAAAGTCCTTGTAGACGCCAACGATGTGCAGATCTTCATTACCATGGAAATGGCGTACTTTTTTACCGATTGCATCATCACCCCAGCCGAGCTCCTTCGCACCAGATTCATTGATGAGAAAAGATTTATAGTAATCTGCTTCGGAATTTTCTCTGAAACCTCTCCCATCCACTATCTCTATCTCCATCAAGTCGAGGTAACCTTTTCCTACGTAGAGCGAGTTTAGGTGTTGCTGGACCATTCCAGAGTCTTTTTCTACCATCATCACAGGTCCGCCAACTCCCTTGCCGGGTACTCCATACGAATTGGTCGTTCCGATGATGTTCGGGTTTTTCAACAATTCATTGGTGATGGCCGGAGTTCGGTTTTCTACCACCGTGTCCTGAATGTTAATCAGCAGGACCTGATCCTTGTTGAACCCCAGGTCTTTGTTTTGCATGAATTCGATCTGCTCATCCATCAGCACCGTACAAATGATCACAAACAGGCTGATGGCAAATTGAAAAGTGATCAGAGACTTTCTTAGGAATGCACCTATCCGATCACCAGTAAATGTTCCTTTCAACGCCGTAACCACAGGTACGGAAGGTATGTAGAGCGCCGGGTATATCCCAGAAATAAATCCGATGATGACTGTGATGCCGATCATTCCCAAAACCAATGTTGGGTTGGATAAGTAGTTCAACTCCAGGTTTTTATGAATCAGCTCGTTGAAAGGTGAGAGCTGTAATATCAAAAAGGTGAAAACATTGGCCAGAACCAGTGCCAGGAAAGCCATTAAGAGAGCTTCGATCATGACGCTACCGAAAAGTGCCGCCCTGGAGTAGCCAAGCACTTTTCGAATACCCATTTCACCTGTTCGTGTTACCGATCGGGCAGTCGCCATGTTCATGTAATTGATACAGGCAAGTAGGATGATAAATAGACCAACAGCAGCGAATGTGTACACATAGGAGATGTTACCAGTTGGCTCATCACCACCTTTTTCCGAATTAAAGTGGATTTCATCAATGCGTTGTAGCTGTGGATCCACGTTGCCTTCTATCCGTTTTGCAAATAGGGCGAAAGTCTTATCGTAGATATCAGGAAACTTGCGGTAGAATTCCTGAACATCATAATCTTTTGGCATCAGTAAATAGGTATAGCTGCTTGGGTTCCAGTAAACCTCTGACGTTCGCTCTGCTTCAGCATCTTTGTCCCAATCGATCAATGGAATATTGGACAATAGGATGTCGTACTTCAGGTGTGTGTTCTCCGGTAAGTCAGAGATAACTGCTGTTACCTCTCGGGTGTCGTCATCATTAAATTTTAGACGCTTGCCTAACGCCGGAGTTGCTCCAAAATACTTCTCAGCGATCGTTTTGGTGAGTACGACTTTTCCTGGGCCGACCAGACATGTATTAGGGTTTCCTTCATAAAACGTATGGTCAAAAACCTTGAATACAGTGCTGTCAGTCATCCAAACCTGTTCTTCATAAAACTGATTGATACCGTTGTTATCAGCGCTTCTAACCAAAGGTTCGCCAGCTTTGAGAAACCGAACATAGTCGATCACCTCTGGAAGATCTTCTTTGAAAATTGGAGCGAGACGTCTGGATGAGCGGGCCGTATTGAAGTCTGCGCCTTGTGCTTTTAAGTGGTTGGTGTAGCGATAGATTTGATCATATTTGGTAAAATGCTGGTCATAGTTCAACTCGTTTTGTAAATAGAGTAGGAGGATGATCCCAACAGTAATACCCAGTGTAAGTCCAAGGATATTTAGGATAGAGTAGATCCTTTCTTTGAGGAAGAGACGAATAGCGAATATGATGTGATTTTTTAGCATGACGTTTGGTTTTGATCTCAATGATCAAATTAACGAAGGAAGTGGTCCGCCGATCAATTTTTGCAGGGAAGCGTAAATCCTGTGCAGTAAACGGTGAATTACCCCAGCCATTCCTTCAGTTGTGTGATTTTTGACCGACTGACTTTAAGTTTCTCTGAGGAGCTAAGCACGACCTCATATTCCGTGCTGCTATGTTTTACCATGCTTTTGATATGCGAGCGGTTGACAATGAATGACTTGTGAATTCTCATGAAGCGGTCATCCAGAAATGCTTCCATCTTTTTCATGGTTTCGCGGATGAGGTAAAAGCGGTTTCTAACGTGGATCTTCACATAATAGTCAAAAGCTTCAATAAAGCGAATTTCCATTTTTTGAATGATGTGTACCGACCCGTCGGACTTGATGACCAGACGCTCAGAGTCATTGCTGTCAAGATTGGCCAGGTCTTGCCGTGATCCATCAGTGGATTTGATCAATCGCTCAAAGTTTTGGCTTTGGTTGAGTTTGATGAGTTCGATGGCTTTGTCAATGGCTTGCTCGAAACGTTCATCACTAAAAGGTTTTAAGAGGTAGTCTATTGCATTTATTTCGAATGCCTTGATGGCAAATTGATCATGCGCAGTGATGAAAATGATTTTAGGCTTTGGCTCGGGTATATTAGCCACGACTTCAAATCCATTGATACCAGGCATCTGCACATCGAGAAGGACAAGATCTGGTTTGAGTGCCCGAATCTCATCGATTGCTTCCATGCCATTTTTACAAACACCGACCACCTTCAAGAGCGGGTTTTCTTCGCAGAGCATCTTCAGTCCTTCACGAGCAGTTAGCTCATCATCTACGATTAGGCATTTTGCGTTCATTCTACTTTGGGTATGCTAATTTTAAAAACAACGCCATCTTCATTGTTGAAACTTTGAAAGCGAAAATCAGTGCCATAAATCCGCCTGAGACGATGTACGACATTGGGTAAACCAACACCCTGATTGGAAAAGTTAACTTTGGAGCTGTTGGTGGCGGAGTTGTATACGGAAAAAACCAATCCGTCTGGCGATTGCTCTCCGGTTACTCGTACCGTACGTATTTCCGGAGATTGAGCACTGCCGTGTTTAAAGGCGTTTTCTACTAACGGCTGCAAGATAAGCTCAGGGATTTTCTCCTGATAAATGTTTTGGTTGATCTGAATATCTATGCTCGTTGTATCCCCGAATCGTTGCGTTTCTATCAAGAGGTATTTTTGCAGAAGCTCGACTTCTTCAGCCACTGAGATTAGTTTTTCGTCGCCCTTTTTGAGGCTTAGCCTGAGTAAGTCATTCAGAGCAGCGATCATGGCTACAGCTGTTTTGTTCTCCTTTAACCGAACTTTCATGGCAATTCCGTTCATGGCATTAAATAGAAAATGCGGATTGACCTCTTTTCTGAGGGTGTTTAAGTCCGATCGGTAGAGTTCTTTTTCAAGGCTGATCGTTTTGAGTTCGGTGGCGCTCAGCCGATTATTGACACGGATGATATATAAGATAGCCGAATAACCGATGGCCCAAAGGACGGCATCCAAAGTGAATGTCCAGTTTACAAGAAGAAACTCGCGGTATTCGAGCAAGGTATAACGTTCTTCTACCCGAAAGAACCGCTCCAAAATGATGATGAAAAAGGTTCCAAACAACCAGTAAAACAGGATTGACCCAAGAATGAGTAAGGTGATTTGTCTTCGCCGATAGGTATACTGTACCAGATAAAATGCAAATGAACTGATCAGGTATACAGCGAGTAACGGGCCTAAACTGGCTGGAATGGATTCTGTCGCTGGCGCTTTCAAAAACAACATACCACCAATGACCACCAGGCCAGCAGCATTGAGAGGATAAAATTGTCTATTGGATAGCAGTTGGTTCACGACAGAGTCATTTCTGGCGTAAAAATACACTGATCTGTTAGAAGGCTACTCCAGCGAAGGCAGAATGTAGTTGCCCATCATTTTATCTGCCTGCACCACATAGCTCGGCCATTTCAAATAAAGTCCCTGAGTGAAGACAACCACCATGTTTTGTTCCGGAAAAATATTGATGTAATTGCCACCATCACCATCGGCAGAGAGGTATTTGACCCCTTTGAGTTCGCGCATCCAGAAATAGTAGCTGTAATCCCCCGAATCAGTTGATTTCTTTACATTCAGGCATTCTTCCACCCATTTTGCTGGGATGACCTGCTCACCTTGCCATTGACCGTTTTGAAGGTAGGTTATTCCCACCTTCAGCATATCTCGCGGAGTGATATACATTCTCGCTGCACCCTCAGGATAACCATCCGGTTGAGACTGCCAGTTGTAATTGGTGATCCCAAGTTTTTCATAAAAGTTGTCGTGTGCCCATGAGCGCACATCTCCAGCGACCATGTTGTCCAGCGCCTTCAGCAGTAGATTGGGCAATGCGCTGTTGTAACGCCATTCGCTATCAATTCCCATATTGTTTCTACTTAGCACATATTCAGCGAAATCATCACTCTTCCAAAGCAAAGCGAGATCGTTAGAGCCCCATTCGTCCCATTGAAATCCGGCAGTCATGGTCAGGCAGCTTTCAAAATCAATATTAGCTGCTGGCTCACTATCAAAATGCTGGCTGTAAGCAGGCAGATATGAAGCGATGTTGGTGGCTGTTGAGAGGTTATTCTGATCCAGAGCAATCCCAACTAATGTGGAAGTCAGTGCTTTGTTGACGGAAGCCACGTAGTGAGGTGTGTTTCTTGTCCATTGGATCGGTTCTGGTCTGCTGTCTACAATGACGCCTTCTTCAAAGTTGATCGTATCATTGTTTCCGAAAAAGTAGTCTTCAAGAACCAGCTTGCCATCTTTATAGATTAACAGGCTGTGCAACTCCTTGTACCCGTCCTGAGCAATTTCATCCATCATGTTTTGAATGACCTGTCGGTCCATACTTACATCAGACACATTAGCCGTCTCAAGTCCATCATTCAGCTGCACGGGTTCATGATAACCGTAGACAGGCAGACCTTTTGAGACGAGTTTTATTTCGGTTTTCTTCGCTATTGGGATGTTCAGTTCAATCGGTCGATAATCATTGTGATGTATCGAAATTGCGCCATTGGTAATGCCGTCTATGTCCACTTTCTCAGTATCCATAAGCTGAGAGGTCTCAAATGCAAAATAGCCATCATTATCGGTGGTGGTTTCCGGTCCATTTTCTAAAACGGTAATTCGTGCATTGACGATTGGCTCCTTGGTGTAAGTGTCATGAAGAGTTCCGGAAATCATCGGTTGAGGAAAATCTTCTTTGCAGCTCCAAAAGAGGAGGGATAAACAGATAAAAAATAGGGTTCTCATGATCATCATTTATTGGGATCAACAAGGATACTCAATAATACAGGTGAGAATGAATCGAATGACAAGTAGTGTAGTGGCTGTTGTGGTTTTGATGTAGCGACTGAGTCCGGTGATGTAGTGATGATGTAGTTTTCGGGGAAGACCTCATGGCGCAAGTGTCAATCCAGTTTGCACGACCAGATTAATATACATACCCTGAAGAAGCTATAGGCCTGTCAGGGTGTAAAACCAGATGAAGCCGCGTATTCACTGTAAAACCTGGATGTTAAGCTCAATTCTTTTTTTGGAAATAGGTGCATCTAAATAGTTGTCAAAACCCTTCCTAAGTTAGGAATTACTCATTTTGTTTATGAGACTATTGGTTGTGCTTCATTAGAAGAAGAGCAATTGTGGTTAAAGAGCGTAATTGTGGTTAGAAAGCAGGAAAACCAATATATTTATAAAGAGACATGTGGAGGATTATCGGCTGAATATTAGTAACAGGCCATTTCTCCTGATAAGTCGGGACTCATTTTTTAAAGTGGTTTACAAATAAAAATCGGAATTTTTCAAAATAGAAAGAGTATGCAAAATTTCAGAAACATTGAGATTCTTACCAGGACGTTTGATGAATTACCTGTTGGCGTTGGCATTTTTCAGGTCCCTGATCCAAATGATATAAAAAGCATTCGCTATGTTTTTATGAACAAGGTCCTCTTGTATGAAATGAGAAAAAGCAGCGAGGAGGTTTTGGGTAAAAGGATTATTGAAGTGGCACCAGAGGCATATGAGCATGAAGGTGGGATACATGTTATTGAAACCTATAGGAAAGTAGCTGTAGAAGGAGGATCCGCAAATCTGGGCCTGGTGGAATATTCAAACCATATGGTAGCTGGTACCTACGAATGTTCAGTTCACCACATTCAGGACAATTACGTCTATGTGATGCTGAGAAATGTTACTGAATTAGAACATACTAAGACCGAATTAGAGCTAAAGAATGAGGAACTAAGTCAATTCGTTCACTTGGTGTCGCATGATTTAAAAGAGCCTCTCCGGACCATTTCTAGTTTTACCAAATTCATTGAAAGTGAGTATGATGGCAAATTTGATGAGAAGACAAGCCAGTATATGAGTTTCATTTCTGAATCGACTGTTCGAATGCGCAATCTGATAGATGATCTCTTGGATTACAGTAGCATAAGAAAAGGCAATAAGATGAAAGAAGTGGACTGTCAGGAATTAGTTGAAGTCATTCAGCAGGATTTGGAAGCTGTAATAAAAGATACAAGTGCTATCATCGAAGTGGGTGAATTACCCAAGGTCCAAGGGTTTCAAACTGAGCTTCGCTTACTTTTCCAGAACTTAATCAGCAATGGGATTAAATTCAGAAAGCCAGATACTGTACCGAAAATAAGCATTTCTGCCAGAAAGGAAGATGGCTGGATATTTGCCGTAAAAGACAATGGTATCGGAGTTGCTGATGAACACAAGGATAAGATTTTTGGTGTTTTCCAACGATTGCACGCTAGAAGCGAATATGAAGGAACAGGCATCGGGCTTGCTCATTGTAAGAAAATAGTGGAATTGCATGATGGTGCTATATGGATGGAATCAACACCGGGAGAAGGAAGCACTTTTTATTTCAGAATCCCTAATCGTCTGTAGTTTAATATAGGAAAGTTATAATTGGATCACGGACAGGATGCTGGGGCCAGCTTGAAGGATTCTGAACGTTTTAATAATTCAATTTTCGAGGATTTCGAGGATGATGAACTTCTATCTCATCTACTCTTAACGCAAACATTTAAAAGGATGAATACCTAAGCTCATTCTGGTTCGTATAACCTTTCTTCTTCCAGGTAATAATTGTACCATTTGACTTAGAGCGGCCTGTGTATGGTTAAGCTCTTTTAATTAGCACCAATTTGATCCTTTCATTGTTCTGAAAATAATTACCGGGATAAGTAGGGCCTGCTGAAAAGGGCTTCTGGCAACGTAACTGCATGACTTTCATTGTGATGAAGTATTTAAAAGTGTAATGTTTTCAGCAAGTGCAAGGGTTTTAGCAGGTATTCCCATTTTTCCATGCGCCTGAAAATACCGGTGAACGATATTTTCAAACTAGTCTGGAGCATACCATCTACTTCGTTAGCTTCAGATCGCAATTACTATATAGCTTCTCTTTGCCGCCTCATAGCTGGCACACTCCAGACTTTTTCAGCAGGCCTAAGTAGCTGATTCTCGTGAATTCTATTCAATTGAATAGACAATTGGCGTCAAATAGCCTAAAATATAGCTTCAATTCATTCATTAAAGTTGATGGAATTTCAATAAGTTTATCTATCAGGGTTTCTTCAGGGATCGGACTATATCAGCTGACAATTGATAGTTGGACGTTGACACAGTTAGGAAATAAAACGATTGCCTACCAGGTAAACACTTAAAGTATTGCAATGAAAAAAACTCACCCTATAGAGCAGTTTTTAGATCATACGAAAGATCTTATTTGGATAGTAGATCGCGATCTCAAATTGGTTTATGCAAATAAAGCCTACCAAAAAGTGATGAGGGAGGTAACCGGTGCGGAAAAAAAGCTAAATACATCCATTATTACAGAAGGCTTTGGCGAAGGTTACATCCAGAAATGGAAAGCTTATTATCAAAGGGCACTGGCAGGTGAGGACTTTGAGGTTGAGGAGCATTATTACAACCCGGAAAGTGAGGACACACAGTATGGTCACGTCTCTTTTACCGCCATCCGGAATGAGGAAGGAGAAGTTGAGTCTGTATCGTGCCGCTCTGCAGATATCACTTTGTCGTTGAAAAAAGCGACTAGGGCGAGCCAGTTAATGGACGCTTCATTAGATGTTTTTTGCACTGTTAACGAAGATGGAAATTTCACCTATGTAAGTGCGCAATCCGAGTCTCTTTGGGGCTATACACCAGAGGAACTAATTGACACTCCCTATGTAAACTTAATAGTCGAAGAGGACATCCCCAAGACCAACGAAATAGCTGAGAAAATTATAAGCGGTCAAAACGTTACGACTTTCACAAATAGATATAAGAGGAAGGATGGTGAAATCGCGCACAACATTTGGTCGGCTAGTTGGGATGATGAGTCAAAAACAATGCACTGCGTGGCTAGAGATGGAAAAGAGCAGATCAAAAAAGAAAAAATTATTTTTCAAAGTGAGCAGCGTTTTAAAGCGCTTGTTGTCGAAGGAGGAGATTTAATAGGTATCCTGAATACCGAGGGACTTTATACCTATGTAAGTCCCACGAGTACTTCTGTTTTAGGCATGGAACCAGAAGAATTTATTGGACGCAGCCCGTTTGATTTTATCCATCCAGAAGATTGTGAAAGGGTTCAGGATTGTTTGGAAAAAATATTCACAAGTAAAAAAGTAACGGTAGAGCCTTTTCGTTTTAAAAATAGCCGAAATCAATGGAGATGGATTGAAACCATACTAACAAACATGATCGATAACCCTGCGGTAAAAGGAGTTGTCGCCAACTCTAGAGATGTTACTGAAAAGGTTGAGGAAAATCACCACCTTAAATTACTCCAAAGTGTTATCACCAATACCAAAGATGCCGTTTTAATAACAGAAGCCGAGCCTTTTGATGAACCTGGCCCGAGAATTATATATGTAAATGAGGCATTCACTGAAATGACTGGCTATACGGCTGAGGAAGTCATCGGCAAAACGCCCCGTATTTTGCATGGGCCTAATTCTAACTATGAAGAATTGGCGAGGTTGGGTAAGTCCATGCGCAATTGGGAAAGCTGTGAAGCTACGACTATCAATTATAAAAAAAATGGAGAGGAGTTCTGGAGTAATTTTAAACTCACACCTGTGGCTGACGAAACCGGATGGTATACTCATTGGATTTTAATTGAGCGGGATGTAACAGAGGAGAAAAACAAGGAGCTGGAAAAAGAATTACTTGCTCAAATCAGTTTGATATTCAACGAAAATCCAGGTTTAAGTCAAATAGGCTCTCTATTAACTAAAACCATCTCAGATTTCGGAAGATTTGATTTGGTCGAATTTTGGCAGCCCAACCTGGTGGGTAACGAAATGTTTATAAGTGCCCAATATACTCTGGATAAGGAGGATGAACAGTTTTATACAAATGATACACATTTAAATAGAGTTAAAAAGTCTCAAGGACTTCCTGGAAAAGTTTGGGAGATTGGCAAACGGGTGCTCCTGAAAGATATCGCCAAAAGTGGATTTTTGCGCAAGAAAGCAGCAAAGAAAATCGATTTAAAATCTATTCTCGGCATACCTCTTATCGAGAATAACCAAGTAGTGGGCGTATTGCTAATTGGCTCCAAAAGGGGATACGATCATTTTGATAAGTTCTTGCCCTTCTTTAACGAACTTGATGAATATATCGGTTCTGAAATCAAGCGTAAACAACTTGAAAGTGAATTAAAACGACTGGTCGATTCCATTCCTGTGCTTATAACTACAAGTGATTTTCAAGGGAGGTTTATTCAAATAAATAGAGCCGGGTGTGAGCTGATCGGCTTTAGCCATGAGGAAATTATCCATCAATCCTTTGAGAAATTTATTCATCCAGATGATTTAGAAAAAGCACATAAAGCGCTAGCTCGAGTAATATCAGGAGAAAGCGTAGATAACTTTGAAGTTCGTTTTATCACTAAATCGAGTACAGTTAATTGGGTGAGTTATAGCGCCACACCTGATTTAAAGTCAGGCCTAATCTACTCAACGGCTAAGGATATCACGGAAGAAAAGAGATTGAGAGAACTGAATCGTCAAGCAGGTAAATTGGCGAAAATTGGTGGGTGGGAACTCGATTTAGAAACCATGACACCCCATTTCTCTGAGGAGGTTTTCAGAATTTATGAAATTCCTTTTGGATCACCGCCAAAATTAGAAGATGGCATCTCGTTTTATATTCCGGAAGCACGGCCGATTATTGAAGATGCAGTATATCAAGCTATCGAAAACAATATTCCTTATGAACTTGAACTTCCATTTATAACTGCAAAGGGCAAAAGCATATGGGTTAAAACCCATGGAATGGCAGAAGTAATAGATGGAAAAGCAGTGAAGTTAATTGGCGCAATTCAAGATATTACCGATCGTAAGGTAGCTGAAATGGCAGTACGCGAAAGTGAAGCAAAATTTATGGCTACTGCAGAACGATTGCGTTTAGCAACAACTACCGCAAATATTGGCATATGGGATTGGGATGTTGTAAACGATCACCTTATTTGGGATGAATCGATGTACCGCATTTTTGGAGTTGCAGAGGATCAATTTGAAGGTGCGTTTGAAGCTTGGTCCTCCACCGTTCATCCAGAAGATATTGATAAGGCCACAGAAGAAGTTCAAAATGCTTTAAACGGTCATTCCAAGTTCGATACAGAATTTCGAGTTGTATGGCCAGATAAATCGATTAGATATGTCACAGGAAATGCTATCGTTATAAGAGATGAGGTTTCGGGAAAACCTTTACGAATGATAGGCAGTAATATAGATATAACGGAGCGTAAAAAAGCAGAACAAGAAATTTTAGAGGCGAAGGAAAAAATAGAGGCTAGTGAAGCAAAATTTAAATCATATACAGAGAAATCTCCCATTGCAATTTATACAACAGATGTAAATGGAAATTGCACCTATGTTAATCAGACTTGGCTAAACATGACAGGTATGAACAAAAAAGAAGCTTTAGGCGATGGGTGGTTAAATGCTTTGCACCCTGAAGATTTAGAGGGTGTAAAAGTAAATTGGTATAAATCAGTTGAGTCTAATGGTAGTTGGAGATTTGAGTATCGGTTTATAAATAAAAAAAATAAAGAAATTTCATGGGTAGAAGGCACAGCAAAAGAATTGTTTAACGATAAAAATGAACTTATAGGCTTTCTTGGTACGAATGTGAATATAACAGAACGAAAAAGAGCGGAAAAAGAAAATAGGTTCAAAGCAAATCTGTTAAGCATGGTTGGGCAGGCGGCCATTGCAACAGACCTAAGTGGAATTGTGAAATATTGGAATCGTGCAGCCGAAAGTATTTATGGTTGGGCCGAGAATGAAGCCATTGGCAAGGATATTATAAGCTTGACTACACCTAAAACAAGTGAAGAACAAGCCGAACAAATAATGAAATTGTTAAGGCAGGGAAAAACATGGTCGGGTGAATTTATGGTAAGCAGTAAGGATGGCACTAATTTTCCCGCCCATATATCTAACTCCCCTATTTATGATGAGAACAATAAATTATCTGGAATAATTGGTATTTCATCAAACATTTCACAAGAAGTCTTAACCAAAAAATTGTTGGAGCAGTACACATTAGAGCTTGAGCGTTCCAATGAAGAACTAGAGCAATTTGCATTCATCACTTCACACGATCTTCAGGAACCATTACGAATGATATCCAGCTTTATGGAACAGTTGAAGCGTAAATACTCAGATCAATTAGATGATAAGGCCTTGCAATACATTCACTTTGCCACAGATGGGGCCAAGCGAATGAAGCAGATCATTTTAGATCTTTTACTGTATTCCAGAGTTAACAGGCCATCCGAAGAAGAGGAAAGCGTAGACCTAAATACAATTATCGCAGAGTTTTTACAACTACGGAGAAAGCTAATTGCAGAAAAAAAAGCCGTGGTGAAGTATGATCAACTACCATCTTTAAATACTTATCGGGCACCCGTTACCCAAATATTTCATTCTTTACTAGATAATGCCCTAAAATACAGCAGAGAGAAAGTTTCACCGGTGATAAGTATTTCTGTAAAAGAAACAGGAAAATTCTACGAGTTTGCAGTTGAAGATAATGGCATAGGGATTGACGAGAAATTCTACGATAAGATCTTTATCATTTTCCAGAGATTGAACAATAGAGCAGATTATGATGGCACCGGTATTGGCTTGTCCGTTACCAAGCGAGCAGTGGAATTTCTGGGAGGAAAAATTTGGGTGGAATCGGTGGTAGGAAAAGGTTCAACCTTCTATTTTACAATTAAAAAGACATGATAAGCAAGTTGTGGAACAACTATAAAAACAAGGTAAATAGTAACTGTAATCCAACTTCTTTGGATTCTGTAAGAGGCGTAAGTTACTGGCGAAACAGCTTGTTTTCGACCACCATGATATATGTACTACCCCTTTGTTTCATTGCCTTTCTTCCGGCCTTGCTGTTGATATCCTATGAAAATAAAGAATATATAACCACGTTGCACTTAATTACAATTGGCGTTATGTTCTTTATTGCATTTGGGCCAAAGGTGAAGGTAGAGGTGAGGAAGTTGGTTTTTTCTTTGACCGTATTTGCTTTTACTATCATACTAAATATTTTCACTTCCCCTTCGTCAGGTTCGGTTCTTGTCTATTTTTTAGCTGCTTGTATTTACTCTATCATCATTTTTGACAATAAATACGCATATTGGTGGAGTCACTTTGTACTGTTCATATCGGCTATGTTCGGGTTTGCTATCTATTTTGAGTGGTTTGACTTTAGTTATAATGTTGACATGAGCTCAGCTAATGAATGGATTGCCGTTAGCTCAAACCTAATTTTTCTTTGTTATCTTTCTTCAGCACTAATTCCTAAAATTTTTATTGGTATCGAAAACTATATTATCGAGCAAAGCAGCTTAAAGGCTGAGCTTGAGAAAAGTAAGATGTCACTGGAAATCAAAAATAATGAGCTGGAGCAATATACTTACGTTGCTTCACACGATCTGCAAGAGCCTTTAAGAATGGTAACGAGCTTTATGGATAAACTGAATTCCAATTATGGAGATCAACTTGATGACAAAGCACTTCTGTACATCGACTATGCTACAGATGGAGCCAAACGGATGAAGCAGATCATTCTTGATTTATTATTATATTCCAGAGTCAACATGCCTTCCGAAGAGGAGAAAAACGTAGATCTAAATGAAATAATCTTAGCATTTTTAGCGACGAGGGAAAAGTCAATTACAGAAAAAGGAGCAGAAATTAATTATGATAAACTCCCAGTATTAAATACGTATGAGGCACCCGTTGTGCAAATATTTCATTCGTTATTAGATAATGCCCTCAAATACAGCAGAGATGTGCCGCCGGTAATTAATGTTTCTGTAAAAGAAACAGGAAAATTCTATGAGTTTGCAGTTGAAGATAATGGTATAGGGATCGACGAAAATTTCTACGATAAGATCTTTATCATTTTCCAAAGACTTCACAACAGAAAGGATGATGATGGTACCGGTATTGGTTTGTCCATTACCAAGCGAGCAGTAGAATTCTTGGGAGGAGAGATTTGGCTGGAATCTGTGGTTGGAAAAGGGAGTACGTTCTATTTTACAATCCAGAAGAAATGATGGGTGACTTTTACGACAAAAATCAATATCATGGCAAATAGTAATAGTAACCTAACGTCTATAGCTTCTTGATATCCTGGCGGGGGCTAATGTTGTCGGAAATACCCTATTGTTTAGAGTGGAGTCGGAATAATGAACAACTTATTGCATATCAATGTTAAAAAAAACCCTGACGATCCGCCAGTTGGCGGATGTCAGGGTTTGAAGTGGAGTCGGAGGGATTCGAACCCTCGTCCAGCAAAGGAAACCATGGACCATCTACATGTTTAGTTACTCATTTGATCTTACTAGCAAGCCGGAGAGCAACACCCTACTTAACTAGCCAGCTATTTGAGTTTCGCACTGACTTAATAGCATCGTCAGCACTAGTCCTGAAGTTCGACACCCCTAAATCCTGATTACAGGACAGAATCCTGGAGGGATGTGGCAGGGGGAGGCTTTGGCCTCAACCCTCATTAATTACAACAATTAAGTCGTAATTAGGCTGCCATGGCGTAATTAGATTCGCCAAGTATAGTTTGAGCGAATTGATCACAGGTGTACACTCGCCACCTGACATGCAAGTACATCATTTACACTTCCTGTCGATTCCTGTCGACCCCATTAGTGTTCGTCTGCACCTTCTGTGCAAACGATCTGCAAAGATAGTAACATAAGTCAGTCTACAAATAATTCCTTGTTTCTATAACTTTGCAAAAATAGAGCGACTTCAATAAGTTCTATTCTGTCAATGCTCATATCATATGACGGGTCAAGTAGGTTAATTTATGCACATTACTATTTCGATTGCGTGTTTTAAGTTAGCATTGTAATGTGTACTGAATAATGAATTTTAAATAGCGTGACTCAAACTTATCAGATACTAGTCGTAGAGGATAATCCTGGTGATAGAATGCTTATTACTGACTATCTGGAAGATGAAATAGCTCAGCTAAATTTACATTTGGCTGTTGATTTTAGCTCTACTAGATCATTTCTTCACACTACCAGGGAAAAAATCGATGTAATCTTACTTGACCTGAGCTTACCAGACATGGAAGGGCAGTCCTTGCTGGAAGAGGTCATGCAACTTTCTGGTGATATACCCATAATCGTATTAACTGGCTATACGAACCTCGATTTTGCTAAAAAATCCCTTGCCTTGGGAGCCTCTGACTACTTGCTCAAAGATGATCTTAGCGGGACATTTTTATTTAAAAGTATCATCTATAGTATTGAGCGTAACGAATACCTATTGCAGGTAAAAGAATCAAAGAGACGTTATTCAGATCTTTTCCAATTATCTCCCATACCCATGTGGCTTTATGATGTGGAGTCGTTGCGTTTTTTGGATGTCAATGAGGCAGCTGTCCACCATTATGGTTACAGTAAAGCGGAGTTTGCAGAGATGACCATCGAAGACATTCGGCCAGCCTCAGAGTTACCACGATTGCATGAGGCAGTGCAAATCTCTAAAGAGATGGAAAGCCAATATTTTGAGGGAGAATTTATCCATTGCAAGAAGGATGGAGAAATGATCATGGTAGAAATGCGCAGTAACGTTACCTATGTAGAGGGTAGAAAAGCAGAGATCGTACTGGCCAATGATGTGACCGAAAAGCACAAAATCCAACAAAGGCTTCATACCAACACCTATCTGGTAGAAACCCGTGAACGCAAACGGATATCGAGTGCCATTCATGATGGCCTTCAGCAAATGCTACTGGCTGCATACATGCGATTTGAAAATATCAAGACGCAAATCGATTTCACTGGTAAATCCAGAATCGCCGAGAGATTCAATGAAGCTGTGGACCTTCTAAGCGAGGGAATGAGCCAGGCACGCAGCCTGGCTCATGAGTTAGTGCCTATTGAGGTGGAGGAGGATGGACTTTCTAGTGCAGTTGATCAGCTACTTTCGAATCATCGGATAAATGATCTTCAAATTGACTTTGAAGAAAATCTGGAAGACATGCGGCTTCCAATCGATTTAGAAGTACTGTTGTTTAGGCTGGTACAGGAAGGAATGAACAACATTGTCAAGCATGCGGCAGCTTCAGAAGTCCTGATTCGCCTGAAAAAGGAGCATGGGTTTATTGAGCTGTGCATCCGAGATAATGGCAGAGGGTTTGATGTTACTAAAATTTCAAATAGCTCTTTTGGGATAAGTTCGATGAAATCCAGAGTCAAAGATGCAGCTGGAACTTTGCAAATAAATGCTCAAATCAACAACGGTACTCAAATTAACGTGAGAATTCCTTTGAAGGAATAGTGAAAACTACAACTCTGTAAACAACAATTAGCCATAATGAGTATTTCTAACTAGTTGTCTAACGTAGAAAGTTGTAACCAAAATTCCTCTATTTTGAGGATGGCATTTAAAAAATCCTCCATCTCTAATGGTTTTTTCACGTAACTGTTGCAGTGATTTATATAGGCTGTGTCTATATCTTTTGGGTTGGATGACGTGGTAAGCATGATAATGGGTATTTTTTTGAGCTGCTCATTTGCCTTGATCTTCATCAATACCTCGTGTCCATTGAATATGGGGATGTTGATATCCAGCAATACAAGGTCTGGTTTTTTTGCTTCTTTGTAAGCTCCTCTCTTGAATAAGAAATCAAGTGCTTCCTGACCATTTCTGGCCACACTGATTTCCGTTTGCACCCTGCTTTCCTCGAAAGCTTCTTTTGTAAGCAAAATGTCTCCTTCATTGTCCTCTACTAGTAAGATGTGTGCTGGGTTCAGTTTCATTTTAGTGTTTTTTCAAATTTCTAATTTCAAAGTAAAAGGAAGTGCCCAAACTTTTATTAGACTCAACCCAGATATTTCCATCATGTAATTCCACTATTTTTTTACATACAGACAGGCCGATTCCATTGCTATCCTTGTTGGGGTTAAGAGATTTGAATATTTTAAATATGTTTTCAAATTGGTTTTCGGGTATGCCTATGCCATTGTCTTTGACTTGAAAAACAACATAATCCTCAACTTCTTTGCAAGAGATATCTATTTTGAGATTATTGTCTCCTCTGTACTTGATGGCATTGCTAATCAGATTTGTTAACAGACGTTTAAAGAGAATAGGGTAGACCATCAACTGGCTAACACCAAGGTCGAGAGCTATGGTGCCGTCTATTTTTTTTAAATCACTTTCAAACTGTAGTAATACTTCATGCATCAGTTCGCTTATATTAACCTCTGCTAACTCTTCTTGTAATGTCCCTGTTCTTGAATATTCAAGGAGGTTATCAATCATTTGGTTCAATTCATTTGCTGAGGAGAATATGACATCAAAATAGTTGTTTTTTTTATTTTCATCCAGGGTATCTCCTTTTCTACGAATAATTTCCAGAAGCCCGCTGATATTCCTAATGGGTGTCTTCAGGTCATGGGAGGCTACGTAGGCAAACTCCTCCAAAGCTGTATTGATCTCTTCCAGTTTTCTATACCCTTCCTGGATTTTCTGATTCAGTTTATGGATCTGTTCGAACTGATCTTTCTGATTTGTAATATCTGTCTGTATAGAAAAGAAACCGATAAAGCCTATTTCTTCATCATACATGGGTTCAGCCTGGATCCTCACGACATATTTGTTTCCAAACTTGGAATAATTAATCAACTCTACGTCAAAAGCCTCTTGCTTTTTGACGGCTTCTGACATGGCTTTGATTGTTTTCGGGTCGCTTTCCTTTCCCTGTAAAAGTCTTCCGGGAATTTTCCCCAAAGCCTCTTCAGCTGAATATCCGGTCATTTTCACAAAAGCGTCGTTGGTAAAGGTAATTAGCTCATCGGTATTTGTGATCAATACGGCATTACTGGTCTGCTCGGCAATAAGGGCCAATTTTTGCCGCTCTATATCATCAAGCATTCTTTGGTGAATATCACGTGTAGTTACCAGAACTTTGAACCCTTCTGAGGGAGATTGATCCAGTCCTTTGACGCTAGACTCCATCCATCTATCATTTCCATTGGCTGTCTTGAATTTAAACTGAATCAGGCCAGGGTTCTGACGGTTTCGCAGTGCATCGATCATACCATGCCAACGCTCCTGATGTTTTTTATCAGCTATTCGCTCAAAAAAGTTTAGATCATACATTTTCTCTAGCGTATAACCTGTAATGTCAAATACGGATGCCGAGCAAAATTCTATCTTTCCGCTTGTATTGATCACCGTAACCATATCTCTGAGATTATTAGTGATCAATTCCAGTATTTCAGTTTGATCCCGGTGCTTGACGTTCAATTCATCCAGGCTCCTATCCGAGAACTCCAGTGCCTTACGCATTCTGTTAGACCCCGTAATATCTATAAACACCAGGATGATTCCCTTTGATTCGCTTTTCGGGGTTCTGAAGGGCGATATTTTTAGCAGGTATTCATCGTCTGTATTGTCTTTGATTTGGGTTTGAAAGGGAATAGAAGTCGAATAAACTTCCTCAATATGATCCAAAAAGTTGTCAAACTGAACTTTGCCTCTAAAATGACTGATGTTTCGACCGATATCATGTGGCATCAGATTCATGAGTTTTTTGATCGCCGGTGTAAATTTTCTAATATTCAGGTTAGAGTCCAGAAAGAGTAAGGCTATGTCTGTGCTTTGGATCAGGTTGTTCAGGTCGTTATTGGCCTCTGAGAGTTCCAGGTTCTTTTGCTGATATTCTGCATTGACCGTATAGAGTTCTTCATTGACTGATTCCAGTTCTTCATTAGAGCTCTGCAGCTCTTCGTTGGATGCTTGCAGCTCCTCATTACTTGACTCTAATTCCTCTACGGTGGTCTGTAGGGTTTCTCTATTGACTCTGAGTTCACGCTCTAGTATGCCAATTTTCTCCCTGGAGGCAGCGCTCATATCAATTTGCTCCGAGGGGAGAGGTGTGGTGTTGCCTTTATCTACTTCAAAGGTGATGAAAAGGTGTATTTCTTCGTCTAAAAGAACGATTCGGCGCACATGAACACTAAGAGTCATGTGTTCTCCAAGGTGTTCTTTGAGATTTTTAGTCACCTCCACATTATTGAGCACAATCGAATCTCCCGTTTGGATAACTTTGTTAGCTACCACTTCAAGTGGCACTGCCAGTGAATCAGGTAGCATTTTCAGTACGTTGGAACTGATTTCACCTGAGGGAAGTGTTAACCACTTATTGGCATTTCCAGTGGTATGTAACAAATTGAGATGCTCGTCAGTGACCAAAGAATCAGGTACATACTCTTGGATCAAGGTATGTTGGATCTCCTGAAGCCATTTGTTTTTTCTGACGGTAACCCCTGGAGTAGTCTCTTTGAGTGGCAGGTCGAGTTGCTCCAATGTCATGGAATTTTTTGACTTGGAAGCGCGTATTTGTTGGATAAACCGTTTGTTTTCTTTGTTGATAAAAAGGCGGTTTTTCTTATCAATTTCAATGAAATCCTCACTTGATTTTCCGAGCGATTCACTGGAGCCTAAAAACAAGAACCCCTGGCTTTTTAAGGAATATTGAAAAAGAGCAAATAGTTGCTGCTGTACAATGTCATTGAGATAAATTAAAAAGTTCCTGCAGCTGATCAGGTCAATTCTATTGAAAGGAGGATCCTGAATGACATTGTGAGATGAAAAAACGATCATTTCTCTGATCTCTTTGGCAATGGTGAATCCAGATTGTTGTGTCACAAAATACGTGCTGAGGTACTCAGGCGGAATTTCAGCACTGATGCTTTCAGGAAAAACCCTATTTGCAGCCAATTTAATGGCCTCTTTGTCCAAATCTGTTGCAAAAATACTCACGTCAAACTGTAAACGATTTTTTCGCAAATAATCCTTGATGAGTATGGCTATAGAATAAGCTTCCTCTCCGGTGGAGCATGCGGTCACCCAAACCCGTAGGGTCTTGGTATCCATGTTGGCAGCTACAAGTTGAGGGATAACCTGGGTTTTTAGTGCCTCAAACGCCTCTTCATCTCTAAAAAACCTGGTTACACCTATCAGCAACTCCTTTGCCAGTAAATATGCTTCTGCTGGGTGCTTCTTTAAGTAACTGAGGTAGTCATTCATGGCTACAGAACCCAACAGGCTCATCCTGCGGGCAATTCTCCTGGAGACCGTAGTGTGTTTATACCCCGTAAAATCTACATGGATTTGATCTAAAATATTTTTCAATATTTTGGTAATCAGAGACCTGCTGTTTTCGGATTGCAGATCCTGGCCTTTTAATTCTTTTTTGTTGAAAAAATAGGTCTCCAGTTCCTGGTGCATTTGCTCTATGGAGCTGATTTTATCCACCGATCCTGTATTGATGGCATTTTTGGGCATCCCATCAAATTTTGCTGTATCAGGATCTTGCGCTACTACTAGTCCGCCCTTTTCCTTAATAAATTTGATTCCCTCAGAACCATCGCTACCAGTGCCTGAAAGTACGATGGCACATGCTAGTTCCTGGTGGTGTTCTGCTAATGATTTAAAGAAACTGCTTATCGGAAAGCTCAACTTTCTGTCCTCTTTTTCACTGAGCTGAAATTTCCCATCAATTAATTCAATTAATTTTTTCGGAGGGTTGAGGAAGACTACCCCTTTTTCCACAGGCATGCCATGTTCAATGACCCGAATGGGTAAGCTGGTGTGTCTAGCTAGTAGCTCATCCATAAGGCTTTTGTGATTCGGAGCTAAATGCTGAATCAGAACATAAGCAAATTCCGAGTCAGGCTTTGCGTACTCAAAAAATACCTCTAATGGCTCTAAGCCTCCTGCTGAGGCTCCAAGGGCGATAATGGGGAATGATGACTTCATTCAATTATAAATTCTTTCTTTTCTATTGCTGAAAATCAGGACTTGGGAATGGTGAAATAAAACACAGAACCAATTCCCGGAGTAGACTCCAGCCAAATTCGACCGTTCAGATACTCCACATGCCTTTTAGCAATTGACAAGCCAACACCCGTTCCGGAATATTCGTTCCGGTTGTGCAATCTTTGAAAAAGGGAGAATATCTTATCGAAAAACTGTGAATCTATCCCAATGCCATTGTCCTTAATAGCGAACTCCCACTCGTTTTCTCTCTCTACAGCTTTGATTTCTACAACAGGACTAACTCCTTTTTTAGAATACTTTATGGCATTGTCTAGCAGTCCATGGATGATTTGAGTAATAGCAGCCGGATAGGTCTTCAAAGAAGGTAACTTGTCTGAATGAATGGAAGCAGAATGCTCAGCTATCAGTTTCCTCCTGGAATGCATGAATTGAGTCAGCACGTCGTTTAGATTGACTATAGCCATGCCCTCGTTGGGTCTGTTTGCTCTCGAGAACTGTAGCAGGTCCAGAATGATTTGTTTCATCCTCTTGGCTCCATCTGTTGCATAGTGGATGTATTGAAGAGCCTTGTCATCTAGCTGATCGCCATATTTTCTTTTCAGCAGATCCATAAAGCTCGTGATCATCCTCAATGGTTCCTGCAGGTCATGAGAAGTGATGAAGGCAAAGGATTCTAACTCTTCATTTGAATGTTCCAGTTCCTGAGTGTAGTGATTCAACGACTCATTCAATTCCAACAAGGTCTTCTCCAGTTTTTTCTGCTTGGTTATGTCGGTCATTGCACCGACCATGCGTAGCGGTTTTCCACGCTCATCCCTAATAATGACTCCTCTATCTTTGACAAATAATTCATCCCCATTTTCATTGTAAATTCTATACTCCATTTCCCAGCGATGTATGCCTGGGTCTTTCAGTGAATGTTCGATACTTTCTTTCACCTTGTTTATGTCTTCGGCATGAAACTTATCCTGCCAAAAGGCCTTTTTATCTAAAATGGAGGGAGCGTGACTGCCAAAAAAGTTTTTGATGTTTTGTGAGCGGTAATACACATCTCTGGTAATGTCCCAGTCCCAAATGGCATCCTCTGTAGCTTCTGTAACCTTCTCGAAGCGTTCATTCGCGGCTTCAATCTCCTCCTCTGCTATTTTTCTACTGTTTATA
This sequence comes from Marinoscillum sp., assembly GCA_024305105.1. GTDB lineage: Bacteria > Bacteroidota > Bacteroidia > Cytophagales > Cyclobacteriaceae > Marinoscillum. Next base: position 28,410 of record JAMWZA010000016.1, read on the forward strand.
TCTTTAAAATAGACTGAAAGCCCATCAATGGAGGGATAAGCTGACACCTCAATCCAAATGCCCAGGGTTGCATAGTATTCTTCGAAGTAGACGCTTTTGCCTGTTTTTTTCGCCTCAATGTATTGCCGATAAAACTCCGTGTCCAAGGTGTCATCGTATTCTTCCCAAAGGTTTTTACCTACAACGTCTTCACGTTTCCGACCCAACACAATTTCTGCTTGCTTATTCCAGTAAGTTACCGTCCATTGATTATCTACTGTAAAAAAGGCATCGCCAATACTTTCTAAAATGGTGTTTTTTTCTTTAAAGGCTTTTTGGAGCTTCTCCGCAACACCTTTTATCTCATGAATGTCCTGAAAACTGCCATAAATTCTAACACATTTACCGTTCACCCTGTTGCTCTTGCCTAAGGCCCTGATCCATTGTTCCTTTCCCTTTGCCGTAATGAGCAGGAGTTCTTCATCAAACTCAATGCCTTCTTCAATCAAAGCTTCCATGGCTTTATTGATCCTAATGCTACTCTCACCTGAATAGAATTCCAGACCTCCCGTAAGATTAGCGTCATAGTTTTCATCAACCTCCAAAATCTCTTTGATCATCGGAGACCAATACATTTTATCTCCATCTTGATTAATCAAATCCATTTCCCAGCTACCGATGCGAGCCATTTCGGTTGTTTGCTCGAGCATTTGTTCGTTTTTGACCTCTTGTGTAATATCGAGTACTATGGAGTTGAACATGACTGTGCCATCAGCTAAGAAGGCGGGCGTACCTTTGCCTAAGTGAGTGCGCAGCTCGCCAGTAGGCATGAGGTATTTTAAACGGGCTGTCCATTTGGTTTTTGTTTCAATGGACTCGCGTATACTGGCCTGGGTTTTTTCGTAATCGCCGCCTGCCTTTATCTGATCCCAAACGAGGTTGATGTTTGCTGAGGCTTGTTCGGCTGAAAACCCCCATAACTGCTCTACGGCACCGGATATATGTTTGGCTGAATCGGTCCCATCAGGGTAAATAAAGTATTGGTACAACACGCCTGGTATATTGTCTGCAATTGAAAACAACCTGTTTTCGGTCTCTTTTTGTGAGGAAATGTCCTGAATACTACCAAAAATCCTGGTGCATTGTCCTTCATGTATTTCGGCATTGGCTAATACACGTACCCATTTCTCGTTATTTTTTAACGTGATGATGACCGCTTCATATTCAATCGATTTTCCTTTTTCGATACAGTCCTGCAGTTTGGAGCTGATCATTTCCCGAAAATCCTCTCTATAAAGAGTAATAGAGCTCTCAAAATCAGGAGTGTATGCTTGGGGATCGGCTTCTATGATGGTATAAGCCACCGCCGATAGCACAACGTTGTTTTCAGTAATATCAACTTCCCAGCTACCTATTTTCGCTAACTCAGAGACCTGTTCCAAAAGTGCTTCATTCTTAACCGCCTCTGTTGCATCCAGGATAACCGAATTGAAGAGTACAGTGCCATCTGCCAGATAGCGAGGTGAACCGTACCCCAAATGCGTTCTTATTTCGCCATTGGGCATCACGTACTTCCATTGAGCTTCCCAGTTGGTTTTGGATTGAACCGATTCTTCAATGCTTTGTTGTATCCGTTCAATTTCGCCACCTGCTACGATTTGATCCCACACCAGCTGATTCTTTTCCTCAACTTGCTCAGCAGTAAAACCCCAAATGTCCTTGGCCCCCTGTGTCACTGACCTGAGCACATCTGTCCCATCTGGATAAATCAGGTACTGGAAAACCACTCCCGGCAAATTATCTGCCAGGGATTGCAAACGAAACTCAGCTTCTTTACGGTCTGTGATGTCCTCACAAATAGCGACAGTTCTAATTGGCTTGCTATTCTCATCTCTTATAAAGGCTACGTGAATACGAACCCAAACAATGTTGCCGTCTTTTTTGACATAGCGTTTTTCATTCCTGTATTCTGTTTCACCCCGCGCTGCTCTACTAAACAATTCCCAATCTTTTTCCCGGTCTTCAGGATGGGTGAGCTCCAAAAAATTCATTTGGAGCATTTCAGCAACAGAATACCCTGTAATGGTCTGGTAATAGGAATTAATCAGGATTACTTGCCCATTCGAGGGATCGACCTGTGCGATACCTAAGGTAGCAATATCAAAAATGGTTCTAAACTTGACTTCACTTTCCCGTAACGCAATTTCGGCTTGTTTTCTCTCGGTGATGTCCTGAAAGCTTCCAATGATTCTTGTACATTGATTTTCATTAAACTCAGTAGTGCCTATCGATCTAACCCATATTTCATTTTTCTTCGCAGTTACAAAGACTGCTTCAAATTCAAACCCCTCGCCAGATTCTATACTATTTTGCACATGGTTTTGCACCATCTGCTTAAAGTCCTCCCGGTAAAAATTTATAGCTTCCGCCAAATTGGGAGTATAGGTATCAGGATCCGTTTCATGCAGCTGGTGTACTTCCTCTGACCAATAAACTTGCTGATTGACCAAATCCACTTCCCAGCTCCCAATTTTGGCCAGCTGGTTGGTTTGTTTGATTAGTTCTTTTAATTTTTTCTCTTCAGTGATGTCCCTGAAATTATCTACTATACCCCGGACGGCAGGGTCATGAAGCAAATTGGTAACCACTGGCTCTACCCATCGCCACGACCCATCTTTATGTCGAATACGTGAAGTGTAACCTTTCATAGGTACGCCGGGATGGTTCAGTGAATTGGTCAGCGCCTGCTCTGATCCTGCTACATCCTCAGGATGGACCATTTGCCAAATATCCAGACCTTTTACTTCTGCAGGTGAATACCCAAGCATATTTTTTACAGATCCCGATACATAGGTAGTCTTACCTTCAGGCGAGATAACCAGTACACAGTCCATCCCATTTTCAACCAGGGACTCGAACCTTTTTTGACTTTGCTTAAGTCTTTCTTCCTGTGAAATTTTTTCAGTGATATCTCTGGAGTTAGCCACTATCCCATTAACAGCAGGATTATCTAGCATATTCGTAAGAACCGTCTCGACCCATCGCCACTCTTTTTTGTTATTTTGAAATCGAAAAGGCTTTAAATGTACCCGGCTCTCTCTGGTTATTTGTTGTAAACCTTCTAGCGTTCTTTCTGCATCTTCCGGATGAATAAACTCAAATGCGTTTCTACCTAGAAAAAATTCAGGATCGATCCCCAATACATTTTCACTTGTGGGGCTTACATACAAATAATTACCCGATGGATCCAGAATACCAATGAGGTCAGAGCCCTCCTGCACCAACGCCTTAAATCGCTGTTCACTGTGTATGATCAATTCGACTTTTTCCAGTTGCTCTTTGGCGTCTCTTGCCACACAGTACATGAGTTTGGTATCATCGTCCCAGCGTGCCGACCAGAAATTGAAAGCGACAGTTCCATCCTTTTTTCTATAACGATTCGTAAAGGAATTGATCTCCTGCCCGCTCAAAATAGCAGCAGCTATTTCATTAGTTTTAGGAACATCTTCCTCCAATACCAAATCCAGATAAGGCTTTCCAATCAGTTCTTGAGGACTGTAGCCCCAATGCGATTCAGCAGCAGCACTTACATATACGAAATGACCTAATTCATTGATAGTGCAATAAACATCCAATGAAGCATCCATCAATTGGTTGGTTTCTGACCGCTCTTTGACAATACGGGTAATGTTTTTTGCTTGACAAGCAACCAGAATTTCGTTTGTGTCGTTGGTTATTGGCTTGAAAGTAATGAGGAGGTATTGAATTTCGTCGGTTTCAGGATGCGAAAAGCGTTCCTCTATCTCAAATGACTCTCCTTTCAGTGCCCTTGTGTAATAAGCTTTGTATTTGACATTATAACTCACCCCAAATTCTCCAACAAATACCGTCTCAATGAGCTTTTTTACTTGACCGGTTACTTCCTTTATGAGGTTTTGATAGGCATCATTGGTATAGACCAATTGGAAATCAGTATTTACGATCCAAATAAAGTCCTCACTTTGCTCAAGAAAACGTTCGAATATTGAAGTTGAATTCATGTAAGCGGCTTATAGTTATTGCATTAATTATGAAGCAGGAATAAAATAGTAGATATTGATGAGAAATGTCCTTTTTTAATCAAAGAATAATTGCAGCCTTGCTGAAATTGTGGTCATGAGTCAATACAGGGTCGTTTGCTGTAAAGAATTAATCATTTCATGTAACCACACTTCATCTTGTATTTGGTAGAATAATGAGTGGTTATTAAATGTCGTTTAATTAAGCTCTTAAACATTGTCTTCGCGACTCGGTCTCCACGACTCGGTCATTTCGACACAGGAGAAATCTTCCTTTCAATAATAAGTAGGCTTCTCTTATAAGGAAGATCTCTCTAAGTCGAGCACCTCAATACTTCGAGATGTCATGCTTAACTAAACGACATTTAATGGTTATTTTAAATAGTTACAGGAATGCTTTCTTTTAGGATTAATCGACTCCTTTTCTTGCCAGTTATGGGAGATATTCTACTTATTCAGAGGTCTTAAAATCTCTCTGAGTCTAATTAAGAATTCTAGAAAAGTGTATTTCAATGGATAGTGTACAACATTCTACAAGTCCAGTATTTTATATATAATATATTCTTATGGAATACATAAATAATATAAATAAAAATATATGAGTTCTTTGAATCATCTTTGTACAACTAAAAACAAACTACTCATGAAACGATATCAACCTACTTTCTTATTAATCGGCACATCCATCTCACTTATATTCTGTGCGTGTCTAGTCGCATTTTCAAATAACCCACTGTTGTTGGAGTTGGCCAAAGCCTGTGGCCTGCTGACAGCTCTTGGTATGCTGGCTAGTGTCAATGCTGCATGGGGTGTCTTATCTCATGAGTCTAGAACAAAGAAAATTTCTGAGAGTCATCTAGGTGATCGTTTTCATAAAGAGGTTGCATAAAACTTATAAAACATCAAAAGCGCAACTGCTTATGTAGCGGTGCGTTTCCTGTGTTGGTTTTCATTTGGAAAGGTGGTCTGCCCTGATTCAAAAATCCAATGTACGAATTGGGAATAGCATAGCCATTTTATTGCTATCAAACGCAGGATTGGTCACCTGTTCAGACCACAGGATTGTCTGGGTAGTCAATCCAAAACTTGATTTAGCATCAACCTTATTTCATGAGAACAATCAAACTATAACTGGATTGTCAGGATAAAATGGAATGGTGTAGGTATAATTTTAGGGTCAATAGCTGAAGTAATAATTCAGCTGCAGAGCTAATCGATTAAGGGTTCTTTTTTGAATGAGCGTGTTGTTGTCGTTCAATTCTTGAATCATTTCTACTCTCTGCGCGATGTATCCAAATTTGACTTGCAGATTATTTCTACCAACTCTCTTATGCCAGCCCAATCCCGTAGTAAAATAGGTGCCTCCATTCACTTCCAGGTTTTCGTTCTCTTGTGTGGCATTGGCAAATCCTTTACCAATACTACCATATAGCATTATTGCATTTCTACTCTTACCCATTAAAGCATAATATTCCATGAAAATGGGATAGACATTAAAGTCTCTATATGCAAAAATTCCCGTTCCCAGGGATAAATTGACGAGTGGATGGTGCCTGTATAATTCACTAATGGTAACGTATGGGCGAACTCTTGTTGCATCGTCTGGATTTTGTTTGCCAAAAACCGTACCTCCGGCAATTCCCGTAGACCATCCTTTTGTATAGGTTAGCTGTCGGTATTGCATGAAATCATGATGATTTTTAGGGTGCGGGTGAATTTCTTCAATTATAGCAAGTGGAAGCTTAAGTAATAAACCTTCTATGACCACCTGAATAGTATCTGTGATATCTTCAGAATACACATGACCTTTGATCAGACCTCCGTTTTTGATATAAATCCTATCCATTTGCCCATAGAGTACGATCGATAGACAAATCAACAATACCGTGGCAATAGGCTTCATCAAAGCTCTTTATTAAACTCAATCGTACTCAGGTAAGTGATATCTCCTTCAAAGTCGTTGCAATGGTACTGTCGCAAACCATCGTCACCTATCAACATCACCAGGCAGTCCTGTACGATCACATCATAAGCATGAATATCGTCATAATGTTTGATCATGTTCTGATCAATTTGATGGATGTTTCCTGCATTATAAATTTTGAATCCGGCTTCACCATCACAAATGAAAATGCGCTCGTCGGAGATGCTTAAGCCATGTGGGTTGTACATCGGATAGGTTGCTAAAAGCTCCGGGTTGGACGGATCTTCAATATCAATTACCTCCAGTTGATTCGTAAAGCCCTGACATTGCGTCCCTGACCTGAGCGTAACATAGGCGTATTTTCCATCAGTCACCACAGGATCACAGCTCCTTACATGGCTATAATTGGATAGCAGATTTGGGGAAAGAGGAGAGCTGACATCATAAATGTACATGCCATCATTTGCTCCAATGAATAACAGATTCTCGTATGGGAAAATCGTTTCGATTCCCCAGCCAATTTCAGTTCTGGCTCCAAGCGCAGGACTGGCAGGATTCGAAATGTCCGCAATGTGCATTTCCGATTGATCGATCATAAACAGGTGATCGTTGTTGATGGTAAATTTGGCCATCGAGCCCCCAACTCCCGGAGATGAAGATCCAGAGGTTCCAGAGAAAGATTCAGCAGAAAGCATATCCACAGCTATACCACCATGATACCTGTATCCCCACGGGTAGTATTGATAGTTTTCATCCCCATCACATTCGGTACTAATTTCTTGAGATTCTGTAGTTTCTACCCAGTCGGTGACTATACCGTCTTCGGATGCGTAATAGCCATAAGAATTATAGTCAGGGAAAATATTGTTGAATCTTTTGACTTCTTTCGGGTTGGTAAGATCACTGATGTCCAATACCACCAAATCAATGTAACTATCCACGTAGAGGTACCCGTCTACCGCTGCCAGGTCAAAATTTCCTGGTATGTTGATAAATCCAAGGTTTTGTGGGTTTTCAGGGTTTGCATTATCGATAATGTGTATTCCCTTGTTAGGTTCATTGATCAGCAAGTGATCATTGATGAAATAGATTTTTCCAGATTGGTTAATTCCTTGTGGTGATTCAAACTGGATCGCATCTCGCAGTTCCGCCTTGGACATAAAGACCGGTTTGTAATAGGTATAGGAAGAGACTGTTTCACATGTGTCAGTGCATCCGAAAAAGACGAGAGCGCCGATAAATAGTAAGAAAGATTGGTAGCTTTTTTTCATCATTGAAAGGGATTTATATCCATGACTACCAATCGGAACAATTAGTTGGAAAGGGGATGCCCATCTTAGTCTGGCCTGCTGAAAAACGCTTCTGGTAACGTAACTGCATGACTGTCATTGTGATGATGCATTTAAAAGTGTAATTTTTTTCAGCTGGCCCTAAGTCGGCGCATTGCCCGTATTGATTTTCATCTGGCTGAGCGTTTCACCGCCTTTGATTCCAAAATCCAATGTTCGAATAGGAAATGGAATGGTGATGTCATTGTCATCAAATGCCGCTTTGATGGCTTTGATGGCCTTGGAACGCATGTGCAGAAAACCCGGATTGTCAGGATAGTCTATCCAAAACTTAATCTCAAAGTTGATGGAGCTATCACCAAAGCCCGTATAAGTAAAAATCAGGTCTTCGAGACGAATCACGCCCTCTAAGCTTTTAAGCGTATTGGTTACCAAATCCTCTACTTTTTGCAGGTCATCGCCGTAGGAAATGCCCACTGCCAGATCTATTCGGCGTTGAGCTAGGACTGAGTAGTTCGTAATCGGACTCTGTAACACATCTTTGTTAGGTAGATAGACTTCCTGTCCCTGAAACGTCTTCACTACCGTTACGCGAAGGTTGGTGCGTTGTACTGGTCCCATGATGCCATTGATATCGATAATGTCGCCAACCAAAAATGGTTTTCGAAAAGCAAGAATGATTCCTGAGACAAAATTTGCTGCTATGTCCTGAAAGGCAAAACCAAGCGCCAAACCAACTACTCCAACACCGGCGAGTAACGAGGTGACTGCTTTTTCGAGTTGAAGAACTTCCAGAATAATGAATATCCCCGTACCCAGAACGACGTAATAGACAATCGTTCCGAATAGGTTTTCTAGTGCTTTATTATCAGAGGACTTACGAAAAAGCTTTAAGAAAACGGATTGGACTGCTTTAGCTGAAACTAAAAAAATGATAAAAAGAACCAGTGCCACAGCCATATTGGGTAACATGGAGATCAAGCCATCCCACCAACTTTCTATTTTAGATGTAATTTGTTCTATTGGGGCTGCCATTTCTGTGGAAACGGTTTTAGCAGCTTCTTTTATTTCTTCTGTAGGTTTTTGTGGATCGGTCATAAAGAAGAAACGACCAAACTACTAGAGTGTTTAGTGGTGTCCTTTTAGTATTCCCGGCGAATGAGAATTGATATGTCGTGTGGAGCTGTTTCATCACCTCCAAAATAGGGGAATAGCAAATAATATGCACCTCGGTCACAGGGTTTAGTTCTTGGAATGCTCACGGAATTGCTATCCATTGTTAGTCGATATTCTGTATCGGTGAGCTCAATACGGTATTGATTGACCTCTCCGGGATGTGTGATGCCGATTTGCTCGATGATTCGTTCACCATTCACATAGCAATAGGCCAGTATTTCTATCCGATCATCAATCCATCTCCATCCAAATCGCACACTATTGTCATGGTGGTGGCTGTTGCAGTCTGCAAACCCAAAAAGTTTATTGGTATCCCATTGGTTTTCTTCTGTCGAGCTGATGTATTGTGCTGATTCATCAAATTGCGCATCGAATGCCAGATAATCAGCTTGCAAGAACTCTGTTTTGTAAGTTGAATAGTGTTTTCCTTTTGGAATGGTATAGATTTCAAAAGGCATCTCTATCACAGGTTCACAGCTCAGTAAGACTACTGCGAGACCAACAAAGGATATAGGTGTTTTGAACCAGTTGATACCGATCATAACTTTATGCTAATGGCTGAACCAAGCGCCGGATGTCCAGCACGATAAGATGCCTGGATACCTACACTTAGCCATTTTATGAGGCTTATTTCAGTGGTCACCTGAGGAACAGCTGCAAGATACTTGCCATTTACGAAACCTGTTTTCAACCCTGTCCAGAACTGTAGGTCACCACAAGATTTTATGCGAACATCCATGCTTAAACCATGAAAAGGGTAGTTTCGTTGGTCTTGCTCGAAAGAAACATTGTTGGTCGCTTGGAAAAAGTACCCCACATCAAATTTATCCTTGATTCTAGACGACACCTCAAGCCCTTTTTGCACACCCATGATGTTTTGCTCAATAAACGGCGTGACACCAATTACCTGAGCAGAACTGGTTTTGGCCAGAGCCATTAATAAGAAAGTGAACAAGGTGATAAGGTAAAGCTTGATTCGTACTTTCATTGCTAATTTGATTGTGTTCTTACTTTTGCTGCTCTTCATGACTCTACGGTTTGATTGCTAAACAATGATGTAAAGCTCCTAAACTATCCGTGCAGATATAAGCGGGAATTAACCAAAGTTAAAAATGCGTAATTGATGCAGTTGACTGGGGGAAATTGCTAGGTGTTTTCCCTACTTCCCATGTACATTTCGTACTTCTGAAATTTACACTCTAGTGAGCCATTAAACAAAACAATCTTTTTGGATGCACGAAGCTTTAAATGTTTGAAAGCCTCCATGTTAGAGCTTAACATCCAGGCATCAAATCCCTGGAAATTGTTCTTCAAAACATCACTGATCGTTTTGTAGAATTCATTGGTATTGATTCTGCCAATTCGCTCGCCATAAGGAGGGTTGGATACCACCATCCCATTCGGTGTTTTTGGTCGGTGATCTTCGAGTGCAGTCCTTTGGATGGTTACCGCATCATTTAGTTTAAATTTTTTAAGACTCTTATTGGCCATCAATACCGTATCACCGTCTATATCGCCACCCGAAATCTCAAGAGTTGATTTTCGAATACCTGCCTTACCTTCCGATACCACACGGTTCCAGATGGTAGGGTGAAAGTTGCTCCAGTTTTTAAAAGAGAAGTCATGCCTATTGACCTGAGGTGGGATATTCTGTCCCATCATCGCTGCCTCGATCAGGATGGTGCCTGTACCACACATCGGATCGATCAGCGGAATGTCTTTATTCCACCCAGCTAGTTTTAGCAGTCCGGCTGCCAGTACTTCATTTAGAGTAGCCTGATGTCCCACATCCCGATATCCTCTACGGTTGAGAGTATCTCCTGAGCTATCCACTGAGATGATAAACTGATCCTTATAAGCGTACAGGTCAAACTGAATATCAGGAGTTTTGATATCCACAGATGGACGCCTACCCATTTTATTTCGAAACTGATCGACGATGGCATCTTTGGTTTTCAATGCAGCATATTTGGAATGTCTGAAATACTCCGAGAAGACAGTGTTGTCTATCGCAAAGGTCTGATCAATTTTGAGGTATTTGGACCAATCATGTTTCATCACCTGATCATATAGTTGCTGCTCATTTCGAGCCTGAAACTCATAAACCGGGACCAATATTTTCAATGCGAGTCGCAGGTTGTAATTGGCCTTGTAGAGGAATGCTAAATCTCCCTCACACGCAACCGACCGCTTGTGTACCTGAACGTTTTGACCACCAAGATCTTTGACTTCTTCAGCCAAAAGTTCTTCCAACCCGAAGAATGTTTTAATGTGTATTTTCACTATTTCTTGTCGTTTTCCCAGGCTTTCACCCCAGCTTCAATGCGCAAAGCTAAGTCATTCTCGGCGGGAGGAATAGGGCATGAGTATTTTCCGTTGTATGCGCAGTAGGGATTGTAGGCTTTGTTGAAGTCCAATATGATGGAATCGCCTTCCGGTATCCTCAGGTCCAGGTAACGGCCACCGCCATACGATTCAGCACCATTGGTTAGATCGGTAAAAGGTGCGAATAAGTAATCTTCATACCCTTCGATCTCTCGCAGTTCGATATTCTGATAGACTGGGAAATTAACGGATTGGCTATCCAACGTAAAGTGGGCAATACCATACTGGACATAAACCGGCTGTCTTTTGGTTGTCGTAGGCATGGTGAAGGGCTTCGCAAAAGGTGTGTGCTCGAACCTCGCTACTACGCGATACTTCTCTGAAATCGGGAAATAGTCCAATCCTTCAAACTTTTTAAATGCTTTCTTTTCCAATGGAGAATCTTCTGGGTTGGCAAATTCGGCATTCAGTTCTGATTGCCATGTCAAAACTTCGACCTGATAGGCAGACTGTCCGAAGATTAAAAAAGCAGATTGTAATAAAAATGTCAATAGGAATAGTCTTATCATAATTACTCGACTTTAGTGAGTGGATGTCTAAAATCTGTTAGATTTACCTAGATCCATATAAATAATTTTATCTGTTGGACCGACGAAAACCTCCGTTTAGTCGGGGTAGACCCTGACATAAATCTTGCTTGTAAAAAGTTTTCGTAACGGGTTTAACTGGCCAAAGAAAGTATATTCTCATGAGCAAATTGACCTATCTTTTCTTGTTTCTCCCATTTGTCGCTCAGCCGCTCCTGGCTCAAGAGTCGGCGAAGGGTATTGTGTTTGAGGAAATGCAATGGGAGGATGCGATGAAAAAAGCCGCTGATGAGAGCAAACTTGTTTTTATTGAAGGCTATGTGGAGTGGAGCGAGCCCTGTGCTGTTCTGGAAGAGTATACCTTGACTGATAAAGAAGTAGGAGATTATTACAATGCCAACTTTGTCAACCTGCAGGTGGATATGGAAGACTATTTGGGATTAGAACTGACTGAGATGTTTGATGTAATGTCTTATCCAGTTTTTTTGTTTTTAGATGCTGATGGCAATCTGGTGCATCAGGGATGTGGTGCGATTGATTCCAATGGTTTTATATCGATGGGAATGGTGGCGAAAAGTGATAGCTCCATCTCACAAATGCAGCAGCGTTTTGAAGGAGGGGAGCGTTCGCTTGATTTTTTGGTAGACTATTCTCTGGCGCTAGAGGATGCTTGTATGGATAATTCAGCTTTTGTCAACGCCTATTTTGAAGGGACTAATCAGCATGACTGGATGTCCAAAGAATCCTGGACCATGATCAACCTGAATATTTCCGATCCTTATAGCGAGCAGTTTCAGTACTTGATTGCTTACCACGACATGTTCTCCTTGAAATATGGAAAGGACACAGTGGACGCTAAGGTGTATAATGTGATGCTGGATCAACTAATTGCTATTTATGAGGGTGCTGATTTAACACTTTTTGCGACTCAGGCCCTCAAACAATTGATGGCTGAGGTTGATTTTCAGGATAAGGATCAGTTGCTCACTTTGGCCAACCTGAAAGTGAATGACCTGAAAGAAGACTGGCCTTCTTATGCAGCTAATGCCGTGACTGTAGTTAGTGAACAGGAAGTAACTGATCCGGATCAACTCAATGAATTTGGTTGGAAATTTTACTTGTTTGTGGACAAAACAGCACATTTGGAAGCTGCTGCCGCCTGGATGAAGGAAGTGCTTCGGGATTATCCGGATGCGACGTATTATGATACCTATGCATCGCTTAAGTACAAGCTTGGAGCGGTGAAGGAAGCGGTTAAATTTAGTGAGTTGGCCATGCAGGCAGCAGAGATTGCTGGTGAAGACCTGATGCATTACAAGACCCAGCTGGACCTGTTCAGGTCAGGTAAGTAATTACAGAATTAGTTTCATGATGATATCTGTTTGTGCATCATCACCGAGTTGAAAGATGTGGGTATCTATTTCTTCGAACCCCATTTTCTGATAAAAGCCGATAGCCTTCGGATTCTTTTCCCATACACCCAGCCAGACATATTTAAGCTGAGCTTTCTTTGCCTGGTTCTTAGCATGAGAGATCATTTGCCGTCCAATACCTGATCCTTTGAGTTTGGTGGAGACATAGATCCGTTCGATCTCCAATGACTCAGGGTAGTGTGATTCAGTTTGGGCCTCTCCAATGTTCATTTTGTAATACCCAACAATCACATGGTCCATCAAAACGACATAGAAAGTGGAGTTGGGGTGATTAAACTCCTGCAAAAATGCTTCTTTTGAAAACGCATTTTTCAGATACGTTTTCATATTTTCTTCGGTATTCAACTGACCATAGGTAAGGATGAAGTTTTCTCTTGCGAAGGCCAATAACTCATCCAAAAGAGAAGGATCGGCTTTAATTATGTCCATACTTTCTGATCCAGCGTTTTTGTTCATTGTTCATTCGGTTCTCAAACTTAGATGGACTGGATATTTTGACATCCACTTCCTTATTCGTAACAGGATGAACAAATTGTAACCTTACTGCAGATAAGAAAAGACCCTTATTCCGTATGGTATCCTTGGCGTAAAGAGGATCACCATAAATGGGATATCCTGATTCCGAACAATGAATTCGTAGCTGATGGGTTCTGCCTGTTTTTGGTTTCAACTCCAATAATGTAAGCCAGTCGTTTTTTATAGATCGCACCTCGGTTAGTCTTTTGAACTGAGTATTAGCTGATTTACCGTCTACAGAAAAATTCATCGTTCCAAACTCAGGTGTCCGCCCCATGACCAGCGCGTGATAGGTTTTGCGCACGTCTCCTGCTTCGAACAGCTTCCCTAAGAGCAGGCGTGCATTGATTGTTTTAGCCGCGATGATCAGGCCGGAGGTAAGGCTGTCCAGTCGGTGGACGGGTTTGGGAGAATGCAACTGCCCATTAGAACCATTCAATGGCCGCACATGGCCCAGCGCTGATTCCAGTGATCGGTAGAAATTACCGCTCGTTGGAAGGCCTGGCGGTTTATTGACAATTATTAAGTGTTCATCCTCATGAACGATTTCCAGATCTATTGGATATGGTTTGATTGCTGATTTGGATTCCAGAAGGGTAATCGTGCTACCGGTTTTAGGGATATCAGCGCTTTTTGCCTGGCGGTTATTGAGTAAAACCCGATCTGCTTTGATGGCTTTTTTTATACTGCTTTTGGTTGGGAGCTCAGCAAAAACACCAATCAGGTAATCTGTGATGCGTTGATCATTGGCTTCAGGTACTGTATGTTCTTTAGGGTTGATCAATTACCAGATTATCACATTATTTCGGGCCATTTAAACCATAGATTCAAATACTGGTTGATCCAAAAGACTTTGATCCCACGTGTTGTTGTAGTTCATAGTAGACCTGATAGAGGCATACAGTCCCAGGTAGTTCAGTGCATGAATGTTAGCGAATGGCTTTTTGGCCAACATTTTGGTTACTCGATCGTACATAAGCGCTTCTTCTTCACCCATTTTACGGATGTTTCGGATGATCCTGTATTGTTCCTTGTATACTGGACGGAATTTTTTAGAGAGCGTGGTAGAATCTGCCTGCTTTCCATCTCCCACACTATCGAGAAACGAGCAGAGGCGCTCTCCAAAATGACTTGGCGAGTACAAATTATTCATGAGCCATTTAGAGCCCATTTGTGCTTCTTCAATTGAAATGTGCTGAAATAAAATATTCGTTTCGTAGGCATTACCTGCAACTATACTTTCATTTTCATTTATTAATCGATTGTCTTTTTTCAACCGCTCGTGTAGTGGTGTTTGGTCTGGAGCGTTGAGTAAGCCATAGGTCACATAAGGTATGGCTCCTTGCTGAATAAATTCAAACTGCTTTTCAAAGATGTCTGGTTTATCGTTATCAAATCCAACAATCATACCTCCATATACGCTTAAGCCATGACTGTAGACTGTATGAAGTTGCTCAGATAGATCAATTCGTAGGTTTTGTAATTTCCGAGTTTCTTTCAAACTCTCCACATTGGGAGTTTCGATACCTATGAACACGGCAAAAAGGCCAGCATAAGTTGCTAATTCCATCATTTCAGGATCTCTAGCCACATCAATGGACACCTGTGTGCGGAAGAGCATTCGTCCATCCGTCTGTTTCCTATTCCAATCACCGATGGCCTGGAGTATTTCCTTTACTTTCTTACGGTAAACTGTGAGGTTATCATCAGCTATGAACACTTCTCGGTAACCATATTTGTAAAGCTGATCCAATTCGGCGATGATGTAATCAACGGATTTATGTCGCTGTTTTCTTCCCAGATATTCTATGACATCACAAAATTCGCATTGAAAAGGACATCCACGCGAGATTTGTAGTGCGCCTAAAAGTGCCTTGTCGTTTGGATAGAGATCCCATCTGGGTAGGGGAGAGGTGGATAAATCAGGTTGTGTTCCTTCATATTCAGGCTTATAATTACCTGAGGAGATTTCTTGAAACATCTCATCAGCTATCTCTTCTATTTCGCCTCTTATGAGAATATCGCTGTAAGGTCTCACTACATCGAAGCTAAGTGAAGCGTAAGATCCACCTATGATGACTGTTTTACCCAACTTTCGGAATTCGTTGGATAATTCCTTCATGTGAGGCCATTGGCTAATTTTCCCAGTGATCCCAATGAATTCAGCATCTGTATCATAATTTACTTCTTCCAGAGAAGCCTCGCATATTTCTACTTCAAAATACGGTTCCATCAGTCTCGCGACAGTGGTCGTTGCCAGATCAGCTACATAAACATAGTCTGTGATGCCACCAGATTCATTTGGCCATTTGAAATATCCAATATTCGCTTCTTTGGGATTGATGAGGTAAACTTTCTTCTTCATTGTTGAATCGTTAAAGTCTCATAAAAATACCAATTCAATTCAACAAATAAAGTTTTATAACATTAAATATGTTGAAATATTGATGAGCCTGTAATTGTTGCTATTTGAGAATTGACTGACTAATCAGTGAAGGTTACTCATTCAGATCTGGCCTTAAATATTCTCGGTAAAATGACTCGTAGATTGATTTAGATTACTTTTTTTTGAAGGTTGTATGCTTCTGACTGTCCTTTTGGTATGGATAGTGATTGCCAATCTGCTCCTTTTTGCATTTTCCCAAGTATCACAATTTGACCGATATGCATGCTGTAATGGGCCAGTTGTCGCTGAATGGCATCCATCACTGATTGCCCTTCTCCACGGATTTTAATGACCTTAAGTAAATCGTCTGTACTCAGTGATTCGAGTGTGTCTAAAAAACATTTCCATCCCTGATTCCATCGACTGGTTAACTCTTCCCTTGAGTGAATTTCATCCTCAAACTCCTGATCGCGGTTTCGCCATTCTTTTTCACCATCTTCGGTGAGAAAGTTGGTCCATCTGGATAACATATTTCCTGACAAATGATTGACGATAATGGCAATACTGTTGGTGTCTTGCTCAGGCTTCCAGAAGAGCTGATTGTCTTCCAACTGCTCAAAAGTATTCTCACCGAGTTTTTTGTAATAATGTAAGAGTTTGATGGTGTTAGGTAAATAATCTATCAATGATCAACCGTTTCGTAATACCCCAGAAATTCTTCTTTTTGATATAGTGACTTGCACTGCTTACTTAAGTGCTCGTACTCAGCACTATTGGCACTCATAAATTGCTCGTAAGCTTCTTTCGAGATCCAATTGTCTACTACAAGGTAGTCGTTTTTATCCACCTTTTTGATGAGTTCCAACCCCAGAAAGTCGGTGCTTTTTTCAAAGAAATGAAACCAGGAGCCGTTTCTCCGGTAGGCCTCTTCGAATTGGTCTTTTTGATCTGGTGAACACTCATAGTGCCAAACCAACTGATACATTTTCATATGATGGAGCAATTTTTACTTCTCTTAATTTAACTAAAAGAAGTAAAACTCCATCTGTATACTTTATTTATACTCTTCTCTGCCATCCGCGTGTTTCGCGAAACGACCACTTTCCCGTGGATGTACATGGTCATTTTTGGGCCATGGCCAACCTCCAAATTGAGTCCGCTGATACTCTTGGAATGCCTCCTGAATTTCTTGCTGGGTATTCATTACAAAGGGGCCGTACTGAGCCACTGGCTCGTTCATTGGTTTTCCCTGAAGAACTAGAAACTTACTTTCCTTCTCTCCATTTTTGAGAATCACTTCTTGTGATGCATCGAGTTCTGCGACTCGTTCTAGTGGGATGTCTTCTCCATTTATAGAAGCTGTACCACCCGAGTAGAAGTAGAGAGAGCGGTTCGCTTCCTTACTGGCCAACGGAAATTTCCACTCAGCTCCTGGCTGCATCGTAAATGTCCAGATAGCCACTTCGTTTTCTGGTACAGCAGCCCAGCTGTCGGGAGCAGGTGTCGGTGCTTTTACTCCTTCGATTTCCCCTGCTACCAGTTTTACTTTGGTCTTTCCATCTGCAGTGGTATAGTAAGGTATTTCTTCTGCCCACAACATTTTAAAGTGTGGCTCTACAAACTTGCTCCGTTTTGGGAGGTTCAGCCAGATTTGAAACAGGATCAGTGGGTTATCTTCATCTTCATTAAGTAACGGAAACATTTCTGAGTGATTCACTCCTTTTCCAGCGGTCATCCATTGCACATCGCCATTCCCAAATCGACCAGCTGCTCCTAGTGAGTCGGAGTGGTCTATTAAACCTTTTTCACCAATCGTCACCGTTTCAAAACCTCTGTGTGGATGCTGAGGAAATCCCGGTACGGTAGACCCATGATACATTCTCCATGCATTACCTGCGTCAAAATCCTGTCCGATAGCTCTTCCTGAAAGTGATTCTGCCGGTCCCATTTCCGCATTTCCTTTGGGATAATCATCCTTGTGGTAAACACAAAATAAAAAAGGGTCTTGGGTAGCCCATGGGAAGCCAAGCGGTTTTATATGTTTGATTGCACTCATTTTCTTCTTGTATTATTTGTATGTACCAACATTTAAAATGAAGGGATTGTTTCCAATTCAGTATTAAATTAGCTGATTATCTTATCGAAACGTAATGAATCAGCTAGAAAGGAAACAACAATGGAACGACGGGATATATTAAAAGATGAAATTGAACAATTGGGTCGGGTTCTAGGGCAAATCCTTACTACATTTTTAGGGTTTAGTGCAAAGGGAAAAGTCTCTGGAGGTATCGAGGTGGTCAACAATCAATTAAAAGATCGACTGGATCTCGACTATGAGAAATTAATTCAATTAAGTGGTTATGAGTTGTTGGATTACTTAAAACAGTGGAATGTCACTTCTGAGCATATGGAAACGCTCTCAAGCCTATTAATGGAATCGGGTAGAGCAGGTTTGGAAAACTGTGAAGTAGACGCCGTAAGCAGACTTCAGAAAGCCCTGGAGTTGCTGGATCTGGCAGATGTTTTGACGAAGACTGTTTCGCTCGAACGTGAGCGTCGTAAAAGCGGCATTCAAAAGCTTCTGAAACAGTGTGTTTAGTATTGTGAAGAACCACTAGATAGTTTCTTACGTAACAATTATCTGTGAGCAACTCAAGTAGGACATTGGAGTCGAGAAGTATGAGCGCAAAACTTCTTTTTGTGGTCATGTTACTTGTAGGACTGATTGGTTATCCAATAACGTCCACTTCGGCTCAACCAATGAAACTTGTGACCACAGAGATCGTGTCTTCCAGAGATACGCTTCAATCCGATCGGTACTTGTCGGTTCATGATCATTGCATCGCATCTGCGACTTGTTCTTATTCAAGTTCCTGGCAGGCTATCGTTCGTAAACTCGATCAGCAAACGGTCGTAGAAGAAAAGGTACAATGTGTCGTATCTCAAAATGTGATTGCCATAATCTTGATCCTCGAGAAGGTCATTCCTCAAGATGGCAATGAAGAATTGACTGCTTAGTCCACTGACAAGTCAATTTTTTATTAACTGAGTTTCGGCTCTCAATCCATTCTTTTTATGAAATTATTTAAAAAAGCACTACGCTTTTTGGTGCTTACAATCGTATTGATATTAGCCTCTGTTGGGGTTGGGTTTGGTGCAGTATTGTTGCCAGCACACCATAGAGATGATAACTTTCGTGCCCATGTAGAAATGGTCGAAGACCGTGAGGAGGACGATTTGCCTGAGGAGGACGAAGCGCTTGCTGAAAGCTAATTAGCACTCAAATACGAGATCACCTCTTGTGCAAATCGTTTGGTTTTGTACGTATTGTTGTGATCCCCTGGGATAATGATTAACTGACTATTTGGGAGTTTCTGATGGAGTGCCTTTGGATCACCATTATCGGTATCTTCATCTCCAGCGATAACCATGACTGGTGTGTCAATGCTGTTGAGCTCCTTGCTAGAAGTGACTGGCTGATGCCACTGAAGTAAGCTGAGTACTTCCAGATCGGCATTGATAGATTTGGCGTAATTGACCGCACCACGGGTCATTTCATTGAGAGGTGCCTGTCTACCAAATGCTTCAGCAAAACGAATCCGACGATCCCACTCGGGGTTTGTAAAGTCAATGCCCATTCCGCCAATGACCGCTTTTGTGATTCGAGCCTCCTGAGTAAGCAGTTTGGCGAGTACGATCGAGCCTCTGGAATAACCAATAGCTTGAAAGTCTTCTATCTTCAAGTGATCTGTGAGAGCAATCAAATCTTTAACCTCTGCATCATTGGCATAACGCGCTGGATCATGCGATTTGTCAGACTTGCCATTGCCACGAAGGTCCGGGATGATCAGTCGGCAACCATTTGCCTGGAGCAGTTTGAAAAGTTCGGTTTCATTCCATGAGGTTCCGTTGGAGATAAAACCATGGATCATGAAAACTGGACGGCCTTTGCCAATGTCCTGATAAGCAATAGTGGTGCTGTCAAACGATTCAAAGTAACTGTATTTCTGAGTATAAGCAGATACATGGAGTGTAAAGTATACAAGTAGGGTAAGCAACATTTTTGAGCGCATGGCAGATCCGTTTTGATGAAGTGGAAATTAGATAAACCTTCGATGGTCACCCTAATTTGTGATGAAAATGGATATGAGTATTGAACATACGATCCATTGAGATATTTTTGCTGGGTTCAAAAGCATTGATGTGTTAACTTTCGTCCAATAAAATGGAGTAAGCATGACCACTACACCCGAACATGACAAACGAATGACGGAAATGACCTTTTCGTCGGTTTTCCCACATTATGTAACAAAAGTCGAGCGCAAAGGCAGGACCAAAGCAGAGCTCTATGAAGTGATCCATTGGCTCACTGGATTTGATGAACAGAAAGTCCAAGAACTTATGGACGCAAAAGTCACCTTCAAGGAGTTTTTTGATCAAGCAGAACTAAACCCAAATGCAGAACTTATTAAAGGGGTGATCTGCGGATATCGGATAGAAGAAATCGAAACGCCGCTAACGAAACAGGTTCGGTATTTGGACAAGCTGGTGGACGAACTGGCCAAAGGGAAGAAGATGGAGAAAATCTTAAGAGCTTAGTTCATTTTATGTATGTGGGTATTCAATAAGCGATGGACAAATCTGAGTAAACCACCAAAGGAGATCATCGATGATGCTTGCTTGTATTTATCTGATGCACTTTCAGACACGGGATTCAGGTTGGTTAAGAGCAAGCGCCTTTTGGTTAGAAAGGATGAGAATAGTGGTTTTCAATTCAGATTAAATCTAGGAACCAATTCCAGAAACCAAAGGAACGCAAGTGTTTATATTAATATTCATTTTGAGGTGTATTCGGACCGAATAAAGAAGTGGAGACAAGAATTCTATACGGTCAGAAGCTTGGGAGAACCCACTGCTTTAGTTACCAATAGGGCTATTGGGTATTTAACACCTCAGTCAAAATTTCAATATGGTACTTGGAATTTATTGGATACTCACCCTGAAAAAATCATTAAGGTATTGACACAATCTGTAATCCCCAGGGTTGGTAAATTTGAGAATTCAGTGGAGTTCATTCAAGAGATGAGAAATGGAAAACCAGAGGAGTTTTGTTTTGATTTTGAAGTATTGGATTTTTTGATGTGCTATGGTGGTGATCAATACGCATCTGAATGTCTGACAAAGATGTTAGTAGAAAGAGGATGGGTGGATGAGTTTAACAGGAAACAGGATCAATGGAGGACCGAAGGAGCGATCGATGATCGTCAGTCCCTGATTAACCTTTTGGTTCATCGGTCAGATTACTTTGAAATTCCAATATCCCCTTAATTTGCAAGTAGAAATCTTTTAAACATCACCTATGCGATTCTCTTCACTTACATTCCTTTTGCTCCTATTCACGGCCTGCCAGCAGAAACCCAAACCCGCTTTCGAGCACGACCTCACTACCTTAGCTAAACCATGGACGCACACGAACTTTGACGATGGTGTGGACAAGTTCACTTTTGCTATTTTCAGCGACCTGACAGGTGGGGAGCGTGACCGGATCTTTGAAGTGGCAGTAGCTCAGATCAATCTACTGCGACCAGAGTTCATCATGAATGTGGGTGACTTAATAGAAGGTGGTAGTAATGAAGCTGAATTGAATGCGCAATGGGATTTGTTTGATTTGCGGGCTGATCAGACCGTTGCGCGGGTTTTCTACACTGGAGGAAACCATGATCTCACCGGTGTGCTGGCGCAGAATATCTGGGAAAAACGACTCGGAACACGGTATTACCATTTCCGATATAAAGATGTGTTGTTCCTCGTTTTGGATACAGATGACCACACGCCGGAACGCATGGCTGAGATTGAGCAGATTCGTAATGATGCGATGGACGTAATCGATACAGCGGGTTGGGAAGCCTTTCCCAAGACGGCTTATTATGCTTTGCCTGAGCGCTCTACGGGAAACATTGGCTCGGAACAGACGGAGTATTTTTTGGATGTGCTCAATAAAAACAAACAGGTACGTCATGTATTTCTCTTTATGCACAAGCCAATATGGGAGCAGGAAGACGAACAGCAGTTTAGTCAGATCGAGGAAGCACTGACGACTTATGACTACACCGTTTTTCATGGCCACACGCATGTGTACAAACACACCCAGCGAAAAGGACACGATTACATCAATCTGTCGACAACTGGAGGCGTACAACTGCCGGAAGAAGGCCGCTCCATGGATCAGGTGGTTCTGGTAACGGTAGACGAAGAAGTGAGCATTGCTAATCTACTGATGGAAGGAATTTTGGACAAGACCGGCCACATCCCGCTAGATGGTGACTCGCTTGTGTTTGAAAAGTGAGGGTTTGCATCTTCGAATATTCATAATTGATCTTCGTTCATTTTGTGTAATTAGTGGAGAATAGCTTTAATGATCAATTGAAATATGGACAAGAACCTTAACCAGATTAATGAAGAAATCTACTGTAAATGTGGGCTTATAATTCAAACTTTCGATTGGAACTAGAAAGTAAAGAATATGATGCTTGTCAGTTTTATATTAATGGACGGCATGTCGTTAGTAGGAATGCGAAAATTACGCCGAAAAAAGCTGGGCAGTTTGTGACCTTCTGGAAGCGAAATGAAAATGGACCGATTGAGCCATTTGAAGAAACGGGTAGCGCAGACTTTTACCTCGTGAATGTACGCTCTCAAGGCAAGTTTGGGCAGTTTGTCTTTCCAAAATCAGTATTGATTGAAAAAGGAATAATCTCGACCAAAAAGAAAGAAGGAAAAAGAGCTTTTCGAGTTTATCCCAAATGGGATGTATTGAGCAGTAAACAGGCCCAGCGGACTCAAAAATGGCAGTTAGATTACTTCTATGAAATCAATGAATCAATCGACTTAGGAATGGTATCAGAATTGTACAATAGTCAATAGGTGTGTGAGGAAGTTTAGGCTGAATTAAGACCCAATGTACCTTTTGTTACAAAATCCTGTTTACTAGCAGATTAGCTTAGCACCTAAAACAACAGATCAATGGAGTTTGAGCAAGTAGAACTAGGAGAAGAAGGAAAGCGACATAAACGGCAGGCAGCCTGGAAGCACCTACGCAAGACGCTGCTGTATATGCTCGCTGGTGGAGTACTTACAGTCTTGATCAGTTTCTTCATCGAAGGAAGCAGTGCTATCAATCTGGATACGATCGGAGGAAATTTATTGATGGGTGCGCTATTTGGTTTGTTCATTACCAATATTCCATGTGCAAGAGGAAGGTGTTAAATCCTTCAATGAGTATTAATCTGCTCAAAAACAATCTACATCATGATTGATTTCATGTCCGAGAAGCAGCAAGAATTCATCGAGCAGCAAAAGACTGGGTATGCTTGCGTTTAGCTCTGACTGGTGAAATTTTTGGATGATCTTCAGTATCTTTAAACTATGAAAAAACAAGTCGCTATGGATTCGCTTAAGGACATGCCTCAAGATTTCGAGTTAGACGAATTGATTGAACGTTTAGTTGTCTTAGATAAGATCGAAAAGGGCCAAAATGATATTGAGAATGGACAGGTCTATTCTCATGAAGAGGTGAAAAATAAGCTCAATAAGTGGCTGAAATAATTTGGACATCCAATGCCTTAACCGACCTGAGTGAAATTGGTGAATATGTAGCTACTGATTCACCAAAATATGCTGAATTGCTTGTTGCAAAATTGTACCACAAAGTCGAAATTCTTGTTACTCACGAGAATATTGGAAGAAAGGTACCAGAGGTTGATAAGGAAAATCTGAGAGAGTTAATTGAAGGAAACTACCGTATAATCTATGAAATAGTTAATAATTCTGTTTTCATTCTTACGGTTCATCATAGTTCAAGAGTCCTTCTTATAAAGAGTTAAGATAAACATAAGAATATATGTGCCATGATGTCTAGAGCATCAAAACTTTAGTAATAGGACATCAAACAATCTACACCATGGGCAAACAATTTGATTTCATCTCCGAGGAACAGCAAGAATTCATCGAACAGCAAAAGATCTTCTTCGTTGGCACTGCAGCCAGTGACGGTCGGGTGAATGTATCACCAAAAGGAACGGACTCGTTTCGGGTGATCAGCTCTCATAAAATTGTATGGCTCAACCTCACTGGAAGTGGCAATGAAACTGCCGCGCATTTATTGAAAAATGACCGCATGACCATTATGTTTTGTGCGTTTGAAGGCAAGGCCATGATTATGCGGCTATACGGTTATGCGAAGATCTATCACGAGCGAGATGCAGAGTTTGGTGAGTACATGCCGCTATTTCCTCCTAATGTCGGCGCACGCCAGATCATTGAAATGGAAGTAGATATGGTTCAGACTTCCTGTGGTTTTGCCGTGCCGTTTATGGATTACAAAGAGGAACGCACTACATTAAACGACTGGTCGGCCAAGCAAGGGCGTGAGCGAATAGAAGAGTACTGGAAAAACAAAAACCAGCAGAGTATTGATGGGTTTGAAACGAAGGTATTAGGGTGATGAGTGGTGATCATGTTGTGACATAAGCGTCATTGTGATTAAGGCAATCTTTCTCTTAGAAATACCGTCAGACTGCTTCATTTCATTCGCAGTGACGGTGTGTCAAAATGGACGGTGCTCTAAAGAATCACTTCGTTGATGAATCTTGGCGGTTTAGGAACGTCATACCTGCAAAGGCAGGAATCCCATCCAAACAAACCAACTGTTTTTCATCGTCATCCAGGAATCACTTAATCAAACAATCCAGTGCTCAAATACCGTTCACCGGTATCACACACGATAAAGACAATAACGCCTTCATCGATGGTTGCGGCTACCTGTAGGGCTGCTGTAAGTGCTCCACCACTGCTCATGCCGGAGAGTATGGCTTCCTCCTTCGCGAGTCTTCGAGCCATCATGCGCGCATTACCCTCACTCACATCGATCACCTGATCTACACGAGTTGGTTCGAAGATTTTTGGCAAAAACTCTGGTGACCATCTGCGGATGCCGGGGATAGAAGAACCTTCAGTTGGCTGTGTTCCGACAATCTGAATGTTTTCATTCTGCTCTTTGAGGTAGCGAGACACGCCCATGATCGTACCTGTAGTACCCATGGCCGAAACGAAGTGAGTGACTTTACCTTCCGTATCTCGCCAGATCTCAGGACCTGTAGTTTTGTAATGCATGCCATAGTTGTCAGGATTGGCAAACTGGTTAAGCATAAAGTAACCTTGGTTGGCGGCCATGTCCTCTGCCTGTTCTCTGGAATACTCGATGGTCTTTTCTGCAGGGGTGAGGATCACTTCGGCTCCATAGGCTTTCATGGCCTGAATCCGTTCTTTGGTGCTGTTCTCAGGCATGAGCAGGGTCATTTTCAGTCCTGCTGATTGAGCGATCATTGCCAGCGCAATACCGGTATTCCCACTGGTAGCTTCTACCAGTTTATCGCCTTTTTTGATGTCCCCGCGTTTCAGTGCTTCGGAGATCATCCCATAGGCTGCTCGATCTTTTACACTTCCGCCCGGATTTTGCCCTTCTAGTTTTCCGTAGATTTTAACATCCGGGTTTTTATTGATCCGAGTGATTTCCACCAGCGGTGTATTGCCGATTAAATCGAATAATTTCATAGATTTTGCTAATTAAGCCTGCTTTACCACTATCAACTCCGATTTGTCTTCTGACTCGTCATGCAGTGTCGCTTTGTAGTAAACTCTGGAATTGGGCGGAATTGTTTTCGTGAGCCACACATTACCACCCACGGTGGAGTTTTTTCCAATGCGTGTTTTGCCGCCTAGGATGGTCGCTCCGGCATAAATCACCACATGATCTTCGATGGTTGGGTGACGTTTCACTTTTGCATCTTTCTTGTCCACACTAAGCGCACCGAGTGTTACTCCCTGGTAGATCTTGACATGTTTGCCAATGATGGTCGTTTCTCCGATCACGATTCCTGTACCATGGTCGATGCAGAAGTATTCCCCAATAATGGCATTGGGGTGAATGTCGATCCCCGTTTTACTGTGGGCATGTTCGGTGATAATCCGTGGAATATTTTTTACGCCAAGTAGTGCTAGCTCATGAGCTAGTCGATAGGAAGCGATGGCATAGAATCCCGGATATGAACGAATGATTTCCGAATGATCAGTAGCCGCAGGGTCACCTGCATACATCGCATCAATGTCCTTTTCAAGTCGGGCATAGAGGGTTGGTAAACTGTCAAAAAACGCTTCGATGACTTCTTCCTGCGTTTCTCCTTCCAATGCAATGTTTCTAAGGAGCACATCCCGCATTTTTTGTTGGAGGCTGGTCAGTATTTGCTCGACCTGCTTTTCAGATTCCACCCGATGACTCGAAAAATCTGGAAATAAAACACCTAGCAGCTCATTGAAAAAGCTAATGATCGCGGCTTTAGTGGGTATTTTGGTGTACTCCTGATGGGAGTCGTATATTTTCTTGATGAATGATTCTTTCATAACTAACGCAGTAGACGTTTGATGGCAAGTATACCTGCCATTTGCATGGTAAACTTGGTTTTTGCACAGTAGACTTACCTAACGGTAAAAATAAAGCGATGTTTAAGAGTAAAGGTCGTCAAGACAGCATTTGTTCCAGTTAAAATATTATTATGCTCAAAGTTATAAGTTGATTTGATGGTCTTTAGACTAACCCGTAAAACTTAGTTACCAAAAAAACCCGAGCCTAATTGTTGTACTTTTCCAGAATCTCAGGGTCCAACGCAGGTTCTGCCATGAGCCACTGTTTGACATTGCCTTTATCCCAGCGATAGAGCCAGCTAACACCCCATTCGCCGATGTGGTAATCGACATGGTCATACGCAGGATCTTTCAGCGCTTCTTCCAGATTGATGAACTCATAACCTTGATCTTGTAATCCTTTATAAATAGCTCCGAGGTAGTCAGCATTGAGTGGGTTGACATGGCATAGAAAGGTGTGTGGAATCTCCCGACCAAGCGTGCTATCGGCTACTTCTTCAAACCACGCAAACATTTTGAGTGTATGTGCTACATAGGCTTCACCAATTGCTTTCATTTCGGTTGTGTCACTATTTAAGACGGCATTGGCATAAACCTTATTAAAAACATAATCGCTGCTTTCGACGGTTACCGGAGCAATTATATAGCCTTCCTGAGCCAGAAAGGACTCAAAGTCAGCTCTTGTGGTACTATCCGGTCCGGTGTTTAGAAATGGATGTCTAAAATACCGCATTTGTGAACCATTTGCTTCCAGCAGCTGGGAAGTGTAAACTCCGCCTTTCAATACTTCTGCTTTGAAGTCTTCGAGCGGGGTATTGTACAAAGAAGGATGACTGTAAGTATGATTGCCTAAGTCCATTCCGGCTTTTAGCCAGTCTTCTAAGATTTGTTTTCGATCGGCTTCTTCATTTCCACGAAAGAGTTTATCTTCATTCACAAAGCCAATGGCTGGAATACCGTAGGTCAAAGCAGTATCCAATACTTGTCTATTGACTTGCTGTATGTGTGCCAGATCTTTGAAAGGCCCATTGCTGATTAAGTCATCAATGGTGATGACCACCTGTTTTTGGGCAGCTAACTTGAGTGAAACAAGCACTGCCAGTAGTACGATGTATTGTTTCATTACTATAAAAATAGTAATACCAGTTTGATTACAAACCAAAACAAAAAGTTTATCTCAAAACCACTAGGATTTTGAGATAAACTGAGTTCTCATTTAAAGACTTTTTTTAAGGTTTTTGTCATTTCGACCTAAGGAAAAATCTTCCTCTAATTTGACGTTAAGATCAAAAGGGAGTTCTCTTTAAATGCCGAGATGATATTCGTCAACTTAAATGCCATTACGTTCAGGATTACTCATATTTTAAATTATCAGCTGGATTGCTGGTCGCAGCTCGCAAAGCATGGTACCCGGTAGTAAGAATGGTAATGCCGGCTATCAGCAACAATACCAGCACGTACAGTAAGAAATTCATGTTTACGTGATATTCAAAGGTTCCCAGCCATTCACTCATAAAGTAGTAAGCAATACCAAATGCTGGTAAAGCACCTACTGCCACAAGAATTAGAAAATCTTTAACAAGTAGTGATACCAACCCGGAAACTTCCGCTCCTAAGACCTTGCGGATGCTGATTTCTTTGGTACGCTGCTCGGCGATAAAAGAAGCCAGTCCCAAAAGTCCTAAACAGGAAATGAAGATCATCATCACCGAAAACCCAAGAAACAATGTACCTCGAAGTTGATCTTCTTCATATTGTTCCATAAAATCCTGATCGAGGAAGCTGTATTCGAAAGGCTTGTTGGGGAAAACCTCAGTCCATGCGCTTTCTATTGAGGAAATGCCTGCGTCCAGATTGCCACTTACTTTGATGAGGGCATTGGAGTTGTTGACACTCGGAATGAAAAGCAAAGCTTCAATTGGCTCGTAAAGTGAGCGTTGGTGAAAGTCTTTGACCACACCGATGACCTTGTGAAACTTGGTGCTGTCCTGATCAAACTGAAACCGCTTGCCAATGGCCTTGTCCCAACCCATTCGTGCAATCATGGCTTCATTGACCAGTACTGCAGTGGCAGTATCAGTAGGGTACTGAGGGTCGATATTTCTTCCTTCAGCTATTTCGATTCCTAGTACGGGCACATAATCGTAATCAATCCCGTAGGAATCGACTCCATAATTTTCCATGACTCCTTCGTTGGTTTCTACCGACATCACATTTTTTCCAAATCCGCGTCCTGGAGTGGTAGTGGCCGTCGCAGCATCTTTGATGTTCGGGTCCTGGAGGAGTTGATTTTTAAGGACAGGCCATTTTTCGCGTGCATTTGGGTTGTCCAGTACCACACGCAATACACGATCCTTGTCAAAACCCAGGTCCTTATTCCTTAGATACTGCATTTGATCATAAATCACCAACGTGCCGATCAGCATGAAAATGGAGATCGAAAACTGAACTCCAACCAGAATGCTCCGAAGCAGTTTATTCCCAGATTTACCACCTTTTCCTTTGAGCACGGCTGCTGGTTTGAATGATGACAAGTAAAATGCAGGATAGCTTCCGCTCAAAACTCCGGTTATCAGCAGCATAATTAAAAT
>JAMWZA010000160.1 GCA_024305105.1 Marinoscillum sp.
TAAATAACCAATATTTTAGCAAAAAGCTTATTCCTATTGCATAATCAAGGTTAAATAAACTCAATCAAAACCATCCCTTTAGTACCTGAATAATCTCGAGCTGAACTAAATAAATACTGCTCAGGTTCTTCAACAATTAACGCTTCTACAGGATTCCGATGTAAGTAGTCCAACCTGGTTTGGATCATCTGTCCTGACAATTCTATCGCATGATTATCGCCCTTCCAAAACTTGAAATTCGTAATACGTTTTAAATTGCGCCCAGCATATCTAAATTGATTAATCATCCACTCCTTACGACTTTCTGGTCCATTCTGAATCATATGGATGATTCGTTTAGCCGTGAACTTTTTAAAGTCACGAATAATATCAGATAGTTTAAACCCATCTCTCGCCCGAGCGATCAAATGGACATGATTGCTCATGATACACCAGCCATATACAGTTAGTGCCTTTGACTTGACACAATAATTTAAAGAGTTTACCAATTCCAACTTATACTCTTTCCGTGTGAACACATCAATCCACCCTACAACGGTAAACGTGAGAAAATACAAAGCATTTTGATCTGATATTAGATAGCGGTCTCCAGACATAATACAAGTATATGCAATTTTACCGCATTGCAAATGCTCATTTTTAGTCTTCCTCGTTACGCTACGCTAAACGAGGACGAGTAAGGGGAAGCTTTACAATTTGATTACCCAAATTGCAGGAGTTAGATAAGTGAGATTTCTTTACTTTCGTACACAACTCAGCTAACAAATTAACAATAATGATTTTGATAAGACATTTAACTTTCCTATTCATTCTATCAATAACTATTGGCCCTGTTAAAGCCCAACAGAAAGTCTTTGAGACAGATATTCATCTTAAATCTGGAATTAAAATCACTAAAGACATATTATCAATACCTCTAGATGATGGCCGAATGCAAATCCTATTTCTTGATCGCAATTCGATCGAAGGAATATTACTTGATACTATGTTTCAAGAACAAACCACTCGTCACATTCCGAGAGCAGCAAATGTGAGTGGATATCTGCATGGTTATACTGTAGATGGGGAGGATATCAACCTCTTCATGTCAGATGAGAATCAGAAACAGTTTTTAATCCATTCAATTAGCATCACAAACACCACCGATAGAGTTCAGAAAGTTGGTAGAAT
Organism: Marinoscillum sp.; assembly: GCA_024305105.1. Classification (GTDB taxonomy): domain Bacteria; phylum Bacteroidota; class Bacteroidia; order Cytophagales; family Cyclobacteriaceae; genus Marinoscillum. Next base: position 1,171 of record JAMWZA010000160.1, read on the forward strand.
TAAAAAAGAGAAACTATTAACATCATTTAATTATCGTAATAAATTCTACTTATTCACTATTAAGAAAAGGAGTTCTATCCTTTATCTATATGAATTCGATAAAGACAACTTAGCTTCAATAATTGAGATTGACCTATCAGAATACAAATTCTCCATTAGTTCCTATCCCGACTTATATTCAAATATCTTACCTCATGATAATATGATTGTAGCACCATCACCACTATCAGTCAACCTGATTGACCCAAGAGATCCTGTGGGAATTGAGTCTACTTTTGAAGAAGCTAAGGTGTATTTGAAAGGTGATCAACTCGTATTTACCTTAGACAATGAACTAAGTAATACAAAAGTCATTACTATTGATTTTAACAACTTTGAATATACCTATGATATAATTGAACATGAATCATTGAACTGTGAGGCATATTCTGTAACATCCAATTCATTTTTAATTGAAAATAAGTTATTTCAGGTCAAAGCATGTAAGTCCAAATTGAGACTTCAAGTGAAAGATTGGCAAACCAAAGAACTATTAGGTAGTCATCAAATCAGCCCAGAAGATGCTTCTTTGATTCAAGGAAAGATTACCATAGAAAAGAATTCCAGTTTAGAATTTATTAGTCAAGAAAATGAAAAAGTACAAATTCTGGATACTGGAAAAATAAAATCAACTTTACGAAAACTTCAAAGAGGTGATCTGGGTATATCGGTCAATTCCGTACAAGATCATTACATCCTGACAATGGGTGGTAGGCAAGAAAGTAAAAGTGCTGGATCAGACTCTGTTTTTCCAAGCACCACAACATTGGGCACTCCATATGGAGCGATAGAAATGTTGACCTATAATTCTGCAATGAGTATTTACAGTAACTATAAAATTGAAAGAACCACTTATTTTAAATCTACATTGGATGAATCACTTCAAGTTACAAATAAAGAAACTGTTTTCACTAGCTTTGATTTAATCAAAGAGTTTGAGAAATCAATCATCGCCAAGCCCCTAAATGAAACATTGGTAAGAAGAGGAGAGACATACCTCTATGGGTATTATAACAAACAAGAAAAGACTTACTCATTCTACGAGTTCCCAGTATTAAAGTAGACGTATGAAGCTCTAAAAATGTAAGCTAAGTAAAGATAAAAAGACAGCTTTTAATAGACTCAAGCGCCCAATAAGAAAGCGAAACGAACAAAAAAAAGCACTAACCTCAGGCCAGTGCTTTTCTCAACTGTGAAAACGTTCAATCTTTATTTTAGTGTACTAGGACATACATAGTCCGTAGTAGGTATATCTGTTTCCGAGATCGCTTTGAACCCTCCAGCTACATCCACAATATTGTGATAACCACGAGATTTCAAAATCGATGAAGCAATCATGGACCGGTAACCTCCAGCACAATGAACATGGTACGTTTGGTCTTTATTCACTTGATCCATTTGTTCGCTTATAAAATCCAATGGCAGGGTCTGCGCATTCTCTACATGTTCTGCTTCAAACTCCCCTGGTTTTCGCACATCTAACACATTTAGACTACCTGACCTAAATTCTTCAGCAAATGCTGTAGCCGGAATGGATTTCACTAAATCTACTTCTTTACCAGCAGACTTCCAGGCATCAATTCCTCCTTTAAGGAATCCAAGTGTATTGTCATAACCTACTCTGGACAGACGTGTGACCACCTCTACTTCACGTCCCTCATCCGCGATGAAAATGATTGATTGCTGCAAGTCGGGAATCAACGCGCCTACCCATGGAGCGAAACTTCCGTCTATTCCAATAAATATGGAATTGGGTACGTGCGCTTCAGCAAACTGCCCTGGTTTTCTAGTATCCAAGACCAAAGCCCCTTCATGATTGGCCATGGCCTCAAATGTCGCTACATCCAGCGCCACATTTCCTTTCTCCAAAATGGTATCTAAACCTGCTGCTCCAGATTTATTCATCGCCACATTTTGAGCGAAGTATTGTGGTGGTGGCAATAACCCGTCGGTCACTTCTTTGACGAACTCCTCCTTGGACATATCAGCTCTCAGCGCGTAGTTGGTCTTCTTCTGATTGCCCAGCAAATCTGATGTTTCTTTGCTCATGTTCTTTCCACAGGCTGAACCTGCACCATGTGCTGGATATACGATCACATCGTCAGGTAACGTCATGATCTTCTTTCTCAAACTATCATATAAAAAGCCCGCTAGATCATTTTGAGTAAGCGTTCCTTTCTGAGCCAAATCCGGACGTCCCACATCACCTATAAACAATGTATCACCACTGAAGATGGCATGCTCTTTCCCTTCCTCATCAATCAGCAAATACGTCGTACTCTCCATCGTATGTCCAGGCGTATGCAATACTTTTATTTGAACTTTTCCTAGCTGGAAAACCTCTCCGTCCTTTGCTTCGTGGATATCATATTCTGTTTTGGCGTTTGGTCCGTAAACGATTGTCGCATTGGTTTTGGAGGCCAGATCCACATGACCAGAAACAAAATCTGCGTGAAAATGTGTCTCAAAAATGTACTTAATGGACGCTCCTTCTTTCTCTGCTTTTTCAATATATGGCTGTGACTCTCTCAGCGGATCTACAATGGCTGCTTCTCCATCGCTCTCAATGTAATAAGCTCCCTGAGCAAGGCATCCGGTATATATCTGTTCTACTTTCATGTCTTATGTCTTTATTTTCTTCTTCTAACGATCTAATACAAACTTACGGCTTATCAGAGGTTTAGATTGTAACATTAGTTACGCTGTTGGAATTCATCCGCTTCCCGATAGCCGCTTTGTATCTTATTTCTAAAGCGGAATAATTGATCCTTCCAATAACAAAACTACCAGGCTAAGACCAATCACAACATACTCTTACCAAATCATTCCTCCTAACGCCTTCACCTTCATCAATGCAATACCTGAAAATACCAGGTACAAGCTTGTCCTCAGGAAAGACAGTAGCGTTCGCTGGTTAGCTAGCTTTGTTCTGTCGATGGCTGAATAATCCTTTAGTATCATTCGGTTTCCAGATTTGATTGCAAAGCAAAATCTTTATAGTCTCCCTGCTGATGGGTGGTCACATACTTTACTGCTTCATTCAAATCGAAGAACACATTCTGCTCATTCAAGATCTCTTTCAAACCTGTTCGCTTCAGCGTATCCCTTACAGGTCCTATGAGATCACACATTAAAAACTCGATATTCTTTTCCTTCAAATAGGTCAACAGTTCTTTCAATCCATTGGCAGCAGTCGCATCCATATGACTCATCGGTCCGGCATCCAGTATTATTGTCTCCAGATCTGCTGACTCTTTCACCCGATCCTCTATATATTCCTTAAAATACTGAATATTGATGAAGGTTAATGGAGCGTCTATTCTCAGAATCATTACATGATCCCAAACTTCCAAATCCTTAAACCGCTTGACGTTTCTAAACTCATGATGTCCTCTTACTCTTCCCAGCCTCGCAATGTGCGGATAAGCCAGTTTATACAGCAATATCAATATAGATAGCACAATTCCCGTGACAATCCCGGGAACCATACTGAAATTTAGCGTCACTAAAAAGGTAGCGATCAATAGCGCAAACTCCAGTTTACTATCTCTCCAAAGCTGTCTTGCATATCCCAGATCAATTAAACCGGCTACAGCCACCATGATCACAGACGCAAGAATCGTAGTGGGCAAGAAATAAAAAAGTGGAGTCAGAAATATAAGTGTTAATCCAACCAACACAGCACTGACGATGGATGATAATGGCGTATTCGCACCAGACTCGTAATTAACCGCAGATCTTGAAAAACCGCCAGTTACTGGAAAGCTTTGAAAGAATGAGCCTACCACATTGGCCGCACCCAGTGCCACTAGCTCCTGATTGGGCATCACCTTGTAATTTCTTTTCTTGGCCTCTATCGCCTTAGATACAGAATAAGCCTCCATAAAAGCAACGACTGAAATAGTCAATGCCAAAGGCACTAGTTCACCCAATTGACCTAAGCTGAAGTCAGGAAGTCGAAATGCTGGCAATCCCTCAGGTATGGTTTTCACAATACTCACCCCACTTTCATTAAGCTGCATGAAGTAAACTAGAGACGTCCCAAAAACCACAGCAAGCAGCGCGCCAGGGATTTTCGGATTAATGCGTTTCACTCCTTTGATTATTATAATACCAATAACACCAATCATTAGCGTAATGATGTGGGTTTGATTCACACTTTGGATAGCACTCCAGACAATTTCGTACACCTTATTGCTTTTTTCTAGCTCCACTCCCAGTAAGTACTTCAGTTGGTTAAGTCCGATAATCAAAGCTGCCGCTGAAGTAAAGCCACTGATTACGGGCTTAGAAAGTAAGTTGGTAATAAAACCAAGACGAGCCACTCCCAACAGCATCTGAAAAAGGCCCATAAAGAAGGCCAGAAGTATGGCAAAACCAATGTAAGCATCTGTTCCCTCGGTAGCCAAAACTGAAACCCCAGCAGCCACCAATAAGGAGTCCATCGCCACTGGCGCTACAGACAACTGCCTGGAAGTGCCGAGAAGTGCATATATCAACTGAGGGACAATGGAGGCGTAAAGTCCATAAACGGGTGGCATTCCTGCTATGAGTGCATAGGCCATCCCCTGGGGAATGAGCATCACCCCTACAGTGAGTCCAGCAAAAAGATCCCCACTCAGGTCATCTTTCTTATAGTTCGGCAGCCAACTGGTAATCGGGAGTATTTTTTGGATTACGTTCATACGTTACATCTTGGATTTTTTCGAGCTCAAAACTAGAGGCCTATTCACTTGTTCGATGTAACATTTATCACACATGATCAGAGGATTTCAATTCGATTGCGGTGCTGCTCGATCTTTTCCTCTCGCTCCAACTGTTTCAACAGTCTGGAAACTACAACTCTGGAAGTATTAAGTTCATTGGCAATCTGCTCGTGTGTCTTATTAATAACGAACGAACCAGACGCCTGCTTTTTATCAAGTAAGTATTTATACAATCGCTGATCCATCTTTAAAAAGACTACACTGTCTATGGCATTAAGCATTTCATCAAAGCGAGTTTGGTAGGCATCAAACACAAACTTCCTAAACGATTGATACTTAGCCACCCAGCTATCGATATGCCCCATCGGAACCATCCAGAGAACCGAATCCTCCTCTGCCACCACATGAAATGCTTTCTTCTTACCTTCGATGCAGCACGTAATCGACATGGCGCATGTTTCTCCTCCTTCCAGAAAATAGAGAAAGATCTCATTACCATTCTTATCCTGACGCATGACTTTGAGCAAGCCCTCCAGTACGATTGGCATTTCATTACTATCGCTTTCAGGGCTAATGACTACATTTCCAGCTCGCACCTTTTTCAAACGACCTATGGTCATTATTTCATCAGCAAGTTTTGGCTCAATCTCTGAATTCCTTAAGACTTTGTTAATCAGTTCCTGCATAGTTTATTAATAAATAAGTGGGACATATCCTTTTTGTTGATACTCCACCAAAGTTGTAATCGCTGATAACGCCAGCCCGACATCAGGATTTAGCCATTCTGACTTAAATCCTCTGCGAATGAGTGCCTGACTGCAGACCATTATTTCCACTCCCTGTTCATTTAATGCTTTAATTAAATCTACATCGGGGTTTTCACACCCATATGCATCTTTATAACCAACATTGGTCAGAACCGACCTTGTGGCTTCTCCATGAATGATGACCACAATATTCAGTTCATGAGGCTGGATACCTGCCAGCCCATACAGGTTGATCAAACGTGCCACTCGGTCGAGCGATTTATTGGTGCCAGCTCCTGTTTCTGAATCAGCAGTAATGTCTATGATAACCTTACCTCCTACTGTGGGATTTTGTGTATAAGGTACAGTCACCACTCCTCCATGGCCTTTAATGACTGGATATTGAAGATCCTGACTTAGGGCCTGTGAGGCGAACAACAAAAGGGTCATTCCTACTAATTGTCGCATGTGATAAAAGTAATCGATTTTAAACAGATTTAGTCCTGAGAGGATTGGACATCTTCTTTTTTAAACCCATGAAGGTTCTGCTTTACAAAACCTTGAGGAAACTTTTCCACTCCCGGAAACCCTAATTTAATATCCCTTCCTTCATGAGGTATGTAATTGGTTCTGAACAGGTAATCCCAGATACTCAAGGTAATACCGAAATTCACACCGTACTTATGCTCTTTGGGCATATCATGTGCGTGGTGCCAGATGTGCATTTGTGGATTGTTAAATACGTATTTTAATACTCCAAGATTTACCCTAATGTTGGAGTGATTAAAATGGCCTACAGCTAAAGTGAATATGTGAATGATGAAAAAATCATTTAACCCAATACCAATAAGGGCCAAAGGAATGTATTCGATAGACCTGTAAACCACATTCTCCATCCAGTGATAGCGAAGGTGAGCTGCAAAACCCATTTGTTCTACTGAATGGTGTACTTTATGAAATTCCCATAACCGCGGGCTGGTGTGCAGCAATCGATGTGTCCACCACTGCACAAAGTCTCTGACTACAAACCCCACCAATAAATGTGTCCATATTGGCCAACTCATCACTTCAAAGGCCACCAAATTGGTGATGCCAATTGATGCCAATACATCGTTAAAGAAGTGCACTACCACATTAGAAGCGGCATTGTATATAATTAAGGAAAACAGGAAGAAGTTGAAAAACATGTAAAAGAAATCCAACCAAAAGTCTTTTCGAAAACGCGCCTGGTTTTTACGCCAGGGTTTCACCCATTCCAGCATTAAGAAAAACGCCGAGACTCCAAGCAACCAGTAGAAGTAATTGTGCCAGACGGGGTTGGTAATTTCCTGCCACAGGTAATTGGCATAGCCTACATAGCCGTTGACGATTTCATTAACGATCTCTTCCATAATCATAATGTTCCAGTAAAGATACGCAGAGCGCAACACCATGGATGGTAACATTTGTTACACACGTCCAAAAAGTTGACTTCATTAAAATCAATAACATTTCTATTGAATTAAGGTTCCCTTCAAAAATCTATCAGATATCTATGAAAATCACCTTGAAACTAGCCGCTATTTACAATGTGATTTGGGGAGTATGGGTAGTCTTATTTCCAAATCATTTTTTTGAGATTGTTGGTATGGAGCCGCTTAATCACCCCATGGTATGGCAAGGAATGGGAATGGTCATTGGGGTTTATGGTCTTGGGTACTGGTGGGCGAGTTACGACCCTATCAGGCATTGGCCTATAGTTGCAGTCGGATTTCTTGGAAAACTATTTGGACCTGCTGGATTCTTTTTTAATTATTTCCAAAATAAAGTTCCTTTTGCCTTTTTCTATACGCTAATTACAAATGACTTTATCTGGTGGATTTCTTTCGGTTTTATCATGTGGAAGGTTCATAAACAAGGTTGGCCTCTCTATGGTTAAGTAAGCTCATGAAAATTTCTTCAAGCAAACTCATTCCGGTTCTTGTCACAGTTTTTCTTGTGGGAAGTCTCGTCCTACTGTACTTTCTGAATCAGGACTTTCAGACGTTTGCTAACGAAGGCTGGACTGTTCTGACCAGTGAAAACAAGTCCAAAATTCAAGCATGGATCAGTGATCTTTCATTTTTGGGCCCCGTGATTATTCTCGCCGGATTCATTATTCAAATGTTTGCCTTCGTTATCCCGTCCTGGTTATTGATTGTGGTAAGCATTCTCGCTTATGGACCCTGGAAAGGAAGTGCATTGGCTCTGAGTGGAGTGCTGCTGGCTTCCGTTATTGCTTATGCTATAGGAAACTATCTGAGTGACTACACCCTGCAGAAGCTAATTGGCAAAAAATCCGAGCAAAAAATGAAGCACTATCTGGATCGGTATGGCTTTTGGCTCATTGCTATTTTTCGGTTGGCCCCTTTTCTGTCGAATGACACCATCAGTTTTGTGGCGGGATTATCCACTATCCGCTTTCGAAAATTCATCACTGCAACGGCCTTGGGCATCACTCCACTCATTGGCTTTGTTGGTTATATAGGCGAATCCACCGAGCGTTTAAAGTCAGGACTTATGTGGGCATCAATTATTAGTCTGATTGGGTTTGGTATATATGTTTGGTGGGACCAGCAAAAGTCTGGTAATCATTCGGGTTAAGAATGATATTTCAGTAAGCAAATTGTAATAAATGGACAAACGGTGCTACTAAATACAAAAACCAACGATCACATTTTCATGCAAATAGCCACACTTGACATCACACCTTCTAAAGACTCGCCAAAACTTAAAAAACAAGTAAACGACTTAAACTCCATTCTTATCGAGCTAAACACAATGAATCTGGAAAATGATCTGGTTCTTTATATTAACGAACGTGTTGCTCAGTTGAGCAACCTGAAGAAAGAGAAGAAATCGCTCACAAAAGCAGTGCGTAAAGAACGAGTCTCCATCTTGAAAGAAGTCGAGAAAAAAGCTAAAATCGTAGTAAAAGGACATTATAGAAACCTGTGGATGGCTGTTGGAATGTCGGCATTTGGCTTACCTTTAGGGTTTCTCTTCAGTATGCTAATCGACAACTATGGATTTCTTGGCATTGGCCTCCCTATTGGAATGGCTATAGGTCTGGCCCTTGGTACTGGAATGGATGAAAAAGCGAAAAAGGAAGGCAGACAGTTAAATCTGGCCATGGAAATGTAATATTGAGTAAAAAACACCTCGTCCCGCCATGTAAAAGATCAGAATCTATGTGAGCCGTGGAGAAATCAAAAAATCACTATTATTATAAGGGTTACTTGAAAGAAGCTTTCGCTGCTGATATCCTCTCTTCGTTTGATGGAGAAATCTCTTGGTCCAATGGTACCTTCACGAGCACCACAGTGCCTTCATTTGGGTTGCTATTGATGCTCAAATTTCCGTTTAGCTTAAGCGCCCGAGACCTCATGGTAGTTAATCCCAAACTATCGGTGTAGCTGCCAGAGTCTTGCTTTAGAAAACCTACCCCATTATCCTCAACCTTCAGTGAAAGCCATCCATCTCTCAGGTACATCGATATGCTGGCACGGCTTGCACGAGCGTGTTTTCGAACGTTTCTAGTAGCCTCTTGCACAATCCGATAGAGGTTCAACGTAATGCAATCTGCCAATGGCTGTTCTCCTTCTGCCTCAAATGACCATGTTACATCACCAATTAAATTGAGGTTATCAACCATCCTTTGTATGCTTCCATACAGATCTGTAGGATTTAATGATGTCGGGGACAAGCGGTGTGATAACCGTCTACTTTCTTCCAAACCGTGTTCCACCAGATCAAGAACCCTTTGAATAATCAGTTCTTGCTGACTTTGGTTTGATTCTCTATAGCTCTTAAGTAGTCCGTTTGCCAGGCCAAAATACTGTTTAATCCCATCGTGAATCTCAGATGAAATGTAAGCTCGCTCTTGATCTACAGCCTCGAGCATCTGATCCACAACCTGTATTTTATTATCTTTCTGCGAAGTGATATCAAAAGAAACGAAAATAATCGCTTCTTTACCATCAAGAGCTATTCGCTGTGCCACTACTTGTTGGTAGTTGAGTTTCCCCAACCCATCTACACTCTGGATGGTCATTTCTTCGTATCCAGATCTACCTATTTTCTTTATGAGTGCTCTGACCTCTGACGCATTGAAACCAACAATAAAATCAACCACGTTTGCCTGAAGGTATTCTGATTCCGGTCTGGCATATTTTTCCACTGCAGTCTGGTTGACTTTAATGTATCTCAGGGTTTCCGCATCAATGATAAAGCAAGGCAATGGAGACTTATCAAAAATCAACTGATAATGTGAAATAATGTCTTTTAACGTGGAATGGAATGAGGTGGCACTACGCGTATTGTGCCTGATCAACACATAAACAAACCCGCCAGATATGAGAATAAACAAGCCCCCTTTTATAGACTGGTAGTATGATAAACTATCCAGGCTTGTGGCGATGGATAATACAAGGTAGTCTCCTAAAAATATATAAACACAGCTAAAAAATATGTAAGCCAAACTGGCTTTGACTTCTCTCTTAAAATTCATTCCCCTCGATTCGTTAAGTTCAAAATTACACCCTTAAAACAGAATGTGCTAAGGAGAGTTTCACTTACGAATTGAATGAGCATTTATCGTACTCCAAGGAGCAAAGATCAAGCTGAAACAGAATTAACATATTCTACCCCAGTTCCTTACCTGTTTTCTTGTCCATGAGTCTTACAAAGAAACCTGCATCCGCCACGTGCTCTAAGATCACCTTAATCAGGAACGTCATAGGTACAGAAAGCAGCATACCAGCTGTTCCCCACATAAACGCCCAAAAGACGAGACTAAATAAGACTGTCACCGTATTGATTGATAAGGAATCGCCTGTCATTTTTGGCTCTACGATGCTGCCCATGGTAAGCTGTACAGCCTCCAGGCAAAGGAAAAGAAATACAAACTCGGATATGCTATCTGCTGTAAGTCCACCGATCAACAATGGTGGAACGATCGCAATCAACGACCCAACATACGGAATGTAATTGAGCACAAAGCCTAAAATACCCCAAAGTAGTGCATATTGAATACCAAAAAACCAACTAATCAAGCCAATACCCAGGCCAGTCAGCAAACTCACGATTGTTTTTACCTTGATGTAAATACTAATGGATTCTTTCACTCTACGGAAGGTGTCTGAAGCTGTAGAGTGTTCCTCGCCATTCTTACCCATGATGTAGTCGATCACTTTCTCGTATTCGGCAATAGCTCCTAATAAACCAGCGAAATAGAGGATCGTCATCAGTAGTTCTGTAGCGAACCCACTTAATGTATTTAAGAAAGATCCCGACATGGACAACACCTTGTCTGTAGGCACCACGCGGGAAAGGTATTCTTTTAGTTCATTTTCCTTCAGCTCCGAACCCACAAAACGTGTAAGCTCATCGATGATGGGTTTGAGCTCGGCAGTCACACCACTCAATATCTGATCCCTGTTTTCTATAAAACTACTAACCGTGTTATAGAAAATAAATCCGAGCCCTAAAAAAACGATAACCGAAACGATCGTCGTGAAAACCACGCTTAGATTTAGCGAAAATTTTCTTCGAAACAGCTCAACAAGGGGTTGCAACAGAATCGCAAAGAACAAGGCATAAGCCAAAGGCACAAACAAGTTACTAAGGATCTTGAGCAGGTAAAGAATGGTGATTCCCAGGAAAACGACCATTATGTTTTTAATCACCCGCAGTGATCGGGCTACATCCGTATTAATTTCACTCATTTATATGGGAGAGTTGCTGTGTACGAAATCTCTGAATACAAGTATCGCTAAAAAAGTAAAACTGTCAACTCAAAACCACACAACCTTAAAGCATAAATCTAAATTATTCTAAACAATAGCAAAACCAAATATGTTATCTATTTGATAATCAATAAGTTAAAATTATGAATAG
>JAMWZA010000161.1 GCA_024305105.1 Marinoscillum sp.
GACAGCTAGAAATAAGAATATGTTTTCAATCATAAACAAAGAAATTCCTGTTCAGGCGAAGAAATCAGTAAGTCTACTGAATCTTCAGCCTATTTTCGATTGCTAGTCTATTCCAGGATGCAACTCTAGCATCTACCCCTTTTCTTGCCTTTTTTCAAATCTTTCATTCTTAATCTATCTAACCATGGATTATATCAAATTGCTCATTGGAGCAACCTTGACCTCATTCGGTCTATCCGGATTTGGTCAGTCTACTGTTACAGGTACAGTCACTGATCAATCTACTTCAGAAGCCCTACCAGGGGTGACATTAAAAATTAAAGGCACCACCGCAGGTACGATCACTGACCTGTCTGGTACCTACACGCTCACAGCAGACAGTCAAGACACGCTCATTGCTTCATTTGTGGGAATGGTTTCACAAGAAATCCCTGTAAATGGAAGGCCCACCATTGATGTGGCCATGACTGAAGATGTGCAGCAACTTGGCGAAGTGGTGGTAATTGCCTATGGTTCTACAAGTAAAAAACTTCTCTCTGGTGCTGTTACTCAGGTGAATTCTGAAACGCTAAAGCTCGGAGCAAATGCAGGACTAGATGGAGCATTGCAAGCTAAGGCTCCGGGCATTCGAATTACTCAAAATTCCGGAACACCAGGAAGCGCTATAAGTGTACAGGTGCGTGGAGCAAATTCGATATCTGCAGGCACTCAACCTCTTTATGTAATTGATGGAGTGCCAATGACAACTGGTGATTTTGGACAAATTGGTTACGAAGGTCAGGGCATCAATGCTCTCGTAGACATCAATCCTAACGACATTGAAAGTATCTCAGTACTAAAAGATGCATCCGCAGCTTCTATCTACGGAGCTAGAGCGGGCAATGGCGTTGTGCTCATCACCACCAAATCCGGTAAAAAAGGAAAAACGCAATTCAGTGTCGATAGTTATACAGGCATTCAATCAGTGCGAAAAAAACTCGACTTGCTAAATGCTGATGAATTTGTATCCTACCTAAACGACATAACTCCAGGGATGGGTGACAACCTATCCACAGGCAATTCAACTGACTGGCAAGATGAGATTTTTAGAGATGCCCCGATATCCAGCATTAATCTTTCAGCTAATGGAGGCTCCGAAAAGACACGATTCTACCTTTCTGGAGGATTCTTTGATCAACAAGGAATAATTATAGGAACCGACTACCAGCGAATAAATGGTCGATTAAACCTAAACCATCAAGTAAATGATCGTTTTAGAATTGGCATTAAAACCGGGATCACATCTTCTTTAAATAATCGAGTTCCGGGAGACCAATCAATTAACGGAGTGCTTCCAAATGCCATTTCCAAGCCTCCAATCTATGCAGTTACAGATGAAAACGGTAACTATCTTGAAGAAGGGTTTTGGGATAATCCTGTAGCTGTAGGTAAAGAAGCCTTGAATGAATCCAAAGTATTTAGAAACATTTCCAACATCAATTGGGAATATGACATTCTCCCCGGACTCGTATTTAAAAACCAATGGGGTTTTGACTATTATGGGCTTGAAGAGCGTCGTTACGAACCCACTACTACTGACAGAGGGGCTGAAAGTGACGGAATTGCTTTATCTGGAAGAACAGAAGTACGCCGCCTGACACAATTAAGCACATTGAACTACGAGTTTAGCCTTGGTTCAGACCTGAATATCTCGTTGCTGGCAGGCTATAGCTTTGAAACAGAAGATGAAGGCTCTAACTTCATTCGAGCAATCAATTTCCCTTCCGATCAGCTCCAATACATTCTTTCTGCATCCACCATAGAAGAAGCCTCATCCTTTGCACAGCAGTATGGCATCAGTTCCATTTTCGGAAGAGCAAAGTTTGTTTTTAAAGACAAATACATAGTTACTGCAAACGTACGCCGTGACGGATCGTCAAATTTCGGTCAAAACAATCAATACGGATACTTCCCTGGAGTTTCTGCAGCGTGGAGAATATATGATGAAGCATTCATGAGTGGAGCTGCATTATTGAGTGACCTAAAGCTACGAATTGGGTATGGGTTGGCTGGAAATGATCAAATTGGCCGTTTCAGATACTTAAACACTTACTCCTCTGGATTCAACTATGGCTCCAATCCTGGCTTGGTACCCAGCCGAATCCCCAACCCAGACCTGAAATGGGAATCTACCGCACAGCTTGACGCAGGTATTGATGTCGGATTCCTTCAGGACAGGCTCACCATGACCTTTGACTATTATATCAATACGACTGAGGATTTACTGTTACAGCGACCTATTCCTGGTTCATCTGGGTTCAGCAGCGTAAGTGCCAATGTAGGAGCACTTAAAAACACGGGTATGGAACTTTCACTCAATGGTAAGATTTTGGACGGATCGTTCACCTGGAATACCAATTTGAATATTTCCAGAAACCAAAACGAGGTGACGGAGCTTTACAACGACCAACCAATCACCGACATAGGTAGAGGTAATAATGCTGTAATTGTTGGTGAATCGATTGGTGTATTCTACATGCTCAAGTCATTAGGAGTAGATCCTTCCACCGGTGATCTGGTTTTTGATGATGTGAATAATGACAACCAAATCACAGATGCAGATAGGCAGATTGTAGGAGACCCAAATCCAGACTTTTACGGTGGATTGACTAACTCATTCGCTTATAAAAGTTTTGACCTTACCGTCTTCCTTCAATTCAACGTTGGAAATGAGATTTTCAATGGAGTTCGTCAGTATACTGAAAACATGACATTTGGTGATAATGACAATCAGCTTGCCACTATCAACAGAAGATGGCGTCAACCTGGTGATCGAGCGCCTGTTCCGCGCATCAACGGAACTTACAACAACGATATCACGAGTCATTATCTGGAAGACGGTTCTTTCCTACGTATTAAAAACATCTCTTTTGGATATAATCTACCAAAAAGTTGGATAAAGGGTGCCAAACTCTCCTCGGCCAGGGTCTATTTAAACCTTCAAAATATTTGGGTGTGGACAGATTATTCAGGCTATGACCCTGAAGTGAATTACTCAGGCATTGACCCGGTAAGAGCTGGTACAGATTTCTTCACATTCCCACAGCCTACATCTATGATGGCAGGCATCAACCTTAAATTTTAATTCTATGAGAAAGTTACTAACGACCATAACCATACTAGCAATGGCCTGGAGCTGTGACACTCTAGACCTTGAGCCTACCAACCTGATACCCGCCGAAGATGCGATCACTACAGAAAAAGGCCTTCGCGCCGCACTAGCGGGTGTATATGACGGACTGCAAAATGGTGACATTGCTCAGGAACTCATGACATTTGGCGATCTGGCAGCAGATAATCTAGTGGCAGTAGGTAGCCGCATTGCATACCGAGAGGTTTACAACAACCGCATCACACCAAACAACATCCGTATGGAAGGCATCTGGAATGCACACTACGATGTAATCAATCGTGCCAACAATGTATTAGCCAACATTGATGGTGTAGAAGGAATCACTCCTGCTATTTCAGACAGAATTCGTGGTGAACTACTCTTCATCAGAGCACTTAGTCATTTTAATCTTGTCAAGAGTTTTGGAGATATACCAATTAAACTCACCCCTACAGTCGGCATTTCTGATGAAGAATTAAACGTTCCCAGAAGAGCTGTTGCGGATGTCTATGAGCAGATTGAAACGGATTTAAACAATGCACTAATAGCGCTAACTGGAACAGGGAAAGGAAATTCGTCCACAGCTTGTGAAGGATCAGTTCTCGCCCTGATGACCAGAGTAGCTCTTTATCAAGGAAATCATGAAGCTGTTATCAACACTACCAATCAGGTGATGAATCTTGGGTATGAACTGGTTAATGGTGCAGAATATGCATTGCTCTTTGATAAGTCTAGCGAAAATGATGAAACGATTTTTAAGATCGATTTCTCTGACGATGATGTGAATGCACTAGCTGATTATTTTCAACCAGCCGCAAGATACGAAGTAGGCCTCAACCAGTCAGCTTTTAGTATGTATACTACAGAAGACTTAAGGATCCCAGCCTCAGCGCAAGCTTCGGGCTCGGACCTCTTCTGCAACAAATACACGGACATTGCTCTAGACTCAGACCAACCCATCATTCTGAGATATGCTGACATTTTATTGATGCGTTCAGAATCTCTGAATGAACAAGAATATCAGGCAAATGGTGAAGCATTCGATTTACTGAATGCTATACGCCATCGTGCAGGAATTGATTCGGTATTCGCAGCAGATGCGCCGAGTCAGGCCTCTTTCCGATTGATTTTGGAAGAAGAACGTCGACGTGAATTCCTCGGTGAAGGTCATCGATGGTTCGACCTGAAACGTACTGGGAGATCTCTGGATGTATTATCCGGAGGAAAAGATATTACCTCGGCAAGTCAGCTTTTATTCCCAATTCCTCAATCCGAATTGGATGCCAATAACAATCCCGAGATGGTGCAAAACCCCGACTACTAAATTTTTCAACACAAAAAATCACTAAGATGAAAACTATGAAGTCCTTATCATTTAATCTGTTAATGCTCATGAGCTTAGGAGCATTAAGCTTACTGTTCTCATGTGGCGAAGAAAGTGAAGAACCACTTCCTGAACCAGTATCTGAATTTACCGTTTCCAACGACAATCCTCTTGCAGGAGAAGAGATCACCTTCACTAACTCCTCTACAGAAGCTACTTCTTTTCAATGGTCATTTGGTGATGGGGAGACTTCTACGGACGAAAACCCATCTCACACGTACTCATCAGAAGGCAGTTACACTGTCACATTATCTGTTACAGGTGAAGGTGGCAACAACTCTTCGGAAGCATCCATCACCGTGAAGTACCCTCGTATGATTATTAGCGACGGAGTCTTTGATATAGATGGTGCAGACACTTTAGGAATTGACACTTACATTTTCTCTGTAGACATGATGGCTGGCAGCTCTAGCCAAATTGGCAACTATCCTGATGATACGGATAGACACTTTCCAGTAACTGTGAGCAACGATGGGTCTAAAATGTATTATGTTGACAATTTCAGCGGTATTCTATACGAAGCTAACGTAGATGGCTCTAATGAAACTGAAATAGTATCTACGAGCGATTTATTTTATCCATCTGATATTGCACTTGATGCTGACGGTAATTTCTATGTAACAGACCGTGGGGATAGCGATACTGGAGCAGGCGCTGCTATTCATAAAATCACTCCTTCCGGTACTGTGACCCAGTTATACACTGACGCTGATGGGTTTGAGGTACCTACAGCCATTGTAATTGATCAGGCCACAGGTGACATTTACGTGAATGATGTAGGAGCAACCGACTCAGGCTATGCTGCTGATGGCATATGGAAAGGAAACATTGATGGATCTGCACCATCTAAAGAAATCTCTGGTGGAGGTTACGCGATTGGTCTGGATCCGGTAAATGGTATGGTGTATTACAATGATGCGTTCGTAGATGGCAATATTAAGATGGCCAGTACTTCTGATCTTTCTACCCAATCAAAATTTGCAGACCTGGATGAAAGTAACGCTTACGGAATTCAGTACTTCATGGGACGTGTATATTGGTCAGACCTTGGTCCAAATATCAGCGGTGGTGAAGGTAAAATCATGCGAGCTGCTGCAGATGGCTCCAACCCTACCACGGTACTAACTGATCTGGTAGACCCACGAGGTATTGCCATTTTTGAATAATCAATAAACTAACAAAGTGGCTCCTTAACCAGGAGTCATTTTATTCCATCATTTAGAACTTCTTCTCATGACAAAAAACCTATTAGTCTGGATTTTAGCGCTTACGCTTTATGCTTGTGGTAGTGTGTATGAAGATTTCCCTGTACCTCCAGCAAGCCTTGTAGCCCAATTTTCCTATGAAATCAATCAGGAAACAAGAGAAGTGACATTTGTCAATAATTCGATTATACCTGAAAGAGCAGGAAGCGTTACCTACACCTGGTCCTTTGGTGATGGTAATACCTCTGGAGAGTCCAACCCGACACATACTTATCAAAACTATGGCGAATACAATGTAAAACTGGTCATAATTGCTTCCGAGGTTTCTGAAATCAAAGAAACTTCTAGCGAATTAGCTCTTTTACAGCCTATCAATATCGATTTCACACTGTTTTACATGGATACAGACTTCTCTCTGATCAGAGGAGTAGGTCAGACCAGTGTGGACATTGATGCTGGTGGTTTTGGAGCGGGTATTGCTTTAGACCCTGTGGAAAACAAGCTCTACTTTACCGATGATGACAACTTGCAGATAAAACGTGTGGATATAGATGGCTCAAACCCCGAAGTAGTACACGAAGGCCTAACCGGAGCGACCAATCTTACACTCGATCTTGAAAACAGAAAAGTTTACTGGACCAATCGCGCGGACGGTTCTGTCCAAAGGGGAAATATGGACGGAACAGGCACTTTTGAAACCATTATCACCGGGTTAAGTCTGCCTGAAGGGATTGCTTATCACGATGGTAAGGTTTATATTTCTGACGTAGATGTCCCTCCTATTGGCGAAAACATCTACGTGGCAAATGCCAATGGCTCAGGTCTTGAGGTATTTATTTCTGGTAGCTGGGGCTATGGAATGGGTATTGATCCAATCAATGAGCGTTTGTATTTTGGTGATCAGGGAGTCTATGACAATCCGGCTGACAACCGAATTAAAAGTGTGAATTTGAAGGATAAAAGCGATATTCTGGTCACAACAAACCTCGAGGCAATAGGAGCAAATGGATCCAGAACCTATGGAATTGCCATCGACCCACAGGAAGGGCACATTTACTGGGGTGATCGGAATGGGCAGAAAATTAAAAAAGCAAACCTCGATGGAAGTGATGTCGAGACTTTACTCGTCACAGAAGGAACTCCACGTGGATTAGCAATTTTTAAATAAATAGTGGCTAAATAGAGATGCGAATAGCGCAAGTATTAATTGGTCTTAGTATACTGAGTGCATGCTCACAGCACCAGCAATCCAAAACAGAGGCAGCTAATGAAGGCTCTCTGCTCATTATTGGTGGTGGTAAACGACCAATAGAAATGGTAAGGTTCATGATGGATCAATCTGACTTATCAGAGCTTGATTCCATCGTACTACTACCATGGGCTAGTTCAGAACCAGACTCTTCCTCATTTTATGCAAAGAAGCAATTTCAAAACCTTGGGCATGACCTCTTTTGGGACATTCAACCAGCGGATCTGGCAAGCTGGAGCAAAGACATGACCAATCGACTTGTCAACTCAAAACTCATCTACATACCTGGTGGGGATCAGCGAAAATTCATGGAATTAGTAGAAAAACATGATTTTGAGCCAATTTTGAAAAAAGCTTACGAGTCAGGAGCATTAATCGCTGGTACCAGCGCCGGAGCTGCAATCATGAGCAAGCCAATGATTACCGGAACTGCCCTTAAATTTGATGAATACTATCCTACTTTTCGTACAATAGAGAAAGACAACCTGGAACTCTCCGAAGGACTTGGATTACTCCCCGATCAGATCATCATCGACCAACACTTTATCTGGAGAAGTCGCCACAACCGTCTCTTGACGGCACTTATGGAATTTCCTGAGTGGACAGGATGGGGCATCGAAGAGTCCACCGCTGCATATGTCCATCAGGACAGTGTCGAAGTTGTTGGGAACTACCAGATTTTGGTTTTCAAGAATGAATCTCCAGAAGTTAAAGTAAGAAACGGATACTTTGGAGCTACTGATATCAAACTAAGCATTTATCTTCCGGGCGATAAATTCCCGATACATTGACAAACCCTAACAAAACTTTCGTCGGCCGATTTAAGTTACCTGACACCCTGGTCATTTTGGGCATTATACTATTGCTAATGACTTTGTTGACATGGCTGATACCACCAGGAGAATTTGATAGGATAGAATCAGGAAGCAGAACGCTAGTCGTTCCTAACACCTATGAAAAGGTGCCTTTTTCTGGTCAAAGCCTTTTTGACCTGGCTTTGAGTCCTATCAAAGGGTTCATTGCAGCCAGTCAGATTATCGCTTTTGTACTGATTGTTGGTGGATCTTTCCAAGTCATCCAGCGGACTAAAGCAATTGAAGGTGGACTTCAGCAAATGATTCGTTTCGCTGAGAAAAACCCTAAAAGAAAAAACTTAATCATCCCTTTACTCACTGTCCTATTCTCTCTAGCTGGGGCCACGTTTGGTATGAGTGAAGAGACGCTGGTTTTTATTCTCATTACCATACCATTGGCCAGATCACTTGGCTATGATACGCTAGTAGGTGTAGCCATTCCATTCCTTGGAGCAGGCGCGGGATTCGCCGGTGCGTTCGCCAATCCATTTACTATTGGCATTGCCCAAGCCATTGCCGAATTACCACCTTTCAGTGGGATCGTTTATCGGCTTATAATCTGGGCGATAATGACCTCCATTACCGTGATATTCATTTTAAGGTATGCCCTAAAGGTTGAAAAAGACCCTTCAAAAAGCCTGTTTAAAACAAAATCTAGTCAATATTCGACAGAAGTAAACGACAGAATCAAGCTTAGTACAAGTCGTAAACTTATTTTAAGTATGGTTTTCATAGGTATTGTAATCCTAATTGTCGGAGTGACCCAGCTTGGGTGGTATATCAATGAGATATCTGGCCTTTTTCTCATCATGGGGCTAATAGCCTCTGTCATCTATCGATTAAATGCTAATGACACCGCCGAGGCTTTTATCGCTGGAGCTAAAGAGATGCTCACTGCTGGTATGGTCATTGCCTTCTCTAGAGGCATTCTCATATTAGCAGAAGATGGTAAAATCATTGATACAATGCTTTACCATGTATCCAGTATTATTGATGGTTTACCAGCTGCTATTTCTGTACAAGGGATGTTTCTTTTTCAAACAGTACTTAATTTTTTCATACCTTCAGGTTCGGGACAAGCGGCACTAACCATGCCAATAATGACACCTCTCAGCGACTTGCTCGGTATTTCTAGGCAAACGGCTGTACTGGCCTATCAGCTAGGAGACGGTCTATCAAACCTGATTATTCCTACCAGTGGAGTTACAATGGGAGTTCTTGCTATTTCTAAAATCCCCTATCAAACATGGTTAAAATGGGTGCTGCCATTAATTATTATTCTGACTTTGGTAGGAATGTTACTGCTCATCCCACCCGTATTATTTTTCAGCTGGACCTAACCATATATAGCTGTATCTATCTTACCAGATGCATCGACACTACCACGATACATCCCTTCTGAATTAAATGAAAACACGATGTTACCCCTTGCATCAACACAGATTACTCCGCCCTCACCTCCCATTGGCTTCAGCTGATCATGGATGACAGTATCTGCAGCCTTTTGAAGCTCATAATTGGCATACTTCATTAGAGAAGATATTTCGTGTGCCGTTACGTTCCTCAGGAAGTATTCTCCATAACCTGTTGCAGAAATTGCACACGTTTGATTATCCGCAAAACATCCGGATCCAATCACCGAACTATCTCCTACCCTTCCATACTTTTTATTAGTCAAACCTCCTGTGGAGGTGCCAGCGGCAAGATTCCCATGTTGGTCCATAGCAACTGCCCCTACGGTTCCGAACTTACGCTCTGAATCATGGTCTAAAATAGCACGTCCTCCTTGTTCTTTAGCTTTTTGCAACTGCTGCTTCCGAAAATCTGTGGCAAAGTAGGATGGATCAACTGTCAGTTGATCATGCTCTCGAGCATACTCTTCAGCACCGCTACCAAACAAAAATACCACTTCATCATCGATTAGAATCTTTCTGCACAATGCAATTGGGTTTCTTACTGTCTCTATCCCAGCTACAGCTCCAGCCTGACCGCTTTTACCACACATTAAGGAGGCTTCAAGCTCATGCTTTCCCTCATTAGTATAAACAGAACCCTTACCCGCATTGAACAAGGGGGAGTCTTCCAGGTGTGTAACAGCAACTTGAACTGCCTCTAGCGCTTCTCCAGCGTTTTTTAAAACGTAATATCCTGCTTGCAATGCATCATTTAGCGCCTCATGATAGGCTTTTTCCTGGTCCTGACTTATTTGAGACTTTAATAACGTACCTGCACCACCATGGATGGCCAGTGAAAAATTGTTCATCGGGTTATAATATAAGAAGTATATAGATTATTTAACTAACTAGCTAACAGGACCAGTGGCTAGCAGTCAAAGATAGGCTGGAGATTAATATCCAGAATATGATCTATAATGTGGGTTCTCAAACTCTTACTTATTGGTCTACGAAGATAGCAAAAAGAGTCGAATCTTGAAACTTGAATACCCAAACAGGGTTACACATGTAGCCCGCACTCACTCTTTACTTCGCCTTGCCAGCGGCCTTCTCTACCTTTTCCTTTTTTGGTGCAGTGTACACAACCTATTGAACCATACCCTTCATATTGAAGCGGGTGTGTCGGGAGCTCATAAATCGTTCGGTACAGGTTGAGGTCTTCCGGACCCATATCGATTATCGGGTGAAATTTTAAAAGATCTTTACTCGTTTCGAATAATCGCTTATCAGCTCGATTTGCATTTTGAAACCTGAGCAACCCAGAAATCCAGACGTCCTTCCCTCTCTTAAGCTCGTTCATTGGCTCCACTTTATTAATGAAGCAGCAGAAATCCGAATTTCCTTCCCATACACGATATTTCGTGGTAAAATCATGAGAACGCTCTCTTGGATGAACGTCTATAATATTGAGGTCCAACTTATCGATCAAACGCTGTTTGTAGTCATGAGTATCTTTAAAGAGGTAGCCAGTATCAATTAAATGAATTGGATGACGAGGAGCCACTTTATTGATTAAGTGGAGCAAAACAATAGAACTGCCGCCAAATGATGTGGTCACCAATATCTTCTCCGGATCAAACTCCTCGAATAATGCCTTCAACCTATCCAAATAGGTCAGATTCTCATATTTATCATTCAGCTCAGTCAGTCTCTGATTCATTCTGCTTTTCTTTGTCTACAAGTACCGAAGTGATCTCGTTAAGCTTCTGGACTTTGTGCTCGAAATCACCTTTCAGTCCATCACGGATTGTTTTTAGTTGATCCAGTAATTCCTGGGTATTGTCAGGAAGCACTTCTTCAAGAATCTGTCGGAATCGCTTGGCGAATGTAGGAGACTTGCCATTGGTACTAATTCCTATTTTTAGGTCTCCTTTTTTCACAGTCGAGCCCAAATAAAAATCGCAAAGATCTGGGGTGTCTGCCACGTTAGTGAGCAGTCTGAGTCGTTTGGCTTTATTCTTGAAGCGAACATGCAACGAATAATTATCAGTAGCGAGTATTAAGACATCAGCTTTCCTAAGATCCCACCCCCTCACTTTGCGTTTAACCAATTTGATCCTGTCAGAGTGTTCGGCCAAATCATAAAGTTCTTGCTTAATCAAAGGCGCAATCACAGTAATGTTGGCATTGGGATCATTTTTCAAAAGTGCCTCTACCTTTTCAAGTCCCACATTTCCACCGCCAACCACAAGTGTCTGCACCTTATGGAGCTTAATGAAAACTGGAAATAACACATTGCCGTCGGATTGTATCATATTTATGCAACTTCTGTTTGAGCTGCCTCCCACCATTGGTTGAGCTGCTGTTCATTGGTAGCCAGAGCTGCTCCCTCCCCAAAAATCAATAAAGCAGGTGCCGCTGGCTTTTTCTCCTGAGCTATAGCCACTATATCCGCTACAGTACCTTTGATAACGTCTCCATCCGCATGTGATCCTTTGCTGATAATAGCCACAGGTAAATCTTTTCGCCCATTTGCCTGATACGCCTCAGCGATCAGATCGAGCTTGCCCAATCCCATAAAATAGAGCGTTGTAGGTGAAAAAGCAGCGGTATTAAGCACTTCCTCACTTAAGGTACCGTCTTTTGTGGTAGCCGTCACCACACTAAAGCTTTGATTCACTCCTCTACACGTCAATGGAACCCCGAAGTAACCTGGCAACATAATGCTGCTTATTCCCAATACAACATCTACTTGCAGTCCATGCTTTTCAGCATAAGTCTTCTCTTCGAAACCTCTTCCAAATACAAACGAGTCTCCACCTTTCAAGCGAACCACATGGCCCATCTCTTTGGCATACTGCACGATTAAATGATTAATTGTCTCCTGAGAAACCGATGATTTCCCTGCACGCTTACCCACAGGTATATGCATCGCATTGGGAGCATACTGCAATAACTCAGGATCAACCAAGGCGTCGTAAAGCACCACATCAGCGCTTTGCAATGCCTTCACTCCTTTGATGGTGATTAGCTCAGGATCCCCGGGACCTGCGCCAACCAACGTAACTTTTGATTGCTTTGACATGGTTACGCTTTGTAGAATTCGTTAATTACTAATTTATCTGAATCTCCATTTCGTAAGGCATTGATCGCTTTGAAGAAAGCATCTGCCTGAGCCAGGTATGCCGCAGCAAAATCTTCCGAAGGCTCATACTTATTGATTTGAAGGACCAATTCAGAAAAATCTCTGATAGCCGACAGTTCACCCTTGTCAATCACTTCCTTCTGGAAATCTTCGATGATGCCTTGATGTGTATTAC
>JAMWZA010000162.1 GCA_024305105.1 Marinoscillum sp.
TTGAAAATACTGCGTAGAAATTTGTTTGATTGCTCCAACTTGGCCTTTTCCCGAAGGGTTTCATTGATTTGAAGCTGAT
Source organism: Marinoscillum sp. (assembly GCA_024305105.1). Taxonomy (GTDB): domain Bacteria; phylum Bacteroidota; class Bacteroidia; order Cytophagales; family Cyclobacteriaceae; genus Marinoscillum. The sequence continues at coordinate 80 of JAMWZA010000162.1, forward strand.
TAATAATGGCTGAGCCCACAGAAATTATCAAAACGATAAACGTGAGGCTTACAAGCGCCGTATTTCTTCTTGTGTAAAGCCATACTTTTCCGAACACATTGGTTTTATCGGCAGCTACTGGTTTTAGGCTAAGGTAGTTTTCCAAATCATTTTTAAAGCTTTCTGCTGAAGAATAGCGCTCTTTAGGATCCCTGGCGACAGATATTTCCAATACGGATCTAAGCCTTTTAGGGATAGAGTTGCGTTCATGATCGAAATTCCATTGTGCTATTTGCTTGACTACTTCGCTATGGATTTGCTCATTTATCGGGTGTTTGTCAATCAATTCCAGAAGTAATAACCCTGTCTGATAGATGTCACAAGTAGTAGAAGGGGATGCGCCTTGTAACACTTCCGGTGGAAGGTATTTTAATGTACCAGAACTCATTATTTCATCTTGCGAAAAAGAGATGTTTTGACTAACACCAAAATCAACAATTACAGGTTCATGGTTTTCATCAATGAGGATGTTGGCGGGTTTAATGTCTCGGTGAAGAATAAAACGATTGTGAATGTGCTGAATGGCGCCAAGGACTTTAACCATTAGCTGGACAATGTCATTGGTCTTGAGGTCATTGGCACCAACAAATTGATCGATAGGAACTCCATCCACATATTCCATAACGAGGTATGGAATGTTGCCTTCTATCACGCCCCCATCAAATATTTTGGCGATGTGTGGATGATTCAAACTCGCCAGAAGCTCCCTTTCTCGATTAAAATGATCCAGGTGTGAGGAACTTAGACTGTATGGGCTGAGTAATTTAATGGCAACCTGTTGATCAAATAGATCGTCGGCCCTTTTGGCCAGATAGATCTGAGCCATTCCTCCTTGTCCGATTTGATGGAGTATTTTGTAATTGCCAATAATATATCCCTGAGGAAGGCTCACATCAATACTCGATTGGATGTCAGCTCCAATATTTTGGGCTAGCTGATCGAAATAGGTTGCTGCCATTTCCTGGCTTTCTATCAGTTCATCGACTGTAGTGGTTTCGTCCAGGCCAGACAAAAAAGCCATCCACTCCTCACGGTTGATTTGTTCTGACATGACTCCAGCTTAAACGGCAACAGCATTGATTTGGTGATGTAGCCAGGTCTTGGCCATGGTCCATTGACGTTTTACCGTACTAGGGCTGGTGCCAATAATGTCCGCTGTTTCCTCTATCGACAGACCTGCAAAAAACCGGCACTCTACAATTTTGGTATACGTTGGTTGCTTTCTTTCCAAACGAAGTAAGGCTTCCTGAATACTAAGAATTGCAGTTTTGCTTTCTTCTGAGAGTTGCAGCTGCTCCTCCAGGTCATCTATGTGGTACTGATGGCCACCAGATCTTTTGAGCGTTTTCTTTTTTTGACTGGCATTTACCAGTATTTGACGAATGGCTTTGGCTGCCAGGTTAAAGAAGTGGTTTTTGTCTTCCAGTTGCGAAAGGTCTGCCTGTGAGAGCTTAAGGTAAGCTTCATGAACGAGTGCTGTGGTGTTTAGCGTGTTCTCATTATGAAACCTCATGCGAATCAGATGAGCACTTTTCCGCAATTCCTGGTAGACAATTGGGAATAAATTATCCAGAGATTTCTGATCTCCCTGGTTGATTTTTTCAATGATTTTTTGGAGTTCGGTTTCATTAACCATAGTTCCGGCGTGTTTTTAGGGCGAATTGGAAAGTTACTAAAAAATAGCGGATTAATGCTATTTGGATAATTCCTAAACGTACAAAATCCCGACGGTTGACCGCCGGGATTCGGAAACATGCGCAGATGGTCAGCTACCGCCTAGAAACTATTGCCATCTACGTTACTTGTAAACGTGTTATTCGCAGATACATCCACTATGTTGTTGATTGTACCTATGGAATACACGCCGTATGCATTGCCATTTGAAATGGTGGAGTTTGTAATGCTGAGTTGAGCTCCACTGTTTACGCCTACATTGGCGGAGAAGTTGGCGCCTGCAAATTCGTGATCCGATTTCCCACCATAAGACACGTCCACATAGTCTAGTGAGTTTTGACTATTCGCTGACTGGAAGAAGAGACCTTTCCAGAACAATCCTCCATTGACATTGGATGTGGTAAATGTAATCATGTCCGTAGCGGTACCTTCAGCAATAAGTGCTCCGTAGATCTCCATGTCAACGTCTTCGTCAAACTCGAATGCCGCTCCCGGTGATATGGTGACCGTCCCATTTATGTTCAGGTTTCCAGTGACCCGGTAGAAGGCGTCTGCCGATAATGCATTCCAGGTGACATTTTTGGTATCTGATAGCGAAGTGCTAAATATTTCTACTTCAGCAAATGTGTTATTGTTGAAAGAAGTCAAGCCATCAATTTCATCTACTTCGTTGACGGGAATCCCTACAGCTTTCACATTGTTGGAGAAGCTGTTGTTGGCAAAAGCCTCTAACTGGCCACCATCATTGTCTACATACAGACCGTAATCAGCATTTTCTGAGATAGAAGAATTGGTTAGCGTGATTTTACCATTTTGATCCAGACCAATTGCAGCAGCATAGTTAGCACCTGCAAAATCCATCTCGCTATTTCCAGCGTAGGAGACGTCTACATAATCAAATACATTCAGGTTGCTGGAGGAATTGATGTAGATCCCTTTCCAAAGCAGGCCGCCAGATACGTTGGATGAAGTGAATACGATGTGATCTGCATCCGAACCTGAAGCATTGATGGACCCGGTCACATGGATTATGACATCCTGATCAAGTTCAAAATGAGCTCCCGGATCTATGGTTAAATCCCCTTGAATATAGACATTGCCAGAAATGGTATATGAGGCATTGCCGTTAAGGTTTGGCCATGCAGAAGACTTAGCTGCTGCATAAGTAGTCGCAAATATTTCCACTTCTGCGGTGGTATTGTCTGAGAATGTGGTTGCTTCGTCCAGCGCATCTACTTCATCAGCAGGGACGCCTACTGCTGTCATGTTATCTGAGAAGGAATTGGTCGTGAATGTTTCTAACTGACCACCATTATCGTCCACATACACCGCATATCCCTGATTGTTGCTAAACGAACTATTGGAAATGCTGATTTTTCCATTCGCATCCAATCCAACTCCAGCGGAATAGTTGGCTCCTGAGAAGTCCATGTCAGAATTTCCCGCATAGGAGAGCTTCACATGGTTTAGCAGGTTTCGACTATCTGCAGAGTTGATATATATTCCTTTCCACAACAGACCCTGGTTTTGATCAGAACTGGTGAATTCAATTTTGTTCGTTTCGGAACCTTCGGCGATGAATGCCCCTCTTACGTAAATTTGTACATCTTCATCCAGTTCGAACTTCGCTCCCTCACTGATGTTAACCGTGCCATCTATGAAGAGGTTGCCCGATACCGTATAGCTGGCAGTTTCGCTAAGTCCTTGCCAGTTAGTTTCAATAGACTCCGCCAATGTGGAGCCGAAGATTTCTACGTCAGCATTGGTATTGTTCATGAAAGAAGTAGTGCCGTCCAGGTCTTCAACTTCATTGATCCAGACAGCTACGCCATTCTCATTGTTTTCAAAATGATTATTAGCAAATGTATTTAGCTGACCGCCATCATCATCCGCGTAGACAGCATAGCCAAGATTGTTCTCGAAAGAGGAATTCTCGATCTTGATATTACCGGTGGCTTCTATGCCTATACCAGCAGGGTAATCAGTTCCTGAGAAATTCATGGAGGAATTACCTGCATAGTTCACTTGAGCATGTTTAATACTGTTCTGACTACTTGCAGAAGCGATGTAAATTCCTTTCCAGCGGGTTTCTCCGGCTACATTGGCCGAGGTGAATATGATGGAGTCTGTTTCGGACCCTTCAGCTACAATGGTTCCTGAAGAGGTAATGTTTAGTAGGCGACCTTCCTGGAATTGTATGTGAACCCCTGGCTCAATGGTAAGGTTGGCACTAACATTTAAGTCCCCCACGACCAGGTAATCGGTAAGGCTGGCATCTTCGTCATTGACGTTTTCCAGAATTCTGTCCGTATCGATGGTTCCGCTCAATTCAATGAAACCACCTGGCAGTATAGTAATAACGGCAGTTTCTGAGTCGGTCACCTCAGAATCATTACTGGTCAGTGTTAGTTGCACTGTATAATCACCGACCTTATCAGGAGTGAAGCCGGTTTCTACACTCACTGAATTAGTCAGTGTGGATTCACTTTCCTCAGGCATATCTGTTATTTCCCAAAGTATCTCAAATCCGGAATTCGATCCTTCAAAAGAAGCTGTCGCATCCAGAGTGACTTCTTCTCCGATTTTTGGTGTTTCCGGACTAAATGAAAAGTCTGCTTCTAATGTCACTTCATCTTCATCATCCATTGGCTCAGGTTCTTCTTCGAAGCAGCTGGTGAGTAGAAGTGTACTGCTCATGAAAATGAGCATGAGTAAAATGTTAAATAATTGAATTTTGGTTTTCATAGTTTCTTGTTTTTATGTTTCCCTTTGTGGGCTATTACAAGAAAATTTTGAGGGTTGGGTCAAATAATTTTAGAAAAAATCATAAACATGTTTTCTGTAGGTGTGGTTGGGTAAAGCATGAATAAGTATCCACAGGATTTGGCGGAGAAGGTTTATAATTATGTTTCGGAAAATGAAGAAGAGCGCGTATGTGATGCTATAGCTGAATCATCCTGCAGAGAGGTGCCGGGTAATTTTTTATTGAATGCACTGAATGGCTTTTCGAGTAAGCTGGCTGAGCAGCTGGCTAGTCCCACGTTGATCATCCCGTGGGTATTTGCATTGATCGGAGTTCCTCCATTTTTCAATGGACTTCTGGTGCCTGTGAAGAACACAGGCTCGTTGTTGCCACAATTAGTCATTTCGGGAAAGATCAGAGCTTATCAGCGGCGAAAATACTTTTGGGCAGGAGCTGCGCTCGTACAGGCTGTCATGATGCTGGTTATGGCCGTTATGGTGGATTATAAACATCCAAATTTAGTCGGATGGATCTTCATTTCTGCACTCACCGTTTTTAGTATTGCAAGTGGCGTGGCTTCTATTTCATTTAAAGATGTGATGGGTAAAACCATTCCTAAAGGGAAGAGGGGGAGACTACTAGGACTAAGAGCTACAGGAGGAGGAGTGCTTACAGGACTCGTTGGGCTGGCTTTCTATTTGTTTCTATCTGATGCTGAGAATACAGCTATTTATTCCTGGTTGTTCATCGGCTCTGCAATACTTTGGGTTACCGCCGCGGCACTATTCTTTTTCATTGATGAAGCGAAAGGAGCCACTTCCGGCGGTAGAACTCCTGTCGAAGAATTGACCAATGGATGGAAACTTCTCAAGAGAGATGTGAATTATCGACGCTTTCTGATTTCAAGAGGACTATTGTTATCTATTCCGCTTGTTCAGCCCTTTTTGATTGTTTATGCCAATGAAAAAATAGGTATTTCCGTATCTGGTATGGGTTTGTTTGTTTTGCTAACAGGTATTTCCAATACGGTAAGTAGCCCTTTTTGGGGTCGGTTTGCAGATAGGAGCAGTAAAAAACTGATGGTTATTGCTGGCGTTTTGGGAGCTATGGTCTGTGGCTATGTGGTTGTTTTTCAGTATTTACCCATCGACTGGCAGAATATTTACACCTTTAGTCCGGTGTTTGTATTGATGATCATGGTTTATGGGGGAGCGCGAATGGCACGAAAGACCTATTTGGTGGATTATGCGCCCAAAGATGAACGACCTCTTTACGTATCGATGGCTAATACGACCATCGGTTTATTCGTGTTGGCATCTGGAGGGCTCAGTCTGATAGCGAATTATTTTGGAGTAGTAGCCATGATTGCTGTTTTAGCTGGCATGATGGTGCTGGCATCCTTAAGTGCTATTCGACTAAAAGACGTTTAATTTGTCATGAAAGGAAGCATTTGTTCCCGCATTTCGTCCCGGCTGCTGTCTTTGTGACTTACCAAAAAAGCGACAACACCCTGATCAAAACCAAGTTTGGAAGCCATCTGGCGAGCAAAATATTCTTCAGATGAAGTCACCATTTCATCCGCCAGGACAACAAGCATACAGTCCATCATAAAGTCCATTTTATCCACTACGCTCATTGGTGCGAGCCCTTCGCTGTAATCTGGTGAATCAAAGATTTCCTGGAGCTCTTCTTCTGTCGCGCCATATTTTTCGCTGATTTTGCGAATGACATCTTTTTCTTGTTCCGCAAAATCTTCGTCAACTACCGCAATCTTTACTAAAATACTTAGTTGCTTTTTCTGTTGGAAATCTAACATACCTGTATTTTAAGAAAAATTCTTCATTTGTGCTTCATTCTAAAAATGAAATTTCGTGAATGGTCTCACCCTTGTTTAATTGGGTTTGTTTTCTTTTGAGCTATGAACAAGTGCATATTTCTGGATCGGGATGGAGTGATCAACAAAGATTTTGTTGATTACGCCTATAGTCTTGATCGATTTGAGATTCTACCAGGAGTGCCTGAGGCCATTGCCAGAATCAAAGCGGCTGGCTATCTGGTAGTAGTAGTCACCAATCAGTCTGGAATAGCTAAAGGTATTTATAACCGCTTTCAGATGCAGGAATGTCATGATTATTTGCAGGAGCAAGTGAACCACCTAATCGACCGGATTTATTATGCGCCATGGCATCCGTCCGTTTCTGAGTCACTAAGTAGAAAGCCCGGAACGATGATGTTTGAGCGAGCGATTGCTCGTTTTGACATAGATGTGGCACGGTCGTGGATGATCGGAGATAAGAAAAGAGACCTCATTCCTGCTATTAAAATGGGATTGAGGACCATCCAGGTAGATGGTCATGACGATGAGATGGCTGATTTTGTGGAGGAAGATTTACCAGCGGCCGTAAAACGGATACTATCAATAAAGTAGAACTACTCGCAAATCATGTATTCGCTATAACCGACACCAAGTTCCTTGGCTTTGTTCCAGTCTTTGGTGGCGCCTTCCACATCGTTCATCATACACTTTGCCGTACCGCGACTAACATAGGCTTCAGCGAAGGAGTCGTTGTACTGGATTACTTTATCGAACTCTTTGATGGCAAGCTCAGCATTCTTGTCTGACAGAAAAATATAGCCTTTTTCATAGTATGCTTCTGCATAGTCCTCCTTGAGCTCGGTGGCTTTGTTGAGGTCATCCATCGCTGCCTTTTTCTCACCCATTGCCGACTTGCAAACTCCTCTTAAGTAAAAGACCTCTGCATTATCAGGATCATAGGCGGCGGCTTTGTTGAAATCCATGATGGCTCCTTTGTAGTCTTCTTCCAGGTACTTGTCGTAACCGGCATTGAGAAATTTCTCGGCACCATCTTGAAAAGACAGCAGGTTTAGGCTTATCAGGAGTGTGTATATCATCATCGCAAATCTATCAAACGGAGAACATCTCTGTGTGTTGTCGTGATTTAAATCTCATGAATGCAAAATGGAGGAGTGATTACCCCAATGCCTTATCCAAATTAAATGCCGCACTAATCAATGACAAGTGTGTAAACGCCTGCGGAAAGTTTCCGAGTGCTTCACCTCTCGGGCCGGTTTCCTCTGCATATAACCCGAGGTGATTGGCATACGTCAGCATCTGCTCAAACATCAGACGGGCATTGGATAGCCGATCCTTGTCCTGCTGACCTGCTCGGGTAAGTGCCTCCACCATCCAGAAGGTACATAGATTGAACGTGCCTTCCTCTCCGGTGATGCCATCGTTGGTTTCATTGACATTGTACCGATAGACAAGACTATCCATGAGCAGTCCTCCTTCCTCAGGACTTTTTAATATTGCATCGATGGTCTTGATAATTCGGGTATCTGTAGGAGACACAAAAAAGGTTAGTGGCATCATTAGGTTGGAGGCATCCAGTGTCTTACTTCCGTAATGTTGGACAAACGTCTGAAGCTCCTCATCCCAGCCTTTGGTCATGATCTCTTCATAGATTTTGTCTCGCTCTTTCATCCATACATCCCGGTCAGAAGGGAAGGATCGTTTGTCCGCCAGTCGAATTCCTCGATCCAGCGCCACCCAACACATTAGTTTGGAATACACAAAATGCTGGCGTCCACCACGCACCTCCCAGATGCCCTCGTCTTTCAGGTGCCAGTTCTTGGCTACAAAGTTGATGAGTTTACGGAGTTGCTTCCAGAGATCGTAAGAGATCGGGCTGCCATACTTGTTGAAGAGATAAACCGAATCCAGAAGCTCGCCATAAATATCCAACTGTAGCTGGTCATAAGCTCCATTTCCAATTCTAACCGGGGAGGAACCTTTGTATCCTTCCAGATGATCAAGAATGTTCTCTTCCAGTTCGTGCCGTCCGTCAATACCATACATGATCTGAATGGAACCATCTGCATTGAGTTCATAGCAGCGCTCTTCTATCCAATGCATGAAACTTTCAGCTTCTTTGGTGAAGCCGATACGCATTAAGCCATAGATGGTAAAGGCCGCATCACGAATCCAGGTATAGCGATAGTCCCAGTTTCGGACACCACCAAGTTCCTCAGGTAGCGCGCAAGTTGGTGCAGCCACGATAGCTCCTGTGGGTTCAAAGGTCAATAACTTCAGCGTGAGCGCAGAGCGAATGACAATCTCTCGCCAGCGACCTTTGTACGTGCATTGTTTTACCCAGTCGGTCCAGTAATCGATGGTGTCGATCAACCCTTCATGAGCGATCTCATCAGTAAAACTGTGTTCGTTTCCGTTTTCAGCATCGGGTTCTTTGATGACAAAGTTGGCTGTTTCTCCTCCTTCGAGTACAAACTCCGCACTAACGCCAGTTTCCATTTCGCTCAGCGGGACCGAAGTGGCCAAACTAATGGATAAACCACCCGAATAGAAAGCAGCTCCGTGTTCGTTGATGACATAATGGTGGTCATCTCGCGCATAATTAAAGGCGGGTACGCACTCCATTCGAATCTTCATGGACCCGCGAATCATTTTCACCCATCTCACGAGTCTGTTTTGTCGTTCCCCAACTTTGGTTTTACCTACGGGCATAAAATCAATGACTTCACATACACCATGTTGTGCCAGAAATCGAGTAATGAGTACGTTGGTATCCGGCCAGTAAAATTGCTTTTGAGTTACTTCAGCATCCACCGGAGAGATCTTGAAGTAGCCGGCTTTTTTATCATCCAGTATGCGTCCGAAAATACTGGGAGAGTCGAAATGCGGGTAACACATCCAGTCAATAGATCCGTCTATTCCGACCAGACAGCTGGTGCGCATATTGCCAATGATCCCGTAATCTTCTATTTTTTTGTAAGCCATAAGTTAAGGTTCGCTTCAATACGTAAGATGATCTGGGGTCATGTTGTTTGGGGTAAATCCTAATTTAAGCCATTTGTGTTTGTTGGCAGCCTCAAAGGTGATTTTATTATTTTACTTACAATTGTGAAGCTTTAAATTTACTTTTGGAGTATGTAATACTTACAATTGTGAAATAAATGGAAAATATCAAGCTGGGAAATTTTGAGGAACTGATTCTTTTACTAGTCGCGCTACTCTATGATGAGGCTTACTCCGTGTCGATAGTGCAAGAGTATGAGAAGCAAACAGGTAAAAGCATTAATATCAGTGCGATCCATACGGTGCTGTATCGGCTGGAAAAAAAGAACTATCTGGAATCCAAGCTTGGTGAATCCAAAGCACAAAGAGGAGGGAAGCGCAAGCGGTTATTCTACCTGACCGCACAGGGAGCCAGAGCACTCAATGAGATCCAAAGTATCAGAGATAACCTGAGAAGTCAGATTCCATCAATAGCCTTTCCTGCCTCATGAAAGATCGTTTGTCACATGAACCCCCTCGGCTGGCACTGAAGTTTTTTCGGTGGTACTGCAGGAATGAACGGCTGGAAGAGCTCGAAGGGGACCTAGTGGAAATGCACGAATACCGAGTGAGCAGAGGCTACACCAAACGAAAGCGTTCACGATTGTTTTGGTGGGATGTCCTCAGATGCTTTAAAAGCTATTCAATCAAAACTACTCGAAATAAAATGAACACTTCACTTTACAAATCCTATCTAAAAATAGGCCTACGGAACGCCTGGCAGAACAGGGGATCTGTTTCCATTAACATCCTTGGGTTGGGGTTATCCATCGGTTTTTGTATCACAGTTTACATGATCCTGGCCTACAATCTGGAATTTGATTCGTTCTACAAAGACACAGACGATGTATATCGAGTCCACAGTTTCAGGTCTGATAACACCGAAGACTTTAGGTATGAGTATGCTCCTGTGGCGATGGTGAGCTACATGGAAAATTCGTTTAGCAGTGTGAATGAAGTAGCTCACTATCAGCGAAAGAATCTTACTTCTTTATATAAAAATGAGTTTTATGAAGAACGTACAGCCATCGTTTCCAATAATTTTTTCGAGTTGTTCGATATCCCACTTCTTTATGGAGTTCAGGAATCATTGAACGACCCAAATACTGTTTTCCTGACGAAGCGTGTTGCCGAAAAATACTTTGGAGAAGTATATCCTGTGGGTGAAACATTGACTTTATATCTGGATAATGAAGAGCAAACAAGACTAACCGTAGGTGGCGTTTTTGATCACATTCCACTTAACTCCAGCTTTTTCTTTGACATACTGATCAATTTTTCCACGTTGGAAACCGCCAAGAATATTTCTATGAATGATTGGACGGCAGAGCGCGCTGGAATTTACTTCACGAGTGACAATCTTCAGGAGGTAGAGAAGCAGCTCATAGACTTGCTGCCAATACATAACGATAACAATAAAAAATGGCAGCTAAGCAATTTGGAGGTGATCCCTTTTGTGGATAAACGGGTAGCCGATCACATCACTGATTACTCACCTACGAATATGCGGATACGACCGGAAGTCCTAGTTATTTTCTCGATGATGGCTTTAATGATTCTATTGGTGGCGGTCTTCAATGTGGCTAACACGGCCATTGCGCTCGTTAGTAAACGCCTTAAGGAAGTTGGGATCAGGAAGACGCTTGGAACACAGAATCGTGAGATTTTTATCCAGTTTCTAATGGAAATGATGGTGGTAACGGTTTCGGCCATTGCTATTGCACTATTGCTGGCCAATGTTTTTGCTCGGGAGTTCTTTGGATCATTTGGGTTCACTTTCCTGATATCGGATATCAGTATTTGGAATTTCCTCCCGAGTGTCGTGCTGTTATTAACCTTGATTACCATCATGGCTGGTCTGATTCCGGCTTCATACGCTAAAAAATTTGAGACCATCGCTATTTTGAATAAACGGTACAAGCTGCGAGGTGTCGGCTGGATAAGTCGGTTATTAATTGTCGGGCAGTTTGCTTTTTCCATTGCTGTGCTCATTACCGGGGCTGCTTTTGCCAGCAACACGGAATACATGAAGACTTTCGACTTTGGATTCAACTCCAATAACCTGATGATATTCAGTTTTCCAAAGGCGGAACAAGTAAATGGGTTTGAAAACCGAATTCGTCAGATGAACGAAGTTTCGAGTATCGTTCGAACAAACAATCACCACGACCTTTCTCGCAAAACCGTATTGATGAAGAATGATACAGGAAATGTGGAAGTCAGAGCATATACCGTAGATGCGAACTATCACGAGTTCATGAACATCCATCTGGTTAAAGGGCGGTCATTTCGAGCCAATAGTCAAGCCGAAATCAATGACGCGGTGGTGGTTAATGAAGAGTTCGCCAGACGATATCTTGATCCTGAAGAGCAGCTCCATTCAATGGTAACGCTCGACGGACAACGCAAGCGTGTCGTTGGGATTACCAGACAGGTATCTACCGATGTGTACGAAAATGCACTTTATAAACCAGAAGTGTATTTGATGGGTGCGGATTCTGTATTCAATCGATTGCTGGTGCGCATAGACGATTCGCAATCAATCGATCAGGTGGAAGCAAGGTTTAAGGCCGTTTGGGTCGAAATGTTCGAATCACCGTTTGGTGGGGAGTGGCAGCATCAGTCGTCTGGATTTTATGCCATCAGAGATTCAAATAATCTCAAGTCCATATTTCTGGCTATGGCTGCTCTTGGCTGTTTTTTGAGTTTGATTGGAATATTCTCATTGGCGAGTATCAATGTGGTCAAGAAGACCAAGGAAATCAGCATTCGGAAAACGCTTGGAGCCTCTTTTACACAGGTGAATCTAGCTGTGAACAAATCTTTTACGATCATTCTGGTGGTTGCTCTTTTTGTAGGCACAGTTCTGGGTTATGTAATTAGCGAAGGGGTATTACAGACTATTTACAAGTACTACGCCAGTGTTTCGATCATAAACAGTGTGGTTATCGGGCTCGGCATTGTACTTGCTGCCTTTGTATTCATCCTTGCCGCTACCATGCGGCCAATGAAAGCCAATCCAAGTGAAGGATTGCGATCTGAATAGATGATAAACTAATAGTGGTATCCGAGAAAAGGTTTTTCGAAAGCACAATCTCTGATTAAATACGCCC
>JAMWZA010000163.1 GCA_024305105.1 Marinoscillum sp.
CCGGATGGAGTTTTTTTGCTTCAGAACATTAAAACAGGACTTCTGGATTTATTTAAAAGTGGAGGAGGCAGTCACCAGCATAAGGAGGAAAAAATTCGAAGATTGATGAAGGCTTATCCCAATTCTTTCTTCGTATTGATAGGAGATAGTGGACAAAAAGATCCTGATATTTATGAATCACTGGCACTCCAATTTCCAGAAAGAATCACAAAAGTATTTATTCGGGATGTGCGAAGATCAAAAAGGTCCAGGTTAATCTTACTAGAGCGTAAATTGCAGCAAGTAGGAGTAGCGCTGGAAGTTTTATCAAAATGAATTATTGACTATGAAAGTGGAGCAAATGGATAATGAGTCTAAAGGAAGTTTTTACGTAAATGTAGGTACGGTGAAAAAGGCTGAGATGACTTATTCCTGGGCGGGAAAAGATCGAATTATCATAGACCATACGGAAGTTGATGACTCGCTAAGAGGTCAGGGAAAAGGCCAGGATATGGTTTTTGCGGCAGTGAAGTTTGCTCGCTCAAAGAATATATCCATTATTCCTCTTTGTCCATTTGCCAAGTCGGTATTTAATAAGCACCCAGAATTTAAAGACGTACTGTGATGAGCAAAAAAGAATATTCAAAAGACAATGTTACCGTAATTTGGCAATCAGATTTGTGCATCCATTCTGAAAAGTGTTTTAAAGGACTTTCTGAGGTTTTTAATCCTAAAAACCGACCTTGGATCCATATGGAAGGAGCTTCTATAAATCAAATAATTGATCAGGTTCATCAGTGCCCATCTGGAGCATTGAGTTTGAAAGGAGAAGCTGCTGCAACAAAGCAGGAGCGTCAAGTAGTGGTAACTGCCAATGGCCCCTTGTTAGTGCACGGAGACCTGAATGTATGCAGACTCGATGGAAGTGAAGAAAAGAAAAGCAAGATAACTGCTTTTTGTAGATGTGGGGGTTCAGCGAATAAACCCTATTGTGATGGTAGTCACAATCATATCGGGTTTGAAGGATAATGCTTATTTCTTTTTTCGTCGGTTTTCGTATTGAAGCCGAATTTCCTCATTCTGGTTTTTTATCTCCTTTTTATTGTTTTTAGCCCCAATGCTGCTGACTACTCCATTCAATAGTGACTTACCCCAGTAATTGAAAATTGATTTTGATTGATCTCTTTCATGAAAAATATGACCATCTCTCACGAAGATGAAATGTGGGTTTTTGGTGTTCACTACAAACGTATTGGCGAAAAAAGTCTTGAGAGAGGCTCCAAAGCCCTTTGTGTCATAACTTTCCTGATTCAACACGCTTATTTTTAAGTCATCATAGTAGAAGGTCATCTCTCCCAGTGCGTAGGTGTTGTTGGCCTCAAATGAAAAATCTACAGATTTTGATTGACCACTTCGAACTTCTACAAAGGCAGTGTACTCCAAAAATTCGTTCAGCTCAGTCAGGTCCATGCTGCCTACATTCCCCATTAGTGTATATCGATCGTTTTTAGAGGTGAGGTCAAAATCTACTCCAAGAGTAAAGTCGCCTGTTTTCATCAATAATCCAGTTGCATCAAAATGCATGACCGGAATCTTCGTAATTCTAACCGTGTCATTGGTTACATTCGCCAACGCTGCATCAATGTTTTGAAAGTAAATTTTCCCTGGGAATTCTCCCGTTTCAGAAAACTCAGAGTGAGACACAAATGCGTTATTAACAATGATGCTATCCACAATTATTCGTAGCGGTGCCGCCTCAAGAAGGGATTGTGGTAGCGGCTTGAAAACACCATCTTCTCTTGGGAGACGCTTGTCCCGGTGAGTGTCCAGTATGAATGAGTCAATTTGGATTTTGCTGGTTTTAAAGAGGTTTTTGGAAATAAGGGAATCTATTTCAAATCCTGTGAAATAGATATTTGAAACAGACCCCTCGAGCCAATCTTTTTGATAATCAATTTTGGTTTGAAATTCACCTCTATTGTAAAGAGGTATTAGCTCGAAATCATTTAATTCAACATGTTTATCAGTATGATCGTAGGTATACTGTCCAAGTCTAAGCTGAAATAAGCTGTCTGGCAAAGTATAGCTCAGATCGGATCCACTTATATCCAAGCTACTAAATAGATGGTGTGAAAATTCAACTCTAATCAATGAGTCATAGATAAAATCATTAATATTTAATTGCAGTGCCTGTAAGTTTATGGTATCCCCATGATTCCATTCATTTTTGTGGATCCTGACTGTTCCATCATTAACCTTCAGTTTGCCTATTTCTATATTTGGCGGATTACTTGGCTTAGATGGGTTTGCTTGAATCCCATACTTAATCAGTGGTTTGGTAAGAGTAATGGAGTCCATTTTAAATGTACCCCTTTCGATTAGGTGATCTGTGACCAATCCACGAAGGTCAATTTTTGGAAAACTCAGATCAAACATGTCTCCATGTCTATATGTAAACTCATTGAAGGTGAAATTACCAGCACTTGTATTGATGAGCGAGTAGCCGATGCGTATGCTGTCATGTAGTTTTTGCATGCCGATTACGGTTTGTTTGGCATCAAAAAGGTAGTTTTTGGCATAGAACAGGTTGGAATCATTCAACATGTCAAAGTCGTGGACAAGCACGTCAAAGTCCAGAGAAGTCAATCGAAATCCAGTGGTATTATTGGCGAAATGGAGGTTACCACTACCAATATTGAATGATTCAAAGCTTATTAAATCTTTTGGCGGTGCTTTTTCCGTGGTACTGCTCTTGGTTTCAATGATGATATCAATATCAGGATGCTGAAGAAACCCATTTACAAACTGAATTTCCTGATCATTGATCAATCGATGAAAGTTAAGTTGTCTTAGTTTAAGCTCCTCTGAGATAATCTTATAGTGATTAAAAGCACTATCTAAATTATAGGGTAAAAACACTAAATTTTGGATGTCAAGGGTAGAGTCCTTTTGAGATATGGAAATATTGCTACCCGATAGGCCATGATGTAAATCTGCGAATGAGACATGAATAGTGTCAGCGTGAAAGTCGATTCCTGTAAAGTACTCACCGATAATCGTGTCATAATGAAAAGTGCTTAAAGTAGTGCTAATGCTATCCATATGAGAGATAACCTGACCATTTTTTATGACGTTCACATGTCCTCTATCTATGCGCACTTGATTAAAGAAAACTCGGTGAATCAGGTCGTTAATTCTGTCCTGAGATAGGCTCTGAGGTTTATCAAGGTCTAACACAAAATGAGGACCATGAACAGTCAGTGAATCAAAAATGACAAATCCAGAATTGAACAGACTATCAAGCAATAATCCGTCGATTAATATGGTATCTGCCCGTAAAGGTGTTTTTTCATTCTGATGCTGAGAAATATTGTAAATTTTGGATCGGTAAAAATTAGAGTCTGTTTTGATCGACCCAATTTGAAATGATCGGTTACTCAATAGAAAGTCACAATTAGTCAGGTTAAGTTTTGAGGTAAACCAGTTATTATGCAGGTTGTTGATCGAGCTGTTTTTTAAATCCAAATCAATCGACTTAAGGTCAATATCAAAATCGGCAATATTCACCTGTTTATCTTCTACGGTCAGATTTAGTTCGCCATCAGTGATCGATATGCCTTTTAAGCTGACTTGATTAATGAATGGCTCTGAGGAATTGTACTGTTTTAGTGAAAGAGTTCCGGCGATGTAGGGGTTATTTATTTCTATTTCATTGCCATTTATTTCATGCCGCAACCATGCTCTCTTAAAGTCAATACCATCAAGAAAAAAGTCAGGAATTTTGATTGTATAGTTATTCTTTGATTTGGAATTAGTGTTTTTAAATTGGAATTCAGAAAGCTGTAATGTTGAATCAGAAGAACTGGCATTAAAATGCTTTAAGCGAAGATGGTTAGAAGAGTCATTTGTGATTAACTCCGTATTTGAAGCTGTAAGTTTAAATTGATCAAAATAGGTTCTTTCTAACGGGTTAATCAAGTATGAGGAGTCCACTTCGAAGTTGTCTATTTCCATGTTCAGTTTTTCTGATTTAACCATGACGTGCTTGAAATCTCCGTTGTTTTCCAGCAAGAAGGTTCCATCATCGATAAACATTTTGCCTATTTTCATTCTGCTAAACAGTTTGAAAACAGAAGGTAAAAGATCACGTTTCTGTTTAGTACTGGTACTTCTTGTTACACTTATAGTAGGAGAGCTTAATCGTACTGAGTCAAGCTTTAGCGAATTGCTGGAGTAAGCCTCCTGAAAGTCCAGTCCTCTGAAATTGAACTCTGGAATATTAAGATGGTAGAGGTTGGCTTTTTCTTTTGGGTTATGAGAGCTCCTCGGTTTTAATTGAAAATTCTTAAAGAGTATATTTCGGGAACCGGTGGAGATGTCTAATGCCTCCAATGTAGCTTCATGTATACTATCCCCCAGATTGAAGTGTTGATTGGTAAGCCTTAGAGTAATGTTTTCACTGTAGAAAAACTGTTTGCCTTGAGATGCACTATCAAGGGAAAATTTACTGGCTCCAAAGTCAAGCTCCTTAAGTAGGATTCGAAGTTCCTTATTTGCCATGCTATGATAATCAATTGAGGCGTTTTTGATTGCGAAACTGTCAATAGCTAGTTTGAAAAGGTTCTCTTGAATGAGCTGATAAAGATCTCCAGACTCTACAGAAAAGGTTGTTTGTGTTCGATCTCTTGCTGTTCTGATGATCTGAATTTGCGGATCATAGATCAAGATTCGTTGGAAAGATAAGGTTCTATCAAGGTATATGTCCAAGAGAGATTTTAAGGTGATTTCCAGCTTTGGAATTTTGATTTGATACACTCTTTTTAGCGTGTCCGGTACCGGAGATAAAATCAACTGATCAATTTCAATACCCTTATTGATGATCGAGATGTCTAATTTAGAATAATTGATCTCGTATTGGTCGTCAGACTGTCTGCTAACCAATTCTTTAAGTAGTCTCCCAGAGAGTTCTGGACCATGGACATAGATCAGGTAATAACCGTAGGCGAATGCTAACGCTGTAAGCAAAATTGGCGAATAGCGAAGGAAACTTTTGAAGATCGAAGATTTGCTAGCGGCCATTGGTTCAAATTAAATTAAAAAATACTGATTAATCGCAATGGCGAGGTAGGATATTGTAACAATACTTGTTGTTTAGAAACGATGATTACGTTATCTTTCAGTGATGATCATTCTGATCAGCGGTGGAAAATAGAGCCACACTATCTATAGTGTGGCTTTTTTATTATCACTTGATATAAAAATATTTGCAAATCACGCTTGGATACTTTGATATGCTATCAATTGATAGTATCTTTGAATCAATAGATAGTGAGTATCTATTTTCCATAGCTGGTTCTTAATGAGGGGGGGTTACATTGAGTAACCCTTCTTTTTTATAAGTTAATTAGTTATTTTTATCAACCAGTATTCAATTACTCCTATGGCAATTAATGATCGCATATCAGATTTAATCAGTAGCCTTCAAACAAATCCCAACTCATTTGCGGAGACGATTGGAGTTAAAAGCCCTGTCATATATAACATAATCAAGGGTCGTAGGAGTAAGCCGAGCTATGATTTACTTCAAAAGATTCTAATTACATACGGTGCTATCAATGCCAATTGGCTATTGAAAGGGGAGGGCGATATTTGGAAAGAAAATAAAGAGAGCCTGGCCCTTGACGAAGGTTATGAGAGTATTGAAAATAGGATTGTTGCTTTAGTCGAGAACTTGCGTGGTGAATTGGGGCTAAACCCTTCATTGGAGGAGTTGTCTGAGCTAATCAGAACGCTATTAAAGGAGAATATGATGCAACGTAATAAAATTCAGGCATTGTATACTAAGCAAGATAAAATCCTCGAACTACTTAGAAACAAGTTGTCGTTAGACATCTGATTCAGCTTCTATTAAGCTTAATTCTCTAGCCAAAGAAACTCTGGTTCTTCTCTGTTTGTAAAGCATAGCTAATAGGATGGATAAGAAAACCAATGCAGTCCCACTAATTCCGAATTTGGCCATTCGTTCGGTATTCTTCTGATCTTTGTCTGCAGCCAGCAAATCAAAATACCTATCCGTGAGGAGTTGGATATTGTACTTTTGTTCGTCTTCGGTGATTTTATTCTGCTGTTCGATGTATTGTTCTAGTTCTACGCTGTATCGTTCCTTATATTTTAACGCTTCGTGAAGATTTCCTAACTCGTAATAAGCGGAACTCAATAATTTGTAAATTTCATAAGATTGAGGTAATTGATCTTCGTTTTCTAAAAGGCTTACACCTTCTTTCAAGAATTTAATGGCAGTTTTAGGTTTATGTAGATCGAGGTATAATTCACCAAAATTACCATAGCTTCTTAATAGCCATCTTGGAAAATCATATGTTTTGCAATGAGTGATGGATGCATTGAGGCGTTCAACTGCGAGCTCGTATTGTTGTCGATTAGAATGAATGAGAGCCATATTTTGCAAACTGATACTATGAACTGCGAGTCCAATTGAAAGAGTATCCTTAACGACTTTCTGGTAACTTACTAGTGCTTCATCAAGTCTATCTAGAGACTGTAGTGCCCAGCCTAATTTGTTTTCGATTATTAGATCCCGCTCTTTGGAAATATTGTGATTCTTTCTTAAATCATGTATCCCAGTTATCGCTTCTTCAAATCTTTCTTCTTCTAAGAGAACAAATATTTTATTATTTAGTAAGCTGATTACTTGACTTTCATTTTGAACTTCTTCAGCAAGAAGAATTCCTTCATCAATAAATTTATAAGCCAGATCATAGTGTTTGTAATCACTTAAAACTGATGCTAAATTCTTATGTATTGAGATGATCGTTTTCTTGAGTCTTTCATCACCGGCCAACTGACCGTGCCTCGATCCTTCTAAATAGTAAATAATAGATTTACCAAAATCTTCGGTATACTCACAAATGTATCCTAGGAGAAAATACAATTTAGTAAGATGATAGAAATCTTGTTCAGTTTTGGTTTGTTCTAGTAGCTGTTCCGCCAACTTCCTCGCCTCAGGATATTGGTCTTTATTGAATACAGCCATTACATGCTTATACTCTTCCTCAATGCTGTTAGCGTAAGAAAAGTTTGCACTAATGGCTAATATAAATATGATTAGAAACGCTCGGTTAAAAATTACTTTCATAATTGTGCCAGAAAGATAGAAAAAGTCACGAAACAAATCATGACTTTTTCGACCAATTACTACTTCAAAGCGTTTTATGGAAAATTAACTCCCTTCTTCCGTTCCAGGTTTGTCTTTATCATTGTCTGACCCTGATCCAGTAGAACCATCGGCGTTGATTGGTTTATTGATTTCTGTGTTAGTGATCACTTCATCCATCGTTTCATCCTGAGAACAAGCTCCCAATGTGAATGTAATAGCAAAAATAACTAGTGCTGAAAATTTTCTTAATCTGTTCATAGCTTAAAATGTTTTGTTGATAATGGTTTAAATTTACAAGGTAATAAATTGATCTATACCGTTAGTATTGAACAATTTACGAACATTTAAATTCCTTATAATCAGTAACTTATAAACACTATTTAAGCCATGTCAAGACTTTTATCCACAAAAAACGGTTTATTCTCCATAGCCACCTTGTTGCTAGCTGTAGCGTTCGTTCAATGTCAGCAAAAGGCAGACGAGTGGGAATCCTATGGTGAGGTGATTTCAGGAGCAGAGTCAGCTTCTACATCGAAAATGCTATCAGAAGTAAGTGCAAATGATACCATTCCAGTGAAATTCACGGCAACTATTGAAGAGGTATGTCAGATGAAGGGGTGTTGGATGACGTTAAAGTCTGAAAGCGGTGAGCGCATCAGGGTGACATTTAAGGACTATGGATTTTTCGTACCTAAAGATGCAGCTGGTCGTGAAGTGGTAATAGATGGCTTTGCTTCATTGAGTATGTTGGATGAAGCTACTGCTCAGCATTATGCTGATGATTCGGGAAGAGAATATAACCCGGAAACAGATCGGAAAGAAGTGTCTATAATAGCTTCAGGAGTTTTGATCGAGAAAGCTGCTCAGCTGTAAAAGCTCTTCTGTTTCTTTTTCATAAAGAGTTGTCTGAAGCTACCTCCAGAAATAATGCCTAATGCTCCGGCAAGAGCACCTATAATGCCTGTGAGTATCAACAGAAAGATGGAGTCATTAAAAGGGAAAAGTGCTACTATTTTATTTGATAGGATGGATTCAGTCTTGATATCGATGTACCAGGCGTAAGACATCCACAGTAGTCCTCCTCCCAAAAATCCGGCAATGAACAAGTTGATACCATTGCCGGGTATGCTAAACCCAACGACAAAAGCGACAACCATTAGAATCCACCACGGGAAGTAGAGCGACAAGAGGTAGGAAAGGATAATGATAAGTAGGATACGTGCGATTAGCTTCATCTCTTATTTCGCTTCAATTGTTTGTGTAAAGATTAATTTGTTACTGGTTGATATGTCGCTACCAAACACCAACTCGTAATAATTGCCAGTAGCCCAGTTATCTATCATGTGTGCATATAAAGGGCTTCCAGGGTTTCCTGTTTGACTTCCAGGATAAACTCCCCAGGCTTTAGTGCCCTCAGGATTGAGTTCAACCACCATTCGCCATGAAGGTCCGTGCCCTTGACTGGCAGCATTTACGATACCAGAGTAACCACCGACTGGTACCTGGCTCTTAGAGAATGGATCTAGTCTCAATAAATGACGAACTGTAGTGTTCTTAAATTTAGACCAGTTGTAGTCTTCACCATTCTCTGCTATCCAATTATCAAGCGAATCAACTGCTTGTTTAAAGGTGATATTCATTAAATCCCGAGTGCTTTCGCGTGTGGGTGTTTGCAAAATGTCAGAGAAAATGAAAGTAGAATCACTTTTGAATTGATCGATGGTTACAAATCTGTGGGGTTTATTTATGGCAATGCTTACAGTATCAAATTCATCCCATGTGCTTTCATATAAGAGATCCCACCATAACTGATAATTGGAAGGAGCCTTGAGATTCGGAGCATTGAAGTAGTCCCATTCTTTAAGCGTTTGGTAGTAGTTCCATTCACCACTCGTAAATGTCGAGGTATCCAGATTGTCCAGCATCATTGGGAGACTCTCAGATGCCATATAATTGTAATTGTCATTTTGCAAACGCATCATGTCTTTGGGTAGGATCTCTGTCAAAACCCTAAGGCGATCGTTGATACGTCTACCACGGTAGTATTCATAGTTGTGATCATAGACATAATAGGGATACAAAGTGTCTACCGGATGCTGGTTGGCTGAGGTCAGATAGTTTTGTTCAGGATTTACATCGTACATGTAGTGCTCAAAAGGGATATAATCTTTCCACTCATGGCTTATTTTAGCCCCATCCATTAAAAATTTTCCTTGTTCCTTCCACTTCACTGGAAACTTTCCAGGAAGCCAAAGTGCAATATCTCCTTGGGCAGAACCAAAGATGAAGTTCTGAGGAGGTCCTTGAAATTTCTTCATTGCTGAGACAAACTGATTGTAGTTCTGAGCTCTATTTACGTCATACATTGCGTCAAAAGTGGTGCTCGGGAAATGAGCAATCCATTTCATCGCGTAATTGCGCCGTTTGTTTTCAGTTCTGAAATTGCGGTCATAAACGACAGGCCCATGATGCGTGTAAATAATGGTGTCATAAGCTGTGGAACCATCAGCCAGTTCAAATTCTTCTATGACTTTCTCTGTTTTAAACCATTGATTGTTGTAGAGGTATTCTTCTCTTGATTCATCTCTGAATTCAATGGAATACCAGTCAACTTGATCTCTTGGCGAGTTGGTGACGCCCCATGAAATGGAATCGTTAAATCCGATTAAAACAATAGGAGTACCTGGTACTGTCACGCCCATTACATTCTTTTTGGTATCGTTTAGGTGAGAGGCATACCATATAGAAGGTAGTGTAAGCTCTAAATCCGGTTCGTTGGCGAGCAGTACATTTCCACTTTTGGTTTTTTGTCCGGATACGGCAAAGTTGTTGCTGCCATTTAATGGATGTGGTTTATCGATGGTCTCGTTCGTTTCGAGCAATGGGAACGTGACATCTGGTTTGTCAACCGGTACTGGCGCAAAATTCCAATTGCGCGTTTTTCTGATAACCGGATCTATGTTGCCTATTTGCTCCGGGTACAGAATGTTAAAAAGTTCTCTTCCAAAAAGTTTTAATGCATTGGTGTTCTCAAGGTCAGATTCACCTCTGGAAAGTGTGTTGCTGAGCATTGCATAGGCCAAACAGGTTTTTAGTGGAGACCATTTTTCAGGTTGGTAGTTGAGTAGTTTGAATTCCAACGGATAGTCCGTTGCGCTCATTTGATCAATGTATGCGTTTACTCCATCGCTGTAAGCTTGAATGATAGCATGAAGCTCTGGCGCTTCTTTGGTCTGTTCGTAGAACTCATGCGTCATTCGCTTCAGTCCGATCCTTCGATTGAATTTGTCAAAATCCAATACCCCTGGATTATCCAAAACTTCAGAAAGTTTCCCTAAGACTATTCGCGAGAAAAAATCCATTTGCCAAAGCCTATCCCGAGCTGTGAGGTAGCCTTGAACGAGGTGAAGATCTAATTCATTTTGAGCATAAATATGAGGAATACGAAGTTCATCATAATAGACTGTAACTTCTTCATCTAAACCTTCGATCTTAAGCTTCTCGCTATAATTAACCCCAGACTCTTCGGCATTGGTCCAAAAACCGCTGAAAGGATTTAAAAACTTTCCGAGTGGGGGAGTTCTCCCAATCTTAGTATTTAGAATGATGCCAAATGCAAGTGTGAGAGCTACAAAAAATACGAAACGAAACGTTTTCATTGCCAGGGTTAAATCAAGTTTGTGAAAGGTTGATGTGGCGGTGGAGTGTCAACCTCCATTCCCTATAAGGAATGATATCGGAAAAATATTAAGAAAAGATCAGATTGCATACATTTGATGCAATAGCATGACAGATTCTTCAAAATATATTCATTTTTGGAAGCCTTTTCTTGATAAAGTGGGTGCGGCAGTGCTCATTGTCTTGTTGGGACCTCTTTTGTTGTTGATCGCTTTGGTCATTCTAATCGATGGCAATCCCATTTTATTTAAACATCAGAGGCCGGGATATAAAGGACGAATTTTTACCCTTTTTAAGTTTACCACGATGAAGTCAGGCAAAACCACAAAACTGGGACAAATACTCAGAAATACGTCTTTGGATGAATTGCCTCAGCTATTCAATATTCTCTGTGGCGAAATGAGTTTTATTGGACCGAGACCTTTGTTAATTGAGTATTTGGAGAAATACACCAAAGAAGAACATCGCCGACACGAGGTATGCCCTGGGATAACAGGCTATGCTCAGGTTAAAGGCCGAAACCTACTTTCTTTAAAGGAGAAGTTGACCCATGATCTTTACTATGTCCAGAACATATCCTTTTGGCTGGATTTACGAATTCTGCTGAGAACCGTCCAGCGAATATTTATTTTTAAAGGAGCCGATTATCATACCTCACCACCAAAAAGTAAGACTGGCTGAATCTCTTAAGTGCTTTTGCTAATGAATTAGACTTATTATCGCTTCGAGGGTTTAGGCTTTGGTTTGAACATGTCTCTGGATAAAAACAGTTCGAATTTTAAATTAAGGAATAAATAGACGTCTTTATCTGAGTTATCTCCGCGTGGGTTACCTGCTGATAATTGTTCATACGCCGTTTCATTGATCAGGCCAATTTCATCCTTTCTATTGCCAAGAAGTTCTGTGGTAGCATTAGGGTATGATTGGGGGAAATTACCCGAGACATCATCCAGGTGATCAGAGAAGGTGTAGCGATAGGCGATTTCTGTAATAAAATTCAGTGAGCTCGTTATTTTCCATTTGAGTCCGACAGACGCAGGTAGTATCAGCGTGAATCGGCTATAATCTGAATCTTGTTCGGTCTCTAATTCATATAAATTAAAATAGGATTCACCCAATTTGGCTTGAGGGCTCAGGTATGTTGTGCCAATTCCTAACGAAATGTACGGGTCTAGCGACCAACGCTTGTGATAAACGCCTCGATAGGAGCGAAGGAAAAAGACACCCTGTATGGATGCTTCGTAGTTGGTGCTTTCAAAGGATAAGTTCCGTTGCCTAGCGAAACTACTGTCCGCAGCATGCTTGTCATGGCCTCTGATGCTATAGCGACCCAGCTCAACTCGCGCTGATACTTTGCTCCATAAGCGCACTTCAGCACCAATAGACATATTGGATACTTCGTTCTGGATGCTGCCGTTGTGTTTTAGTTCACCTCTATACGATGCGAAACCCAATCCTGCACTGGCTGAGTAATAGCGATCATTCAGTGTGGCTGAAAGAAAGTTTTGACTTACCACAGTGGTTGTTATGGCCAGAAAGCATACACCTAGAATTACCTGTTTCATTATCCAGTCTCAAAATAAGGTAATTTTGGAGAATTATTCCTTTTATTTAATTTAGGAGACTATAATTTTTTGATTCGACAATAATTTTCTGGATATCTTCTCTTTTGAGAATAGTTGTAGAATC
>JAMWZA010000164.1 GCA_024305105.1 Marinoscillum sp.
GCCCTTTGGATAGTTGATCCAGGTAGGCTCGCTCCAGGTCAGATTTTAAAACGATGTAATCATCGATTTTGGCAATAATTTTATCTACCACTACCGCCTCCTGGCTTTGAGCCGAAAAGCTCAAGACTAAAAACCAAAAACTAATTGCTATATATTTCAAACTCTTCATTCTGTTCTGCTTCCTCATAAATATTTGCTTCTAGCTGTTTCTTTAGCGCAAGCTTTCTCTTGTTGATGATGATATTCTCAATATCTTCCTTGATAAACTCCAACGGCGAAGTTTCATTGGAAATTTTATAATCGAAGATTTTTAAAAAGTAAATGTATTCATCATCAGATGTTTCTGAATAGGTATTCTTCGTCAAGAACTGATTTTTATCCTGAAGGGACTCTAGTGGAGTGGTTAATATCAGTTCATCGAAAATGATCCAGGTTGTATCTTCCAGAAAAGACTTGGTAGCGAATTGACTGATGTAGGAGTTCAGATCCTCCTTGTTGCCTTCTGGGTAAGCTCTAAAATTTCTTCTAAACTGGTTGAGATTGGGTGCATTCTTGGGAGTCTGGACGTAGAGGCATTTAATAATGTTTTGTTTCAGCAGGAAGTTGTCTGACTTGTCTTCATAATAAGTCTGGATATCTTCATTACTCACATTTCGATTGAGGTTTTTATCAATGTACTGCTTTTCAAATGCGTGTACCATTAGTGCATAGCGATAGTCCAATACTTTACGCTCTATTTCAGCTTCATTGAAATCAATTGCTTGTGAAGAACGGGAAATCATCAACTGTTTCTTTACCCAGTCTTCCACATATTTAGCCGCTAGCTTCGTGCTGTCGATCTGGGAGATGCTGGATGGAACGAGCCCTTCAAGGTCTGACGCATATAAATAGCTATCTACTGCCTTGGCAATGGGCGGTTCCGAGGTAATCTCCTTAGGTTTGAAAAACTCACAGGCTGTAAGAATTGTAAGGGATACAATCCACCAATATCTCATTTTCCTAGATTTTTGGTCAATCTGCAAATATTATAATTCTTCTCGGTAGAGAACTCTATTTTGTCCATTATTCTCTTCACAAGGATAAGTCCAACCCCGCCTTTGCGACCAGAGGTGACTATATCATCCATCGAGGGCTCTTTGTATTCGTTGAGATCGAAGCTCACTCCCTTATCTTTGATAGTGAAGGTGATTCTTTTTTGCTCCTGTACTTCTACTATGACATCAATCTTCTTAGTTGGATTGCACTGGTTAGAATGAATAATGAGGTTGGCACAAACTTCATCCACTGCTAGCACTAGTTTATGAGCCTCCACTTCAGTAAGGTGAATGCTTCCAAGCAATTCCGCCACAAAATGACGGATCTTCATCAGGTTTACCTTACTGCACGATATGGTCAGCTTATGCTTCATTCAGGAAGTTCAGGGCGTTTTGTTTATTGTCCTTTATATTCATCAAATGCTGTAGGCCCAGAATTTCAAACACTTCAAGGACTTTTTCATTCAACCCAAAGATGACAAGCTTCACTTCATTTTTTTTCAACTCTTCCAGATAGCTTATAAATACTCCGAGCCCAGCAGATGAAATGTACTCTAGCCCACTAAGGTCAATTAATATTTGTGAAGCACTTTCAGCCGCATTTTTCAAAGCATCATCCAATTCGATGGAAGAGCTCGCATCAATTTCTCCATGCACTTCGATCAGCTGATAACCGTCTTCTTTTATTGTTTCTATTTTAACCATATCCATTACTTAAACCTGACAATAGCTAAGCTATAGTCGTCATCAAGTTTATTCCCATTTAAAAATTTCATTAAGTCACCAATGATGCCATTTTTAATCTCTTCAAGCGGCTCATCAATGTGGTTAAGCAGTGAGGGTTCTAAGTACTCAAGGCCGAACTGTTGATTGTTCTCATTCTTTGCCTCTATGATACCATCTGTATAGAGCAGCAATAAATCGCCCGGCTCATATGCGATGTTATGTTCTTCAACGTACTGGTCATATTCAGAGTTTCTTAGAATCCCTAAACCCAGTCCATTATTCTCTAAACGACAGATTTTGTTGGATGAAGCTGAATAAAACAAGGCTGGACAATGACCAGCCCGCACAAAATCCATTTGACTATTTGCTGTATCAATCCTGAAATACATCGCTGTGATAAACGATGACTTCTCCAAACATCGGCTCATGGCGGCATTGGCCTGCTTAATAAACGACGCAGGATTTTCGTCTTTTTGTGCTAGGCTGTGGAATATCCCGCGCATCTGAGCCATGTTGAATGCGGCTGACGTTCCTTTGCCAGATACATCACCAATGATTAGGTTGAAAATTCCATCTGTAGGTTCCAATACATCATAGTAATCACCGCCAACTTCATCTGCTGCCATGCTGTAGCCCAGTATTTCAAAACGGTCATTGTGCTGCATTTCTGAAGGAAGCAAGCTTTTTTGAACACTCTTGGCAATCTTCAGCTCTTCTTTGTATCGCTCGGTTTCGATCGCTTCCTGAATTAGCTGGAAGTTCTCAAGAGAAATGCTTGCCTGATTCACGAACGTGGAAATGATGTCCACCATTTCCCGATTAAAGGCATCTCCAACCTCCTGTAGTAAAACCAAAGCACCGATTTGCTTGTTTTGGATCATTACTGGTATCGTAATGATTGACTTAAAATCAGGATGACTAAGAGTCCCAATGATTTTGTTGGAAGAATATGAGCCGTTAAATCGGTAAGTAAGTATTTCTTTGATGTATTCCTGACGTACAGAATCTTTGATGTCCTGCACTGTTGGATCTGTAATGCCACGAGTAATGAGTGTCGGTTTTTGATCACTTTTTATTTCCAGCCATGCCGCATCGGCAAATACCGCGCTCATGGAGCTCTCTAATAGAATGTCATAGGTTTGCTCTGCGTTTTGGCCTGCGGGAATTGACTGACTCAATTTCTGAAAGTCAATGGCTTCCTGAAGTTTTCGTTCGAATACGCTGGAGGTTGGTAGGTTAAAAAGAGTCACCAGGACCGCAATGCCTGCATAAAGTATGATAAAGACAAAAAGGGAAACAATGAATACTCTGTCCAACAGATTGACACTTAGCACACCGGTTTCAGCCAGATTGAGCAGATTGATAAGGAAATGAAATACGTAAATACCTGAAAGCAATATGAACAATATGCTTTTCCATTTCTGCTTGAAATTCAGGTAGGCAATCCACTTGAGGTTAAATGAAAGTACTAGTGCGAATATGCAAAGGAATATCAACGCCGTATTGAAGTTGATACTCATGAACTCATAGCCAAACCAATCGAAGAGTAGACTGGCAAAAAGCGAGTACTCAAAAATCGTCCAGAGCTGAATCAGGCTTTTTGACTTTTGGTAGAGGATCAAACGTTTCCAAACAACAAATGTGGAAATCAGGAAGATGACCACAAGCCCGATAAGAATATTGTATAGGAAGTTGATGGTAAGGGCATTTTCCGTGATGGTGCTATTTCCAAAGACATAGAAAAAGCCTCTGATCAAAAGGGAACCAATAGTGGTGACCAGGCCAGTAATGAATACCTTCCAGAGCAAATCAATGAAATTGATACTGTCGGCTTTGGTAATGGTGTATCGGTAAAAGAATAATGTGCTAACAACCAAAGTGGTCAGGAAAATCTGAGGCAGTACCTCTGACAAGTTTACATTCAGTTGATACTTTTCTACAAACAGTAGGTAAAGATCAAAGAAGGTAAACAGCAACCAGGACAAAATTCCTGACAGCAGACTGAGCCTTATTTTGAGTTTGTTGGTTAGCATTCGATACTATACAAAAATACGGGCTTCCTTGTAATAAAAAAGCCATGCTGACAGTATCGTCTGTATGGCTTTTTCTTTTAACCCAAATTAACATGTGTGTTAATTTGCCTTTAAGCAGACGATCCAATTAATATTGGATGTCAGGGTTACCATGACAAAATTCTCGTAGGAGCAATTTTCGTCATCGGTAACAATATTTATGAGGTTTATCTCCTGCTGTAGTTTGGAGCCTCTCTGGTAATATTGATGTCGTGTGGGTGCGATTCAGCTACACCAGCAGCAGTTATCTTCACGAATTTGGCATCATTGTGCATCGCATCAATATTTCCTGCTCCACAATAGCCCATTCCTGCCTTTAATCCACCAACTAACTGGTAGAGTACTTCAGCCACGGTACCTTTGTACGGTACCCTACCGACTATACCTTCCGGAACTAGTTTCTTGATATCATCCTCAGCATCCTGGAAATACCGATCTTTCGATCCTTCTTCCATTGCTTCCACAGAACCCATGCCTCGATAGGTTTTGAACTTACGTCCTTCGTAAATCACCATTTCACCTGGAGCTTCGTCAGTTCCTGCCAGTAGTGATCCAATCATAACGCTACTTGCGCCTCCAGCGATTGCTTTCACAACATCTCCAGAGAATCTGATACCTCCATCAGCGATGATTGGCACTTTACCTTTTACTGCTTTTGCCGCCTCGTATACCGCTGAAAGCTGTGGAACTCCTACTCCTGCCACAACACGAGTTGTACAGATACTTCCAGGGCCTACACCAACTTTAATGGCATCTGCTCCAGCTTCCATTAAGGCTTCAGCAGCTTCTTTGGTAGCAATGTTGCCGACAATTAGCTCTAAATCCGGGAACTGTTTTTTCACATTTTTAGCAGCATCAATCACACCTTTTGAGTGACCATGCGCTGTATCTATGCTCACCACATCTACTCCAGCTTTGATCAACGCAGCTATTCTTTCGGTGATATCCGGGGTTACACCCACAGCAGCACCCACTCTTAACCTGCCATATTCATCTTTACAAGCATTCGGACGGTCTTTGTTCTTCAATATATCCTTGTAGGTAATTAGGCCGGTTAGTTTCCCGTTTTTATCTACGATCGGTAGTTTCTCAATTTTATACTCCTGCAGAATCTCTTCAGCTTCTTTTAGCCCTACTTCAACCTCCGCTGTGATCAAATTTTCTTTGGTCATGATCTCGCTGATTGGGCGCTTCATGTTTTTTTGGAATCTCAGGTCTCGGTTGGTAATTATACCAATTAGCTTTTTATCTCCGTCTACTACTGGAATCCCGCCGATTTTGTGCTCTCGCATGATCTTCTCCGCATCGCCGGCCACACTATTGTGGTCCAATGTGATTGGATCCAGAATCATTCCACTCTGAGAACGCTTCACTTTGCGAACCTGGGCGGCCTGCTTTTCGATTGGCATGTTCTTATGGATAAAGCCCAGTCCACCCTCTAGCGCCATCGAAATGGCCAGGTTGGATTCAGTTACCGTATCCATGGCTGAAGAAACCAATGGGATGTTTAAGGAGATTTTTTTGGTTAACTGAGTGATTGTTTGTGTGTCACGCGGGAGCACTTCAGAATAACCAGGAAGCAGTAATACGTCATCGTATGTCAGTGCTTCGAATAAAAATTTGTTGTCGAGATTCATGCAAATAATATTGTTATTATTTGCCGGGCAAAATTAACTAGTCCCGATAAGATTGTAAAACTAATTGTGATTTATAATTTCACGGTATGAATGAATTCTTCTCGCTTGCTCTTGAGCAATTTTATCAGACCACCTGGTTAGAGGCGTTTGCTGTCTTTTTTGGGCTGTTGAGTGTCTGGTATTCTAAGCAGGAAAATATTTTGGTTTACCCAACGGGGATCGTTTCGGTCTTGATATATGTCTATCTCTGTTTTGAATACAAGCTCTATGCAGACATGGGCATCAATGCGTATTATTTCATTATGAGTGTCTATGGCTGGTACAACTGGGTGAATACAAAAGATGATTCCAGAGCTCAAATTCCAGTTTCCTGGAATAGCAGGAGTGAAAATCACCTGAGTATACTCTTTTTGGTTTGTTCGTTTTTACTCATAAGGTGGGTGTTGATAAGCTATACGGATAGTGACGTACCCAACTGGGATGCGACCACCACCTCCTTTGCGCTGGTAGGGATGTGGCTGATGGCCAAAAAGAAAGTGGAAAACTGGATTGCCTGGATCATTACGGACATTATATCTGTTCCACTTTACTTGTATAAGGGGCTTCCCTTTACCGCTATCCAGTTTTTAATATTTACTGGTTTGGCATTCTGGGGGTATTTTGCATGGAAGAAATCATACGAGAAGAATGACTAAACGAATAGCAGTAATTGGCCCTGAGTCCGCAGGCAAAAGCGAATTGTGTCAGCAGCTGGCAAGAATCTATGATACAGAATGGGTACCCGAGTTTGCCCGATTCTATTTGGATAGATTGGATCGACCCTATGAAAAAGAAGACTTACTAGCTATAGCTCAAGGTCAGATGGCCTGGGAAGATGACAAAGCAGAGGAATCTGGCGAGTATCTATTCTGTGATACCAATCTTGTGGTCATCAAAGTGTGGAGTGATCATAAATATGGCGAAACCGATCAGTGGATTTTGGATGAGTTGGAAAGGCGACACTATGATTTTTACTTGCTAGGCAACATGGATTTGATCTGGCGGCCTGATCCTCAGCGTGAGCATCCAAAATTGAGGAAGCATTTTTTTTCGCTTTATGAAAATTATTTAAAGGACCATGGACTTCCTTATGGGCTGGTCTCTGGTATAGAGGATCTTCGGGTGAAATGTGCCAAAGAGCTAATAGAGGATTTTTTCAACCAATAGTTTTGATCTAAGTTTGCAGCATTAAAGGGGTGCCTTACATGAGCTGATCCAAATGGATGCTCTAACGGGCTGAGATCATACCCATTGACCTGATCCGGTTAGTACCGGCGTAGGGATAGGGCCAAATGCGGTCCGTGTATGATAAACCAGTAGGGGAGTTCCCCGCTTTCCGTATGGTTGAATTTATTAATTAGTAAACATGAAATTTGGTACAATGCTGACAGCTATGCTGCTGTCTGTGCTTGCCATGGGTCA
The DNA here is from genome assembly GCA_024305105.1 of Marinoscillum sp. Taxonomy (GTDB): domain Bacteria; phylum Bacteroidota; class Bacteroidia; order Cytophagales; family Cyclobacteriaceae; genus Marinoscillum. Next base: position 6,931 of record JAMWZA010000164.1, read on the forward strand.
AAACTCATTGCAAGGAACGATTACGAGTGACCGGGGAGAGGCGCTTTTAGGGGCTACTATTTGGCTTGAGGAAACCACCTATGCTACAGCTGCTGATGGCGATGGAAACTACAAGCTATCTGGAATTCCTGATGGTGAATACCGATTGAAGGTCACTTATGTAGGTTATCAGAAGTATAGTCAAACACTTACAATTAACAAAGATGAATCACTGGATATATCACTGGATGAAAGTGTTATAAAAGGTGAAGAAGTCATCGTTTATGCCACTCGAGCAAATGAGAAAACACCAACAACTTTCACCAACATTTCGAGTAAGGATATTGAAGAGCGAAACCTGGGTCAGGACATACCCTTTGTTTTGAGGTACACTCCATCGATGGTAGTTACTTCAGATGCGGGTAATGGTGTTGGTTATACTGGAATTAGGATTCGCGGAAGCGATCCTACGCGCATCAATGTGACCGTGAATGGAATTCCACTTAATGATTCGGAGTCTCATGGAGTGTTTTGGGTGAACATGCCTGATTTTACGTCTTCGGTAGATAATATTCAAATCCAGCGTGGTGTCGGTACTTCTACAAACGGAGCAGCTGCCTTTGGTGCTTCGGTGAATCTACAAACAGACATGCCATCACAGGAGCCTTACGCCAAGATCAACAACAGCTTTGGATCTTTCAATACTTGGAGGCACACTGTTGAACTAAACACTGGCCTGATAGATGACCGCTGGGCATTTCAGGGAAGGCTATCAAAAATTTCCTCTGATGGATATATAAATCGGGCCGAGTCTGATCTTCGATCATACTTTTTGTCAGGTGGTTATTATGGTGAAAAGACTACTGTAAAGGCCTTAACTTTTGGTGGTAAAGAAGTCACCTATCAGTCGTGGTATGGTACTCCGGGTGCTAAGTTATTTGGTGATGACGAGGACCTTCAAAGTGTCATTGATTTTGGTGGGGAGTATGGAACGGAAGAGCAAATTGATAACCTATTTAATTCTGATAGGAGATTTAATTACTACTTGTACGACCGGGAGGTAGATAACTATGGTCAGGATCATTATCAGCTGCATCTTAGTCATACCTTTAGTTCAAGCTTGAATGCCACGGCAGCTCTTCATTACACACACGGAGAAGGCTATTTTGAGCAGTATAGAAATGAGGACGATTTTGCAGATTATGGACTGGAAGACCTTGTTTTGGGCGATACTACCATTACTTCTACTGATCTAATCAGAAGAAGATGGCTGGACAATGATTTCTATGGAGGGATATTTTCCATCAACTATTCGGAGGATTCCTGGAATGTGACTCTGGGAGGAGGACTAAATTTCTACGATGGAGATCATTTTGGTGAGATTATCTGGTCTCAGTATGCTGGTGATTCACAGATTCGAGAGAGATACTATGATAACTACGGACGTAAGGGGGATTTCAATGTATATGCTAAAGCCAATTACCAGCTAAATAATCAGCTGAACTTATTTGCAGACGTACAGACGCGTGTGATTTCCTATGAGACAAAAGGGGTAGATAGTGACTTACGAGATATAGATACCGGTGGCGACTATGTGTTTGTAAACCCAAAGTTTGGAGGGACGTACACCATAAACGCTTATTCGAATATCTATGCGTCCTACGCAGTAGGTAATCGAGAGCCTGTTCGGAATGATTTTGTAGATGCTCCAAATAATGAAACTCCAGAGCCGGAGACGCTTAATAACATAGAGGTAGGATATCGAAGATCAACGGCTACTTCATCTTTTTCTGTCAATTATTACCTAATGGACTATCAGAATCAGCTGGTACTGACTGGGGCGCTGAATGATGTGGGATCAGGTATAAGAACCAACGTGGACGACAGTTATCGAATGGGAGTAGAACTTGTTGGTGGATTCCAATTGACAGAAATGGTCCATTTCGGCGGTAATCTGACACTTAGTCAAAACAAGATTGCCAACTTCACAGAAGTGGTCTATGATTATGGCCCTGATTTTTCAGAGTATAACGTGATTACCATTGCACATGAAAACACAGATATCGCTTTTTCTCCAAATATTATCGCTGGAGGTCAACTGGAATTTACCCCAGTGGATGGTCTGAGTTTGCAACTAATGGGTAAATATGTAGGAAAGCAGTACCTGGATAACACAAGTAATGACGATAGAGCTATTCAGGCTTATTTTGTTAGTGATGCGCTCATGAACTACAGCACAGCTCTCGTTGGAATGAAAGAGCTATCTGTTTCCCTAATGGTGAATAATATCTTTAACAAACTGTATGAGTCCAATGGATATACCTGGGGTTATTATTACGGTTATGATGAAGGCAATTTGTATCAGCAGAACAACTACTACCCACAAGCAGGAACTAATTTCTTGCTTTCTTTAGCAGTTACGCTTTAAACAAAAAAGGGTAGCCCGATGGCTACCCTTTATATTGCTGTTCGATTTGAGCTTACTGCTGGTAACTAGAGGCTAGCAGGCGGTATTGATTAAGAATACTTCGAACCGCATATTTAACGTCTTTACTAAAATACGTTCGGTTATCGAACAAACCGCTGGCATATCCCTGCCAGATCACGCCATGACTCTTTCTGTCGATAAAGTCAATGAGCAAGGTTCCCTCTTTCAATTCGTAATCCTTCGTGTTGTATTTGGCCTCTTGGATGTATTCCAGATTGCGCTCGTTTTCGGCTTTCTTGGCGAAGAATTGATCCCAGCTTTCTAGCTCCATCTGTTCATAACCCTTAAATTTCATGTCATTATTGAACACTTTATAAGCAACATAAAGCGACGGTTTATTGGATAGCCTGTATCCCTGTGATATCATTCTTCTCTCAATCTCATCACGGATTAGTTTGTCGCTTAGACCATTAAAGTTCACCGTATCTCCGATGTTCAGGAAATTGAAGGTATTGTATTGTTTAAATTTACCACGATAGGAGTAGTCTGATTCAACTACAAAATCTCTTTCTGCAACACAACCCATCAAAGAGAAGGCAGTTAGACCAAGTACTAGAAATTTTTTCATCTTTTTTTGCAAGTAATATTTCATTAAGTCAGTGAGCTCCATCATCTTAGAGTCTTATAAGATAGCATTGAATTATTACAAATCCGAATGTCTTCACACCATATAGTCCGTGATGAACAAGAACCGGCACTAATTGTGCACAAATTAGACCCCTTCCCCACCGAAGTGCTCCATGCTTTGCTGGAGTGGTCCCCAACTGTAATTGCTTGTGAAGCAGCTATCAATAGATTTACGAGTTTGGGGCATAAACTAGATGTGGGACTAATAAGTTTTCACAATTTCGATAAATGGCAGCAGCAATTGGCTGATCAGCAGCCGGTTAAAATAATTACCACCCAAAATGGAGGGTTCTTGATGACTGCTCTTACAGTTCTACAAAAGGAGGGTCACAATGCAGTGAACGTAGTTACAGATGACGATTCGTATCATGAAGTGGTTGAGCCATTGCTAGACTGGATTCATGTATTAGATGTTGTCCTGTTTACATCAACCAAAAGAATACTTTTTGTCAGGGAAGGGACATTTAAAAAATGGGTGCCTGCGAAGACTAAACTTGATTTGGTGTGCATACATGGTCCATGCAAATGGGATGTGGACGGTGTTAAGAGTGCAGCTCCATCGATGGAGATCGACGAACTCAGAATCTATAAACAAGAAGAGGGAGAACTGATCATCCAAAGTAACCAGCCTCCCTTTCTCGTAATCGAGGAATTATAATTAATCCTACTTTGTCCTGTTTGCCTTCCAATATAGTGTTTGTCAGATTGAGGCTCTCGAAATCCTTTTTCATCTTACGTTTCGAGAACCTCAATGTGATAGCTAATCTAAGTTGACAAAGTAGGATTAAGTAATTTGAGATTATTGCTTGAGGTGACTGGCAATGTCTACCAGCTTCACGAATTCACCTCGGTATCCGTATTCATCATCGCCTGTTGATTTTTTGGCCAGCGCTATTACGTCTTCAAACGTCATGGAACCTTTGAATGCTGAATCTCGGAGAAGCATTCCAAAACCGGCTACCGATGCAGCCCAGTTAAGGTTTTCATCCCTATCCATCTTGTCGTCATTTTTCATGGTTTGAGTGATTAGCATACTCTTATCTCCATCTGGTTGTTTGTATCGAAACTTCACTGTCAAAAGTTCACCTACGTCAGAGCCAGATGAAGTGCTCTGGTATTTTAATGGGTCAATATCTTTAATGAAATCACTTTCTACACCTACCGGAATGATCTCATAGAGTGCCGTTACCGTATGACCGCTACCCAGTTCCCCAGCGTCTTTTTTATCATCATTGAAGTCTTCTGCATTGAGCTGTCGGTTCTCATACCCAATTAATCGATATGCCTGAACTACATTGGGGTTAAACTCTACCTGAATTTTCACATCTTTCGCAATGGTGAACAGCGTGCCTCCAAACTCAGTTACCAATACCTTTTTGGCTTCCATGATGTTATCAATGTAGGCGTAGTTGCCATTCCCTTTGTCTGCCAGCGTTTCCATTTTTGAATCTTTGTAGTTGCCCATTCCAAAACCAAGAACGGTTAGGAATACACCGCTTTCTCTTTTTTCTTCAATCAAGCGTTGCATTTCCCCATTACTCGATGCACCTACGTTGAAATCTCCGTCTGTAGCAAGTATGACCCGGTTGTTCCCACCTTTTACAAATTGCTCTTGTGCTACTTTATAAGCAAGTTGAATTCCGGCTCCTCCGGCAGTAGATCCGCCTGCCTGAAGGTTTTCAATGGCTTCTAAAATTGCTTTTTTATCATTTCCATCAGTTGGAGGGAGTGCTAGTCCGGCAGCTCCGGCATAGACCACAATGGAGATTTTGTCCGCTGCTCTTAATTCATTGGCAAGCATTTTAATCGAAGACTTAAGTAAAGGAAGTTTGTTGGGCGCATTCATGCTGCCGCTTACATCCAAAAGAAAGACCACATTGGATGGCGGTAATTGATCCATCTCCAGTTTCTTTCCCTGAATCCCTATTTTAACCAAAAGATGGTCTTCATTCCAGGGGGCTTTGATTTTGGATGTATGAATACCAAAAGGATCATTACCCGTTGGATTTTCATAATCATACTGAAAATAGTTAATCATCTCTTCGATGCGCACGGCATCCTTTGGTGGCATAGTACCCATGTTTAGGAAACGGCGCATGTTGCTGTATGATGCTGCGTCTACATCTATTGAGAAAGTAGATAGCGGGTTATCCTTACTGGAATGGAAGATGTTTTCTTCTATAGCGTCATAAGATTCGGTGTTATAAGCGTAATCAGATTCGTAAACTGGCATTGATGAGCTAACCTGAACTCCAGATGCCATTCCCCTGATCATATGTCTGCTTTTTTTCGTACCATAACCGACTACAACGACTTCTTGGAGAGATTCAATATTTGTTGTAAGCACCACATCCATCTTTCGTTTTTTCCCAACCTTGATTTCTTGTGATTCGAATCCTATGAAGGTGTAGGAAATTTTAGATTTCTCATCTTTTACCTTGAGGGTG
>JAMWZA010000165.1 GCA_024305105.1 Marinoscillum sp.
GTGTTTCTAATTTCACTCCTGTTCTTGTCGGGGATATCACTCGATACAATCCACCTTTGCCAGATACGGCTGCTACTTCGCTAAAATCCATAAGTTATTAAGTCTACAACTAATTTGTGAGCGCAAAAATAGTTATAAGCAGCTAATCGCAAAATCATTGTTGTTGGAGACTTTCATTCACCTCCTTGATATAGCCTAGAATTTCGTCCTTGCCATAACCTGACACCGTGGATGTAAGGAAACATGGCGGTACTTCTGCCCATTCCTTTTTCAGCACTTTTCTGAACTTCGCCATGCTCGATTGTGCTTTGGTGATTCCATTCTTATCTGCTTTGGTAAAAACCAATGCAATGGGAAGGCCGGCTAATCCAAGTGAGTTAATAAAGTCCAAATCGATTTGCTGCGGATCATGTCGTGAGTCGATGAGGACGAATACCATGGTAAGGTTTTCACGTTCTTCCAGGTAGCGACTGATCATTTTCTTCCACTCCGCCTTTTGAGACTTACTAACCTTGGCCCATCCATAACCAGGCAGATCCACCAGATACCAAATGTTATCAATCAGGAAATGGTTAATCAACTGTGTCTTACCCGGCTTAGAAGATACTTTAGCTAGTTTACCGTGGTTGGTCAGCAGGTTGATCAACGAAGACTTGCCGACATTGGAGCGACCGATGAAGGCATACTCCGGACGGTCTGCAGGTGGACATTCTTCCACCCTGGAACTACTTTTTATAAACTCTGCTGATTTAATTGGTTTCATCTAAAAAAATTTAACAATAAAGGTATACGCGCAGTTTATCGATTAATATTGCAAGACATTATGGCGGTAGTACCTTACAAAGATAAGCAGGGCAGCAAGAAGGAGCAGGTTGCCAACATGTTTGATAACATTAGCGGGAAATATGATTTTCTAAATCACTTTCTGAGCATGGGCATTGATATTGCCTGGCGAAAGAAAGCCATCAAACAATTAAAAAAAGACCAACCCAAACAAATACTGGATATTGCCACGGGTACAGGCGATTTTGCCATTGAGGCACTAGCTCTAAATCCGGATAAAGTGACTGGTGTAGACATATCTGAAGGCATGCTTTCTGTGGGTCGAGAGAAAATGAAAAAACGTAATCTGACAGATAAGATTGAGTTACTTTCAGGAGACTCCGAGCAGTTGCAGTTTGAAGACAATAAGTTCGATGCTGTGATCGTTTCTTTTGGCGTACGGAATTTTGAAAATCTGGAAAAGGGATTATCTGATATGTACCGGGTATTAAAACCTGGTGGAAAGACCGTAATACTGGAATTTTCCAGACCAAAGATGTTCCCTTTTAAGCAGCTATACAGTTTTTATTTTAAGTGGATTTTACCTAAAATAGGCAACACGATATCCAAAGATCAGGCCGCATATACTTACTTACCAGAATCCGTTCGCGCATTTCCGGACGGTCAAAGTTTTTTACAGATTTTGGAAAAAGTTGGTTTTAAAGAGACTAAATGCAAATCATTAACCTTAGGAATAAGCTCCATATACGTTGGCACCAAGTAATCATTGTTGGTTGTCTGTTCTTGCTAACCATCCCGGCCAGAGCTCAGAATGACGTATCTGAAAATCTTCTGGACTATGACCAGGAGTGGATTCACTATGGTTTCCTCATTGGTATTCACGAATCAAAATACCGAATCCAGTATTCGGATCGGTATGCTACGCCAGAACTAGATTCGGTACACTCTGTGGTACCTGGCGCACTTCCGGGATGGAAGGTAGGCTTTGTGGTTGACATGGCCCTTTGGAAATACATCAGTTTTCGGGTGCTGCCTACGGTGGGTTTTTATGAACAGAACCTCACTTATCGCTACACCGATGGGACTGAACTCACTGAACTCAAAGATGCTACGCTGGTAGAGCTACCACTTATGCTCAAGTACAAATCAGCTCGCAGAGGAAATGTAGCCATGTACGTAACCGGAGGATTTAGCCCGTCTATCGAGGCATCTGGTAAGGGGGATGAACTGGATACGCGCCAAAGGCTTCAGCTAAGAGATGTTAATTTTTCGATTGATGCGGGTGTGGGGTTTGACCTGTATTTTCCACTATTCAAATTCTCACCTGAGGTTCGTTACTCGTGGGGGTTAAGAGACATGCTCACTGCTGGCGAACCAAATGATTTCGATGCACCGCTAAAAAAACTAACCTATCAAAACATTACTTTTTACGTAACCTTCGAAGGAGGGCCCTCCTACTTGCGAAACAGAAAGAAACGGAAAAGATGAAACCCATCGCATTAATCACCGGAGCAACGAGTGGTATTGGTGAAGCAACTGCCCGAATTCTAGCAAAGAAGTATCAACTTATCATTACAGGTCGGAGAGCGGAGCGGTTGGATCAATTGGAAAGTGAATTAAAAACAGAGGTTCAAAAGCTCGTTTTTGATGTTCGAGACAGAGAAGCAGTCAATAATTCAATAGAAGGACTCCCATCCGATTGGAAAGCAATCGATGTGCTGATCAACAATGCCGGAAATGCCCATGGCTTAGCTCCTATTCACGAAGGCAACGTGGACGACTGGGATGCCATGATCGACATCAATATCAAAGGGCTTTTGTACGTCAGCAAAGCGATTATTCCCGGAATGGTTGATCGTCAAAAAGGCCACATCATTAATATCGGCTCAGTCGCCGGGATCGAGGCTTATCCAAACGGAAATGTTTACAATGCCTCTAAATATGGCGTAAATGGACTTACTCAAGGAATGCGAATGGACTTGATTTCGCACAACATTAAAGTAAGTGAAATCAAACCCGGACTTGTCCAAACGGAGTTTTCAGAAGTTCGCTTCAAAGGCGATCAGAAAAAAGCGGAAAAGGTCTATCAGGGCTATGACCCACTACAGGCGCAGGACATAGCGGAGACCATAGAGTTTATCCTTTCAAGGCCGGCACACGTTAACATAGCCGACATGCTCGTTCTTGCAGGCTCGCAGGCATCAGCAACGATGGTCAACAAGAAAAGCTGAGTGCTCTTCTTCTAACGTTGTAAAGAAATGGATCGATTTCTTTGTCTATAATGTTCCAGTAAAGTCGGAAAAGATTACCAGCCGCTTAAAACGAATAAATGATCTAGCAATGGCGATAGAAATCATAAAAGCAGACTATTTAGGAGAATATCGAATAGGAATCGGTTTTAAAGATGGAACTTATCAGGAAGTAGACTTTTTGAATTTCCTAAGTACAGCAAAAAATCCAATGATTAGTAAATACCTGGATCAGAACCTTTTCAAATCATTTCAAATCGAATACGGAGATCTCACCTGGAATGATTTTGAACTTTGTTTCCCTATTTGGGATCTCTACAACAATCGTATCGAACACAATAAAGAAGTAACTCACATTAAATAATATTCATTCTTGAAATAGCCTCTGCTTCAATTAGGTTTGTGGAAACAACATTACCCTAACGTCTAGAATTTTTTATGAAGCAAGTTTTGATCCTTGGAGCAGGTCGCTCCTCTACCTCATTGATCAATTATTTACTCGAACATGCTGGAGAAGACCAATGGAAGGTCACCATCGGCGAACAGGACACTGCACTGGCACAAAAGAAATTTCCAGAAGCTGAAGTGATCCCTTTTGACATCATGAACCATGATCTGGCCAAATCGGAGATCGAAAAAGCCGATCTGGTCATCAGCATGGTTCCTGCCAGTCTACACATCTATGTGGCAAAAATATGTGCTGCAGTAGGTCGGGACATGCTCACGGCATCTTATGTGTCTGATGACATCAAGGCGCTATCGGGTAAATTCGAAGCTCAGGGCAATCAGTGCATCATGGAACTAGGTCTTGATCCGGGAATTGACCACATGTCGGCCATGAAAGTACTGGACCGAATCAAAGCTGCAGGCCATGAGCTAACCGCTTTTGAAACGTTTACGGGAGGCTTACTAGCCAATGACCAAAAGATGGACAATCCGTGGAAATACAAGTTTACCTGGAACCCCAGAAACGTAGTAATGGCCGGAACAGGCAACGTGAAGTTCATTCAGGAAGATCGGTTCAAATACATCCCCTACCACAAGCTATTTTCGCGTACGGAAGTCATTCATATTCCTGAGCATGGCTATTTTGAAGGATATGCCAATCGTGATTCGTTGAAATACCTTGATTTGTATAATCTTAGGGGAATCAAGACCCTTTATCGAGGCACATTGCGAAGACCCGGGTTTTGCAAGGCCTGGAACATTTTTGTCCAACTGGGAGCGACAGATGATTCGTACCAAATGGAAAATGTGAGTGAAATGACCCATCGTCAGTTCATCAACTCGTTCTTGTTATACAACCCAAATGACTCCATCGAACTGAAGCTTGCTCACTATATGAATCTCGGTATGGAATCCGAGGAAATGCACAAAATGAAGTGGTTGGGCATGTTCTCAGATGAATTGGTGGGTGTTGATAGAGGGACTCCGGCTCAAATACTAGAGCACATTCTCAAGAAAAAATGGACGCTTTCGCCAGACGACCAAGACATGATCGTCATGTGGCACAAATTTAACTACCTGGACAACGGCCAACCCAAAGAAATCCAATCGCACATGGTAGCTGTGGGTGATGATTCGGTCAATACGGCCATGTCCAAGACTGTGGGGTTGCCATTGGCTATAGCGGCTAAGCTCGTACTGCAGGGGAAACTCAAAACGAAAGGTGTTCACATTCCTACGATTAAAGAAATCTACGAACCCATACTGGATGAGTTGGAGAAGATGGGGTTTGAATTCTGTGAGCGGGAGGTTATCTAAGATTTGATCAGTTCATTTGGCAAAACAGCTTACCAAAAAACCCGAAAAACTAAGTTGGGCGTGATTCCAAGGGAGTAAATTCGTGTGTCGATCAGGTCATTGTCCAACGATGGTGTGGTTCTGAACTCACGGTTGAGAATATTCTTTCGGTTATAGACGTTGAGAATGGAGAGCCCCACACGGTAGCGCATGGATTTACTCCCTTCAAATTCATACAGCGCAGAAAAATCCAGTCGGTGATAAACCGGCAAATTTTGACCATTTAGTTGGTCATAGCCGATACTGATCGGACCCCCGGCAGGCTCTTCGCTTTGCGATATCTGAGTGTATGATTTTCCCGTGTGCCAGTTCCAGCCCACAGATAAATGAAGCTGACCAACCGTATAAAAATGTGACCAGTTCACCAGATGACGGATGTTCCAGTTGCCTGGAAACGGCTCATCATTATTCAACCCGGTAAAGGTGTTTTGTGTGTTCAAATAGGAATAAGAAACCCACGACTTGTAGTGTCCCCATTGTTTCTTCAGGAAAGCATCAAGCCCCTTGACCGTGCTGTTGCCTGTTCGGTAATCGTTATCCACGGGATTCAAAAAGCCAAAAGTCAGTGAAGTCACTCCTTCGATAGACTTGTAATAGCCTTCTACCTCCAGGAACCAACCGGATTTGCGGTAAACCAGACCTGACGTTACCTGATAGCTTTCAATGATTGGAAATCGGTCTTTTGAAGCCAGCTTCCAAACCTGGTTTTCCAGGGACAAGTCGCTGACTACTGACTCTTTGATCTGACTAATGTGCTGGGTACGGTATTCGCCGGAAGCTGTCAGCTGTAATGGATTAAAAAGCAACCAGGAAAGATTTACACGAGGCTCCAAATAGAAGCGATTGAACGTGTTGTAATAATTACCACGAAGACCGGCACTGGCATTTAACCGCTTTCCAGAATAGGTATATTCCACAAACGGTGAATGAACCAGCATCACTCGATCGTCCTGATCCAAAATCAGGTGATACGAATCTCCAAAATCTTCAAACGCGTACCGTGTATGGTTGCGATTCAGCTCATAGCCTGAATGCAGCTCCTGAACATTGCCTAACGGCACGCTTATTCCAAGTCGATAACTCAGGTCATCAATCAGGTTTTTCTTGGAAGAAGTGCTCGTCGTATCGTTTTCTGTATGGGCAAACTCATAGCGCAATAAGTAGCGAGAGTAGCTCAGGGATTGCTCCATTGAAAACTGCGTTTTGGCTAGTTTCCAGGAGAGATTGTATCCTTCATTTTGGGTGAGCAAATCGTCCTGGTACTGATCTCCATCCGCTGATTCTGAGCTGTATTGCAGTTTATTTTTATAGTACAGCGTATTTGCGCGGATTGTATTTTGTTTGTTTGGCTGGAATACAATGGAAGTATTATTATCCGTAAAGAAAAAGTCGTTTTCCTGTCCTACAGATTCGGTTTCGCCATCTATTTTGGTGTTTTGAAAGACTCGCTTAGCATACTGCCCATAAGTCGGTGTACTGAGAATATCGGTATAAGATCGTCTGAACGATTGGGTAAACGACAACTTATCCTTGATCACTGGAGTCACGAAAAACACATCTCCATTGAGCATGTTAAACCCCGCTCCTCCTGACACCTCCTCAGCGACAGTTTCGTCAGTTTTGATATCAATAACACTCGACACACGCCCTCCATAAGCAGCACTGGTTCCGTTCTTTACAAAGCTCACCTCATCGGTTATGTAAGGATTAATCGCTGAGAGCATCCCAAAAAAGTGTCCCTGATTGTACGTCGTAATGCCATTCCATAGCACCAAATTCTGATCTGGTGAACCTCCACGCACATGGATGCCTGATACCGTTTCATAAGGACTATTGACCCCTGGTGTTTGCTGAATGCTTTGAAGGATATCGGGTTCGATCAAGCCGGGCAAAACTGTCAGATCTTTTGGTCTTATTTTCACCTGATTACCTACCTTATAAACGCCTGTCGCCGTATAGTCACTGATGGTAATCTCTTCCAGAAAAGCCACCTCTTCCTTCATGTAAAGTTTAGGGCAATCTGTCTGGAGCAATTCGGGCACGGACCTTCTTTTGGTGACATAACCCAGGTGCTGGAAGCTAAGTACATCCGAAAAGGGAACATTCAAATAGAAATACCCGGATTCATTAGAGATGGCATAAAGTCCAGAATCTGATTTAATCAAAACCCCAAAAAGTGGATCCTTCCCATCAAAAAGCCTCCCACAGACACGCAATGTGTCGGTTGACTCAAATGAACGCACAGCAATGTACCCATCCCCTATTGGTTCAAAACGCAATCCACTGGCTCGCTGCAATTTCTCTAGGACTTCATCCAGTGAAGCATCAGCATCCAGGCCCATTTCTACAACCTGAGGGGAAATGAGTTGGTCCTGATAAGAAAAGCTCACGGCATATTTTTGCTCCAGCTGATCGAGCAAGGTAGATAAGGAATCAGCCTGCTGCGCTCTGATAGAAAAGGAGCTTAGAACAACACATGCAATTAGAAATGATCTCATTGGTTGGGTTCAAGGTACACCTGATCACCGTCTAGTTGGTACGTAATGTTTAATGGTTTGAAAACAATCGCCAAAGCCACTTCCAGGTCATTGTGTGGAAACTGGCCAGTAAAAGCTTGATTCAGATCCAACAATTCCTGATTTTGGATTTCCACATCAAATTGATCTTGTAGGGCTTTTAGCACATATTTAATAGGCAGCGATTCGAATCTGCTCACGCCATTTCCCCAACTCGGAGCGCTATGTCGATGAACCGATTCCATCAATTTCCCTGAGACAAATCGGACCCGCTGGCCCACTGCCAAAATCGTTTCTGACTCACCAATTGTTACGCGCACTTTCCCTTCATAGCAAGTCACTTCCATGAGTCCATCGCCTGTAAGCACATTGAACTCTGTCCCTAGTACAGTCACATCTCCGAGCTGCGTATGGACGGTAAATACACTTCCTTTCGCTACATCAAAATAGGCTTCACCTTCGAGTGAAAGAGTCCGATCACTTTCCCATCCCCATTTTTTGAGCGAGAGGTCAGAGTTTGCATTCATAAGGACAGAGGAGCCATCGGGTAGATCATAAGCCAACTGCTCTCCCGCTCCAGACTGTATGCTGGACTCCCAATTGCTGAACACGAAAAAGCCTAGAATCAAGGTAACCGCCGCAGCAACACCATACCACCACACCTGCGCGGCAGGCTTCCGATCTTTAGCTGATTCGATCCGCTCACGCAGACCATCTGCATCAAACTCCGGAGACTGCAAGGCATCTGCGCCTTTCACAATCTTGCGGAACGGTGCATACTCAGGGTTGGATTCAAACGCTCGTTGCTCCTCTGGAGTAAGCTCATCGTTGAGCCACCTGGCTAATAATGTTTTTTCGTCATTTGGTTTCATTGATTCTCGGTCTCCATACTAAAACGCATCTCTTATCTATCTACCCTACCCCTACAAATCTCCTATTTGATCTTTTAACTTCAGCAAAGCTTTGTGCATCAGTTTTTCTACCGCCTTCACGGATATATCCATGATCTCCGCCACTTCACGGTATTTCTTTTTCTCCACCCGATTCAATAGAAATGCCTCTCGCTGCCTATCGGGCAATCCAGCAATAGCGCCGGTAAGCTTTTCCATGAATTCCTTCTCCAACGAGATGAACTCTGGTGTCTCATGATTCACACCTTTGCTGACTTCCATGTGGCTGATTTCATAGTTGAGCTTCACCTTTTCATGACGGATGGCACTTTTGGTGAAATTGCTCGCTACGGTATACAAAAAGCCTTTCACCTTTTCGAAGGGAACTTTAGCGCAGTTCTTCCAGAGCTTCACAAATGCTTCCTGCACTGCATCATCCGCCTGATCTTCGTCCCCATACTTATAGTACAGATAATTTCGCAAAACCCGAGCATGTTCCTGAAACAGGAAATCGAAGGTCGATTGATTGCAAACGGACTTTTCCTTATCTGAATTCACAGTGACGTAATGTTAGGCATTTAGTGTTCTCCTCAAAGATTCTAAAAAAAAACCCGAAAATCCTAAGACCAGGGGGTGGGGTACTTTTCCGCCTCAGACGTTTCCCACCTGAAACGCGGTAAATCCGCCAGAATGAAAATTTAACAAAACTGAATAACTATGAAATCTTACAGACTAGTTAACCTTCTCTTTACGCTGGTGATCATGCTATTTATGATGACTGCCTGTGAAACCGAACTTCCTGAAGAATGTCAGGACATCAGCATTGTGGCTGAGGCCAACAGCGACTCCACTCATTACACTCTCATTGCAGACCTGCGAGGACTCGATGACATTGAATTTAGCTGGTTTATCAATGATCAGCAGATTGCTACAGGTGACTCGATTGGAACCACCCTGGACTTCAACTTCGCACCGGGTGTTTATTCGGTTTGTATCACTGCTGAATCCATCACCTGTGGAGCGTTCGATTTCTGTACAGAGATCGTCGTGAGAGACACCTCCGATCAACGAGACGATTGCCCAAAACCTTCTTTCAGCGCAGAGCGCATGCACCGCAACAAATACCTGTTCGTAGCAGATTTCGAGGGAATGGACTCGCTGGAGTACGTTTGGTACGTAGATGGTGACTCCATCGAATCGGAACCGCTAAGCGAAGAGCGTCACCACAAGTTTGATTATGAATTCAGACCTGGAACACATACGGTGTGTATCAAAGCCAGAACCGAGGAATGCGGGGAATTAGCATTCTGTAAAGAAATGGTGATTGGGGAATCTGAATGCCCTGAACTATCCTTTTACAAAGAAGCAGCAGGCGACAGTGCCTACTTTTTCATCGCCGACTTTAGAGATGCAGACTCCATCCAATATGGATGGTCTGTAAACGACAGCATCGTGGACAAAGAAAACGTAGAAGGCTATGAAACAGACCACAAATTCTACTGGGAGTTCACACCGGGTACTTATGATATCTGTATAGAAAGCATCGCAACAGACCAATGTGAATCGACTAAATACTGCTACTCACTGGAAATAGATGAAGAAGGCGGTTGTCCGGACCTTTACTACTACTATGAGGAAGGCAACGATGGAGCCTATTACTTCACCGCTGACTTTGACGGCATGGAAGACCTAGAATGGTACGCCTGGAAAGTGAACGGTCAAATCAAGGACGAAGAGTCTGGCGACAACAAGGACAATGAGTTTACCTACTACTTTGATGGTGCAGGAGATCATGAAGTATGTTTGGTCACCGAAACGCCAGAATGTCCCCAAGCGACTTATTTCTGTAAAACGATTAACAACGACCCTGCTACCAACTGTGTGGACCTATCCTATTCGGCCGAAGAAGAAAGCAACGGCTACATCTTCAGTGCTACGTTTGATGACCGGGATAGTATCACCTATATCTGGAAAGTCTACATCGGTGATGACTACCAGGGTGGTGAGGTTCGTGAGTTTGGCTCAGATGCAGATCATGATTTCTTCTGGGAATTCACGCCGGGTGTAGACTATACCGTATGCCTCAAACAAGACGGATGCGACAGCAACGCGGTTTGTGAAACGTATAGCATTGACTAACAATCAATTCCTGAGAAGTCGCCTGAGTTGGGGCGGCTTCTCTTTTTTTACTGCCCAAATTTCTATTATGATGAAACCAGAATCAATGCCGTCTGGTTAAGTTTTTGTGATATGAATACTAAGGAGAAATCTTCTTTTATTTTGTTATTATCACCAGAATTAAGGTAGATCTCTCCTCGCGTTGAGATGACATTCCCATTTAGTGATTAACTAAAGGGCATTTGCACCAAAATAACGTTTAGATTTATCTGCTCAATAAAAGCAATGAAACACTTCAGGATTCTTCTTATAGGGCTTTTGGCCATGCTGTCCTCCTGCATTGAGGGAGATGACCTGGACCTTCCTGAGCAAAACGAAACGGAGACGACTACCAGTCTCGCACTGGTTTCATTGCTAAACCACATCGATGCAACCGCACGTCCGGCCTGTTTCACTTTTATTTATCCCCTCCACCTCACGCTAAGCAATGACATAGCCCTGGAAATAACGAATCAGCAAGGACTCAAAGACCTGGCCAACGGTCAAAACGCTGCTATTTATGCCAGTGAAATTGCCTTCCCATTTCTCGTGTCGGAAGGTGACGTGATCAACTCCATCGATTCGGATCAGGAATTTTTCGAATTGCTGCTGCGATGCGAGCTCCCGACCATTCGTTCGGACCTGGAGCGCACCCACAAACAGTGCTTTGAGTTCGTTTATCCTTTTCAGATGGTCGTGAATGAGGACAGCATTTCCTTTGGCTCACAAGAGCAGTTTATTCGCTTTTATTACAATGACCAACCTGCCAATTACCTGCCAGAGTTCGTCTACCCACTGGAGCTCAACAAGTTTACTTCTGAAACCCTGACCGTAAATAACCAGTTTGCACTGAATCAAGTCTTGAATGCCTGTGGCGGCTGTCCAGAGTTGTTGATAGAAGCCGAGCAGCGAACACTTTTCGAGTATCAGTTTACTGCCTCAGTGAATGGAGCAGAGGAGTTTGAGTGGTATGTAGATGACCAGCTTATCGCAACAGGTACACCGGAGCGAAATCGTTTGACCAAGCAATTTGAAGAGGGGATTCATGAGATCTGCATCAAAGCCAGCTCAGATGATTGTGTTCTTGGAGAAGTCTATTGTTTGGAAATACAGGTAGAACAATCCTGTCCTGACCTCTTCTTCAACGCTGAAGAAATTAGCTATGGTTCCTATCGCTTTGAAGCAGACTTCCCCGGGGTGGAAACACTCGATATGTTTGACTGGTACGTAGACGGAACCCTTAAGAAATCAGGGGGATTGGCTCGTGGAGACAGCACGGACTTCTTCTTCGACTATGAATTTGAGCCGGGAACGTATGAAGTCTGCCTGAAAAGTGAAACGCCTGATTGCCCATCCGGCACCTTATACTGTGAAGAAATAGTCGTAGAATGTCTGGAAATGTCCTTTGCGTGGGATTTGGAAACGTTTGGCTATACTTACACAGCAGATTTTGAGCTGAGAGATCAGGTGACATATATCTGGAGCGCCTATGCCCGGGATTCCCTGGTACAGACTGAAGTGCGCATCGCAGGTAGCGATGACGACCATGACTTCCTCGTAGAAATGGAGCGCGATATCCCTTACACCATCTGCCTCAAGCAAGAAGGCGCCTGCGCAGAAGAGAAGCTGTGTGAGGAGTATGTTTTTCAGTAGTTGAGTGGACATGATGACGTCAGTCAATTTCCTTACCTCTTCCGATCACTATCGGAACTAAAGGGTGGAAATGGTATGTGGGTTCTGAATCCTTTGTACAACCTACCTTTCATCAACGTCATGCCTGCGCAGGCAGGCATCTCATCCGGCTTTTTTGTGATCAGGGAACCCCAAGCAGAAATACTGGTCATGTCCTGAAATAGGTTGACACAAAAAGTGTTAATTATGAAAATGTTAGA
>JAMWZA010000166.1 GCA_024305105.1 Marinoscillum sp.
TAAATATCTTAACTTCGACTTCCATTTTGAAATTAACCAAAAATGTCAGACGAAAAAATAATCTTTTCAATGGCAGGGGTCAACAAGATCTACCCGCCACAGAAACAAGTACTTAAAAATATTTATCTCTCATTCTTCTACGGCGCGAAGATAGGAGTGTTGGGTTTAAATGGTTCAGGAAAGTCCTCATTATTGAGGATTATTGCTGGAATTGACCAGGAGTATCAAGGAGAAGTGGTCTTTTCTCCGGGATATAGCGTGGGTTTACTCGAGCAGGAACCACAATTGGATCAGGACAAAACCGTGAAAGAAGTGATTAGCGAAGCGGTAACTGGAATCACTGATTTACTGAAGGAATACGATGATATTAACCTGAAGTTTTCCGAATCAGAAATCCTGGAAGATCCTGATAAGATGAATAAACTCATCGAGAAGCAGGGAGAAGTACAGGAGAAACTGGATCAGGTAGGAGCCTGGGATCTGGATAGCAAGCTGGAACGAGCCATGGATGCGTTAAGGACTCCACCTGAGGATGCAGTGATTAAAAACCTGTCTGGTGGTGAGAAACGGCGAGTCGCTCTTTGTCGATTGTTATTACAAGAGCCTGATGTACTCTTGTTGGATGAGCCTACCAACCACCTCGATGCAGAATCGGTACTTTGGCTGGAGCAGCACCTGCAAAAGTATGAAGGTACGGTAATTGCGGTGACTCACGATCGATACTTCCTGGATAATGTTGCAGGCTGGATTCTGGAACTCGACAGAGGAGAAGGAATTCCGTGGAAAGGCAATTATTCCAGTTGGTTAGATCAAAAGCAAAAGCGATTAGCTCAAGAGGAGAAATCACAGTCTAAGCGTCAAAAAACCCTTGAACGCGAGTTGGAATGGGTGAAGATGACACCAAAAGGACGTCATGCAAAGAGCAAAGCCCGACTTTCTGCTTATGATAAACTGGTAGGTGAAGAAGGAAAAGCAAAAGAGGAACAGTTAGAATTGTATATCCCTGCTGGACCAAGATTGGGTGCTAAAGTGATTGAAGCTGAGAATGTGTCCAAAGCCTATGGTGATAAATTGCTTTTTGAAGATCTTTCATTCAGCCTTCCTCAAGGTGGTATCGTTGGTGTGATTGGACCAAATGGTGCAGGTAAAACAACGCTTTTTAATTTGATTACCGGAAAGGAAAAGCCGGATTCTGGAAACTTCGAGGTAGGCCCTACGGTGAAGATGGCCTATGTGGATCAAGAGCACAATGATTTAAAACCAGAAGATTCCGTATTTCAGGCTATTACCGGAGGTAATGAAAACATTAAGCTAGGTGAGAAGGAAATGAATGCTCGCGCTTATGTGAGCAAGTTTAATTTCTCAGGGTCAGACCAGACGAAGAAAGTAGGAGTGCTCTCAGGAGGAGAGCGTAACCGTGTTCATCTGGCAATTACGCTCAAGGAAGGAGCTAACCTGATTCTTCTAGATGAGCCTACCAATGATTTGGATGTGAACACGCTTCGAGCTTTGGAAGAAGCGTTGGAGAACTTTGGTGGCTGTGCAGTGGTGATCAGCCACGATAGATGGTTTCTTGATAGAATATGTACCCACATACTGGCGTATGAAGGCGACTCACAGGTGTACTGGTTTGAAGGAAACTTTACGGACTATGAAGAAAACCGTAAGAAACGACTGGGCGATACCGGGCCTAAGCGGATCAAGTACAGGAAATTGAAATAATGAAAAAGAAAGAATGTCCATCCTGCGCCATGGAAGTGGATACCAAAAGTAAGGAATGTCCGATCTGTGGGTATGAATTCACGGACTTCAGTGCGGGCTATAAATGGGTGGCCATTCTTTTAATTGTATTGTTCGTTTTGTATATGATTTTCTGAGAGTAACTTCAGCTACAAACCATATCCAGAATTCTTCGTTACTTTACTAAACAATGAGAAATAGAAGGTCACATATATTTTTGTGGATTCCGCTCTTTCTGTTGATGTTGCATTCAGTAACGCCACATCATCATGCAAGTTTGAGTGAGAGCTTAGCCTTTGCTCAAGAGCACGAATGTCCGAGCAATTTTCTCAGTGATATTTTCGAATTTGATTTGGGTGATAATCATCTCGAGGAATTTGAAATTTCCAAAACACAACCATATGTTTCTTTTGACCTAAAATTGGTTAGGTTCTTTGAATTTACTTTCCCTGTTTTTGAGAATCAAAAAGAAAAACCCCGTTTTCAAGAAATTTCCTTTCCTGTAAACCACCAGTATTTAGACGGAAGTTATACCCTCAGAGCACC
This sequence comes from Marinoscillum sp., assembly GCA_024305105.1. GTDB lineage: Bacteria > Bacteroidota > Bacteroidia > Cytophagales > Cyclobacteriaceae > Marinoscillum. Next base: position 2,287 of record JAMWZA010000166.1, read on the forward strand.
CCCTTCTTTTATAGTTTGATCCCATTGCCCATAGTGGCATATCGTTTCTGTATCAAATTATAAATCAAACTTTACATGTTTCAAGAAATCATTGCTTATTCGGTAAGGAATAAGTTGATTGTTTTTTTGTTGGTGCTACTGATCATACTAGGGGGTCTATATTCCATGCGAGGAATTCCGCTGGATGCCGTACCCGATATTACCAACAATCAAGTGCAGGTAGTTACCGTATCTCCTACACTAGCTGCAGAAGAGGTGGAACAGCTTATTACCTTTCCCATAGAGGCTTCTATTTCTAACCTGCCAGGAGTTCAGGAAATACGCTCTATATCCCGATATGGCCTTTCGGTCATCACAGTAGTGGTAGAGTCAGACATGCCGATGCTGGATGCCCGTCAGTATGTAAAAGAGCAGCTGAGCGTGGTGGAAATCCCGCCAGGTCTCGGAAATCCTGAGTTGATGCCGATTACCACAGGACTGGGTGAAATTTATCAATATGTGCTGGAAGTGGAGCCTGGCTATGAGGATCGGTATGATATCATGGAGCTTCGTACCATTCAGGATTGGATTGTGAAACGTCAGCTTGCAGGAATCCCGGGAGTCATTGAGGTCAGCAGTTTTGGTGGATATCTTAAACAGTATCAGATAGCTGTGAATCCGGAAAAACTCTATTCGCTGAAGTTGACCGTTACTGATGTGATTTCCGCCATTGAGAAAAATAATGAAAACTCAGGCGGGTCCTATATTGAAGAGGGCACCGGTGCCTTGTACATACGCACATTCGGCCGAGTGGAATCTGTGGAGGAAATAGAAGGAATACTGATAGCTCAGAAGGGAGGACTCCCAGTGTATGTACGAGATGTGGCGATAGTGAATTATGGTAGTCCGAATCGCTATGGAGCCATGACCATGGATGGTAAAGGTGAAGTCGTCGGAGGAATTACCTTGATGTTCAAGGGAAGTAATTCTTCAGCAACGATTGCGAATGTGCAGCAGCGAGTGGAAGAAATTGCCTCAGCACTGCCGGAAGGCGTGAGGATATATCCCTACCTGGATCGATCGGAACTTATTGGCCGGGCCATCGATACAGTGGAGAAAAACCTCATCGAGGGAGGGCTCATTGTCATTTTTGTGCTGGTATTGCTTTTGGGCAATTGGCGTGGAGGACTCATTGTCGCCTCGGTTATTCCACTTTCCATGCTTTTTGCTTTTATGCTGATGCGCTATTTTGGGGTTTCAGCTAATCTAATGTCGCTTGGAGCCATTGATTTTGGAATCGTGGTAGATGGTGCCGTGATTATCGTGGAAGGAGTATTGCATGTTCTGTACACCAACCATGTTGGCAAAAAGCTGACGCAAAAGGAAATGGATGCGGAAGTCATTGCCACTTCAGGGAAGATTTACAATTCGGCCGCTTTCGGCGTATTGATCATTCTCGTAGTGTTTGTGCCTATCATGACCCTGACAGGGATAGAAGGAAAGATGTTTCGACCGATGGCTTATACAGTAAGTTTCGCGATTCTGGGAGCCATGATTTTGTCACTCACTTATGTGCCGGTGATCAGCTCATTGCTGTTAAAGAAGCACATCAAATTCTATCGTACTTTCTCGGATAGGATCGTGGAATTTCTTCGCCGAGTCTACAGGCCATCGCTTTTGACAGCTTTACGTTTTCCGAAACTTGTTTTAGGTCTGGCATTGGTATTGTTGTTTTCTGCCATCATCGTGTTCATCCGAATGGGCGGAGAATTTATTCCTACACTTGAGGAAGGAGATTTGGCCATGCAGATGACTATTCAGCCAGGAAGTTCATTGTCTGAAAGTATCCGGACAACGACTAAAGCCGAAAAAATATTATTAGAAAACTTTCCAGAAATAAAACACGTGGCTTCTAAAATCGGAACAGCAGAGGTGCCTACCGATCCGATGGCTATTGAGGATGCAGACATCATGATTATTCTCAAAGAAAAGGATGAGTGGGAGTCAACAGATAATCGGGAGGATCTTGTTGCCGCGATGAAGGAAAAGTTGTCCATCATTGTTGGGGCTTCATTTGATTTTACCCAACCAATCCAGCTTCGTTTCAATGAACTGATGACAGGTGCAAAGACCGATATAGCCATTCAAATATTTGGTGAAAGCACGGAGACACTCGCGGGACTGGCCGGTCAAACAGCGAACCTTATTAAAGATATTGATGGAGTAGGAGATGTGAAAGTAGAGCAAACAGAAGGGTTGCCACAGCTCATGATTACTTATGATAGACGCATGTTGGCTCAGTATGGTATTTCGGTTGCTGAAGTTAATACCATTATTAAATCAGCCTATGCTGGTGTGGTGGCTGGACAGGTTTTTGAAAATGAACGCCAGTTTGATCTGGTGGTTCGTTACGAAGATCGATTTAGAAATCAATTTGATTTGAGTAAGCTATGGGTTAGAACAGATCACGGACGGTTGGTTCCAATGGCACAGGTAGCTACCGCAACGTACCGGGAGAGCCCATTGCAGATTTCTCGAGAACAAGCCAAACGCCGGATCAATGTAGGAGTGAACGTGCGTAATCGTGACGTAGCTAGTTTAGTGGCTGACCTACAGCAGCGCATCGGAGCTGAATTGCGATTGCCACCCGGCTATCGAGTGACTTATGGAGGACAGTTTGAGAATTTGGAACAAGCCAAAGGACGTTTGCAAATAGCAGTGCCGCTTGCTCTTCTGATGATTTTGATTTTACTGTATTTCACCTTCAAGACAGTCTCTGACTCATTGATCATTTTCATGGCAGTTCCTTTTTCAGCCATTGGTGGGGTTTTCGCACTTTGGATTCGGGACATGCCTTTTAGTATTTCTGCAGGAGTGGGTTTTATAGCGCTATTTGGCGTTTCCGTTCTAAATGGAATTGTGCTGATCCAATATTACAAACAGCTGCAGGAGGAAGAAGACCTGTCACTGACGGATTTGGTGATGAAAGGTGGCCTGGTCCGCATGCGACCGGTGATTATGACCGCTGCAGTGGCCTCTCTGGGATTTTTGCCAATGGCTCTTTCCTCAACTGCTGGAGGAGAGGTGCAGCGACCGCTGGCGACAGTAGTCATCGGCGGGCTTGTTACCTCCACACTGCTCACCTTGATTGTACTTCCGGTTATTTATAGAATCGTTCATCAGAAAAATTGGAAAATGAATAAAGGAATGATGTTGCTAGTCCTCTTTGGAGGGATGGTCATTAGCACTTCTGCCCAGTCACAGACCACTCTGGAAGAAGTAGAAACGAAAGCATTGAACTATTACAATTCCGTGGATCTGGCAGATTTAGAAATAGCTTCTTCTAAAGCACAAAAGAAGCAATCCTATAATCCGGGAAACCTGAATGTGGGATTGTCTTATGGGCAAATCAATGCGGGTGTGAATGATTACAACATTTCGATTATGCAGTCACTAGGGAACATTCCACAATCCATTGCCCAAGCCAGAGCATCCGGTATCGCCGTAGAAATGGCCGAGGTAAACAAGGAGTTGGTGGAGCGTTGGTTACTCAATCAAGCCAGATCAACTTATCTGAAATGGGTGACAGCCGGATTGAAATACGAACTGGTAAAAGACCAATTGTCGTTATACGCCGAACTCAAGAAAATAGCACAAGAGGCTGTGAAAGCAGGTGATCGGAGTGCTTTTGAAGTTTCGCTGATCAATCAGGAACATGCTGGTTTAAAAAATGAGGTGATGGCCCTAGGACTCGATTATCAGACTCAAAGAAGCCAGCTGATTGAATTGACTGGTATTGATCCAGATAGTTTGAAACTACCCGATCAATTACCAAACTTGACCTGGGGTGGAGATACGGTTTTAGCCTCTCTATTTACTTCACTATTTGATAGCAGATCTTCTTTGAAGCAGCAGGAACTACAAACGGCTAAATTAGGCTATTTCCCAGGTTTTAGTGTTGGCTATTTCAATCAGCAGCTAGAGGGAGTAAGTGGATTCCAGGGGGTGCAGTTTGGTGTATCACTTCCATTGTGGTTTCTACCGCAGCAATCAAAAGTTCAGCAGTCAAAAGTAGAAGCTGACCAGGTGGAGTTGGAGAATGAACTTCAATTGAATCAGTTAAAGCAAGGCTTGAGAGGCAAGTTGGCTGTATTGAAATCATTCGAACTGGAAAGTACCTCATTCGAAAAACAGCCTTCTATGGTTGCCAATGCCCGCGAGGCATTGGATGCTGGTGAGCTTGATTTGTTTGACTTCACCCGATTTGTCAATCAGAGCTTTGCTTCACAAAAGAGTGCACTGGACATCCAGTTGCAGTACTATAAAATCATTGCGGATATAAAATACTATACAGAATAATGAAATCATTTCTATACTTATCGCTAGTTAGCATGCTATTGCTAAGTTGCGAGCAACCATCAGAAGAATCAGCGTCCAGGCCTGAAGAGCAGTTGATAAACCTGAGTCAGGAGCAATTGAGATTCAACAACATCAAAACAGGAAAGCTGAAAAGAGGAGTCGTTAACCATAAAATCAAGGCAACGGGAATGGTGGATGTACCACCAAATTACTCCATTAAATTATCCTCTCCACTGCAGGCTTATGTATCGAAGTTGTTAATCCTGCCAGGTAATTCGGTTCGTAAGGGACAGGTCATTGCCCATTTTACACACCCTGATATTGCTCAGGTGCAGAAGGATTACCTGACTGCCCAAGCACAGAAGCAGTTTCTGAAAAAGGATTTGGATAGGAAAAAAGGTCTTTTGTCTGAAAACGGCGTATCTCAAAGATCTTACGATCAATTGGAAAGTGAATATGTAGAAATCACCACTCGTGTAAAGTCACTCGAGGACGAGCTGAGACGTCTTGAAATTAGACCATCATCGGTCAAGACCGAAAGCATTACGCAAACGCTAAAACTGAAAGCCCCGATAGATGGAGTCATCACAGAAATATTTCGTAAGACAGGCGAGTACGTCAGCGCGTCCGAACCTATACTCAGTATTCTCAATAGAGATCATGAGCATATAGAACTCCAGGTTTTTCAGAATGACTTGAGGAAAGTCAAGAAGGGCATGATGGTAGAGATTAGGCTATCCGGTAGTGAAGGTGAGGTTTATGGTGGGGAAGTTTTTTTGGTGAATGCTCAATTGGATGAAGAAACACTATCTTCCAATGTACATGTGCATCCTGACGAAAACTTTCCGGATATCGCAATCAATTCGGTTGTTTTTGGCGAGATAGTTTACCAAATGGATTCTGTTTATACCATGCCTACATCAGAAATCATCAGAGAGGGGAATGAATATTTTTTGTTTCAGAAAACCTTTGATGCGTTTAAGAAGGTTGAGGTAGAGGTAGGCTTTAATGATGGAGAAAATATCGCGGTTTTAGGACCTGTCAGTGTAATGGATTCGGAACTGGTCCTGATTGGGAACTATTACCTAAATGGGTCCATTGTCCCCAGTGGGAATAATTGACCTTAAGAGAGAAGCCCCGGGCATTGCCCGGTTTTAAATCCCTTCCTGATCAATCACATAGACCATACTGGTTAGCGTAGTAGCTTCAAGTTCTAATTCGCGTTTATCCACCACCTCAAAGACATCAGCTTCGGTATGGTGGTAGTTAAAATACTTTTGAGGGTTGGGTTCCATCTCCATAAGGAAGACACCTTGTTCCTCCAGTGGACTGATGTCAGTACCACTTCCTGCCCACTCATGAAGGGTTTGTGGTTAGCAGCAGCCACCACCATCGTAGTGATAAGTGCTTTCTGAAACAAAGACATCATCTCGCTTTAATTCGGACAGGTTTGCTGCGGTTTTATCACATACAGCCAGAGGCTGGTTGGGGGTCAATACGTGTCCCTTGTGGTCATCAAAGTATTCCTCATCACCGTAGTAGATCGCTGTTTTTCCTGTAATCACACATGGCCCGTCTTCAGGCATTGGATCTTTAATGGCGCAGACTTCTACACTTTCTATAAATATCGATTCATTGGTATTGTAGTGCTTCGGGTCCAGAATACGGTAAGGTCTTTTGGCTCTGATTTCCACTGTGCCAAACCCAATGTCAGTAATCATCTTGATGTACTCTTTCAAAGGCAGAGCACCACTTAAACAAAGCCCTCTTAATTTGGGATCGTTTTTGAGTGCCTCAGGCATAGGAGTTTCACTTATAGGGTCAGAGAGCACCAACCTACCGTGCGGCTTCAGTACCCGATACATTTCCTTCAGTGCTTTTTTAAGGTCTTCCTCATGGAAGATGTTAAATAAACAGTTTTGTGCCGCTACATCTATGGACGCATTCGCTACAGGAAGGTCTAGTGCATCTCCTTTTACCAGTTCTACGAAGCTTTGATCAAACCATGAGTTAACCGTTTCAGCTTCTTTGAAATTTTTTCTACTGGCGTCCAGCATTTCGTCTACCACATCTACGCCAATAACCCCAGATGGCTGCCTGCTGAAATAAGCAAACTGGAGCAACTCCATTCCTCCACCAACACCTACGTATAGGATTTTAGGATTATTTACAAGGTCTCTAGGATTTACTGTGCTTCCACATCCATAGTTCATCTGTTGCATGATTCTAGGGATTTCCAGTTCAGGAAAAGCCCACACTGGTGTGGTTGTACAGCATAAGCCTACATCAGGTGTTAATGCTGCTTTCTTGTAAATGTCTTTGGTTACATCCAGATATTGCTCCATTGGTGTTGTGTTTTAAGTTGTAGATCCACCACAGCTGGATCCTGCGCCCGCTGTGCATCCATAGCAGTGTTGATTGATTTGGATGTTTCTGTTATTAATGAGCTCTAAGTTGAATTCAGAAATATGCGCTGGAGCATTGTCTAATTTCAGGTCAAGCATCTGGTTAAAATCGCAATCATATAAGTATCCATCCCAACCCACGCTAATGGTATTCCGACACATCACACCTGAGGCTGCTGCCGGATTGAATGCATTTACCAGTTCGTGCATGTAATCCTCATAATTATCTGTTTGCCTCAAGTAGTCCAAAAATCGGCTAATCGGAAGATTGGTGATGGCATAAAGCTCATTGAATTCAATACCATAAAGCGCTCTTAGCTTTTGTTTGAATTCAGACTGCAGCTCTAGTTGATCTCCTGGAAGGAATGCACCCGATGGATTGTAAACCAGATCAAGTTTTAATTCCGAACCAGGCATTCCGTACCCCACCTCATTGAGCATTTTTAGCGCCTTGATGGATTTTTCAAAAACACCCTCACCTCGTTGTGCATCCGTCCGCTTCGCAGCAAAATAAGGAAGGGAAGAGACCACCTGGATGTTGTGCTTTTTGTAAAACTCTGGAAGATCATTGTATTTTGGGTTGGCCACAATGATGGTCAGATTACATCGGACAATGGTAGACTTACCCATGGCTGAAATCTGCTCTACAAACCATCGAAAATCGGGGTTCATCTCTGGAGCTCCACCTGTCAGGTCTACTGTTTTTACATCTGTTCCCTTGATGGCATCCAGAATCTGCTGCATGGTCTCACGGGTCATAATCTCCTTTCGATCCGGTCCTGCATCTACATGGCAGTGCTTACATACCTGATTGCACATTTTACCAACGTTGATTTGCAGAATTTCGATTCCCGTTGGTTTCAAAGGAAACAGGCCTATGTTTTCCAGCTTTTCCTGAAAAGTAGGCACACCAATCGATTCGTTATCATCCAGTATTTCTACCTGAGAAGCCGCTTTGGCTAGTTCGTGTTTTTGTCGTTTAAGGGATGCTATTGACATGTAGAGGTTAATTTCTTTCTAAAATCTTTCGAGTTGTAATGAGTATTTAATTATCCGGTGTTTGTCTCCTGAAGGTTGCTTCAAGAGTAATTTGATATTATATCTGGTCTCAAGGAATTAAAGACGCAACGCATCACATCATTTTATCTTTCACCTGATTCATCATTTGTACGCCATGTACTAAGGAGGCGCCGCCTCGGATTGCCGATGCTACGTGTATGGCTTCCATCATTTGCTCCTCGTCAGCTCCTTTTTTAAGCGAGGTAGAAGTGTATGCGTCTATACAGTAGGGGCATTGAATCGTATGTGCTACGGCTAAGGCAATAAGTGCTTTCTCACGTGCAGTCAGTGTGCCCGGCTTGAACACCTCATTGTAATAGGAGAAAAACTTGTCACCCAGTTCCTTTTGAAATTCAGTAATGTCTCCAAATTTGGACAGGTCTTCGCGATTGTAATACGTTTCTTTCATGTTGTGTAGGTCTTGTTTGTGGATTGTAATTGTCTTTATCTACCTTAAAAGGCAATGTTGCTGGAGATTGTTCAGTTCTATTTCCAGGAGATCGATCAATTTACAACGAATCCGTTGCAATAAACAATTACACAGATCTACGAAACGTATTTGTCGTCAGATGTTCAAAAGGGTGATTTTTCGTATTATTTTTCGACAATCACTGTTCCTACGGATTTCAAATCATCCCAATAGGCAGGGTACGATTTGTTGACGACACTCGGGTCATCAATGAGAACATCACTGATCTGGCAGACAGGGCCGAATGCCATGGCCATTCGGTGGTCATCGTAGGTGTCGATCATGTCTATCTCCGATGGCACGTTTCCAGGTGTTAGCGTCCACGTAGAACCATTTTCGGTTAAGGTAGCTCCAAGTTTTGCCAATTCGTTTTGCATCGCGTCAATCCGATCAGTTTCCTTAATTCTCAGAGATTCAAGACCTGTCATCTGTAGTGTAGCGTTCTTTAGTGCCGCAACGACCAATACGGTTTGTGCGAGATCCGGGCAGGTTTTAAAATCAAGGGAAATCTCCTTCATTACATGGTTAGTAGAAGTTAAATGTGCACCACCCTCCATGTATTCTGTATGTACACCCAGATTTTCCATTATCGCAGCGATCTCCTGATCGCCTTGTAGACTATCTTCTCTTAGACCACCTAAAACGATATCAGCAGTTCCATTTAGGGCTGCCATCGCATACCAGTAGCTAGCTCCAGACCAATCACTCTCGATGGTGTACTGACCGCCACTGTACTCCTGAGGTTCGATTTTTATTAGAGAGCCTTCCCATTTTGCGGTTACTCCGAATCGTTCCATTAAGCCAAGGGTCATCTCAATGTATGGCTTGCTAAAAACCTCTGTGGTAAGGTTGATCTCAATTCCTTTTGGTAACGATGGACCAATCATCAATAATGCCGATATGAACTGGCTGCTGATATTTCCTGGTATATCGATTCGAGTCTCGTTTTGCTTTTCAATACCATGGATTTTTAGTGGAGGATAACCTTCCTCCTTTAGATAGTCGATTTTTGCTCCGAGTTTTCTCAATGCGTCTACCAGTAGCCCTATAGGTCGCTGGCACATTCTTTCCGTACCCGTTATTGTTTGTCCCTGACCCTTTACGCCAAGATATGCCGTACAAAATCGCATGGTTGTGCCTGCGTCCAGCACATCCCACTCAGGTTGGTCCAATTCTTGTAGTAACCGAGTCATGGTCTGAGTGTCTCTGGCAGCAGATAAGTTGTCTAGAGATAATTTATTGCCGCTCAAAGCGTTAATCAACAAAGCTCGGTTGCTCTCACTTTTAGAAGAAGTCAATTGAACTTTTCCTTTAAGCGCTTGGTCGAATTTTTTAAGGAGATATTTCAAGATTTAAATAATTTTAAAATACGGTTAAACAGCGGGGGTGTTGTTTACGTTATTGTAAAAATAATATTGATTAACTATGTCATTTTCTAAAACACTAGGAACACTAATTGCAACTGCATTGGTTGGTTCCGTCACTTTATTAGTAGCAACACCAAAGAAATTGGTGAAGAACAAAGCTAGAGCCGCCAAAACT
>JAMWZA010000167.1 GCA_024305105.1 Marinoscillum sp.
GGTAGAGTGGGTAGGAGAGACAGCCAGAGTTAGGTTTACGGTGTCCGATACAGGTATTGGAATAGATTCAGAACGGCAGAAAGTGATTTTCGAAAGTTTTACACAAGCCAACTCTTCCATTACCCGAAAATTTGGTGGAACTGGTTTAGGGCTTACGATAACTAAGCGTTTGTTGGAATTGCAAGGTGCAAGTCTGGAGCTGGATAGTGCGGAAGGTATTGGGTCTACTTTTTGGTTTGAGTTAGACTTGAAAGTGGTGCAAAAAACGGATGAAACAACTCTAAAAATACCAATCGTTGACCCTGAAGCTATTCAAGGAAAGGTTTTATTGGTTGAAGATAATGAGGTCAACGTAATGGTGGCTTCCAAATTTCTGAAGAAGTGGGGTGCTCAGGTAGAAGTAGCTGAGAATGGTCAGCGAGCACTGGAGATCTTAGCAGAAAATTCGTTTGATGTTATCCTCATGGACTTACAAATGCCTATAATGGATGGCTTTACTGCCTCCCGTAAGATTCGCGAAAAGGGACAGAATATTCCTATTATTGCACTTACTGCTTCAGTGCTGATAGAAGATAGAAGGAAAATTTATGAAGCAGGCATGAATGATTTTGTGATGAAGCCATTTGATCCTGCTCAGTTACAAGCAAAGATATTGCATTATTGTAAGTGAAAATAAGAGCGTCATATATTGTAATAATAGGATTGGTTTTTGCTGCCACTTCTGGATTTTCACAAGTTGTGCAGGGAGTTGCAGATTTACGTGACTTCAATACTGAACAAACCTACATGCTGGATGGTGCGTATGACTTTTACTGGCGTGAACTGCTTACTCCAGATGAATTATATCCAACTAGTAAACGCTTAAAGTTCCCATCACTATGGGACGGGAAAATAGTGGGTGGAGACACTCTTACTTCCGAGGGCTATGCGACTTACTCAGCCAGAGTCTTATTGGACACCACACATGAGTATACGCTGCACATAGAGGATATGTACACGGCCTTTACGGTTTATTTCAATGGAAATGTAATCGCAAGAAATGGTAAAGTAGCTGATAATCAGGAGGATTATCAGCCTCAGTGGAAACCGATGTTTGTTCCGATATCATCGGTGAAAGACACCAATGAGCTGGTTATTCAGATAGCCAACTTTGAGCATAGTAAGGGTGGTTCTTCTGTGGGGATAAAGATTGGTGAGCGAAGATGGATGAATGAAGTAGCACTGGAATTGGTCGCTTATGATTTGATTCTTACGGGGAGTTTGATCATGGGAGGGCTTTTTTTTCTCGGGTTGTATTTTTTCGGAAGACATGACAAGTCCATCCTTTATTTCTCACTGTTTTGCATTGTCTACAGCTATCGAATCATAGGTTTTGGATTCTATATTCTCCACTCACTCATGGACCTATCATGGTATGTGACTACAAGGATGGAGTACATCACCCTGTTTTTATCAGTCTTCCTGTTTGGTAGGTTTGTGCACAATCTATACCCCGAGGAGGCTAAAAAAATCATTTGGGACTTTATCGGAGGATTGAGTTTGTTGTTCATTGGGGTGACGATGTTTATGCCTGCATCCGTCTATACCTTGCTGGTGGAGCCATTCTTTGTGATTCTTCTTGGATACATTATTCTTACGCTGGTTATTTATGTGAGAGCACGAATCCACCATCGCCCCGGATCAGGCTATGCATTATTTAGTACAGCCGTTGTATTCGTTGTTTTCATTTACAACATATTGGTCTATTTCGGTCTCCTTTCGGAATGGGTTGCTGCTTCATTTTGGGGGTATATGCTCTTTTTCTTTTCCCAGTCTTTAATTCTCTCATACCGATTCGCCTATTTTTTAAAAGATGCAAAAGATGATGCTTTGAAGGCATCTCAAGCAAAGTCTGATTTTTTAAGCACCATTTCTCATGAAATCCGAACCCCGCTAAATGCTGTGGTGGGCATGTCACATTACCTCCTTCAGGATGAACCCGGCAAACATCAAATTCAAAACCTCACCTCACTGCGCTATTCTGCTCAGCATCTTACAGCCTTGATCAATGACATTCTTGATTACAATAAACTGGAATCAGGTTCTGTCACCTTTGAGGAACAACTGACTGACCTACACGACACACTAAATGGAATTTATGTCGCATATGGGCCCAAAGCAAAGGAAAAGGGTCTAAAATTATCGTTTAGTGTTGATTCCAAAATAGTGGATCCAGTCTTGGTGGACCGAACACGTCTGAGTCAGATCATCAATAATCTCATTGACAATGCGATCAAATTCACACGGGTAGGAACTGTTAGCCTAAGAGCCAACCTTATAGATCAGGAAAGTACGCGTGTCAAAGTCTTATTTGAAATTGAAGATTCTGGTATAGGGATCCCAAAAGAGAAGCACCAGTTAATCTTTGAGCGTTTTATGCAGGCCAGTACGTCTACTACTCGAGAGTTTGGAGGAACAGGATTGGGATTAGCCATTATCAAAAAACTTCTAGAACTCCAGGGCAGTAAAATAATTCTAAAGAGCGAGCCCGGTGAGGGATCGGTTTTCAGTTTTGCTCAATGGTATAAAATTGGCAAGAAGGCTCAACTACCTACCAAACAAAAGACTGATCAAATAGACGTGGCAAGCCTTGAGGGAAAGACGGTGTTGCTGGTAGAAGATAATCCAACCAACGTGATGATAGCTGAGAAATTTTTGAGCTATTGGAAGATGAGAATGGAGGTAGCTGAAAATGGAGCTATCGGGGTGGAAAAAGCATCTTCAGCGACATACGATTTGATTCTTATGGATCTGCAAATGCCAGTAATGGATGGGTATGAAGCCTCCAGAGAAATCAGAGCAACTGGGTTGACCACTCCGATTATAGCTTTGACAGCCTCTGCTTTGATCCGTGTAAAAGAACAGGTCTTAATGGCCGGTATGAATGACTACATTACCAAGCCTTTCGATCCAGAGGAACTAAAGCGTAAGATTCTGAAGAATGTTAGGTGATTAGTAGGACTTGACCGTCTCAATAAAGCACTTTACTTTTTCGGGATCAGTATCTGGATAAACTCCATGTCCAAGGTTGGCGATGTGTGAATGTCCTTTAAATTTGTCAAGCATGTTTTTAGCTTCTTCTTTCACCTGATCGAAAGAGCCGTATAAGGCACATGGGTCTAGATTTCCTTGCAAGGTTTTGTTAGGAAGTAATATTCTAGCCTCTTCCACATTCATGTTCCAGTCCAACCCAACCGTGCGACAGCTAACATCAGCCATGTCTCTTAAAGCAAAATAGGCACCCTTGGCAAAAACAGTAACTGGCACCTCTGTAATGGCTGCAGCTATTTGCTCGATATATTTTAACGAAAACCGTGTGTAGTGTGCTGGAGGCAGCACTCCTGCCCATGAGTCAAAGATCTGCACCATGTTTGCTCCGGCAGCTACCTGAGCCTTCAGATAAGAGATGGTGCTCTCCGTAATCATTCCCAACAGTTCTTCGGAAAGTACTGGATCATTGTAAAGCATTTTGCGTGCTTTGGAGAATGTTTTGGACCCACCGCCTTCTATCATATAGGAAAATATGGTCCATGGGGCACCAGCAAATCCAATAATTGGAACTCGTCCATTGAGTTCATTTTTAGTGATTTTGATGGCGTCAATAGTGTACTGTAGGTCTTCTGGTTTGGCTACTTTGAGTTGCTCCAGATCTTTCGCTGAATCAATCGTCTTTGGAAAGTGAGGACCTTTTTTCTCCACCATTTCATAGGTGAGTCCCATAGCCTCAGGGATTACCAAAATGTCTGAAAAAATGATTGCGGCATCAACACCTAAGAGGTCTACAGGCTGTATGGTCACTTCAGCGGCTAACTCTGGAGTTTCTACCAGTTCTTTAAATCCGCTGAGTTTTGCTCTCACGGAACGGTATTCTGGTAATATTCTTCCTGCCTGTCGCATTAACCACACGGGTGTTCTCTCTACCTCTTCTCCTCTTGCGGCTCTTAAAATCAGATCATTTTTCAACATGGGCGCAAAGATAGAAACTACAGGTCATTCAAACTCAAACTTTGAGAATTGCTCTTTGATTGGCATTCTATATACCTTTGTAATCACCCTATAAACATCATACCCATGAGTATACTTTTTGACAGCTTTCAAGAGTGGAAAGACTACTGCGATCAGAGCAACAAGTCGATTTTTGAACCCGTTTTGGCTTATGAAATTGAGCAGAAAGGAAAAACAGAGGAACAAATCTGGGCCGGTTTAAACAAGGCTTATCAAGTCATGAAGGATGCCGTTCAAACCGGCCTGACGAAAGAGATGAACTCCTATTCTGGTATGATAAAGGGAGGTGCGAAGAAAGTGGCTAATTACCCTACGGCCGTTTTGTCACCGGAGTTCCAGCGATTGATTTCAAGAGCCCTGGCGGCCAAAGAGGTGAATTCCTGCATGGGACGAGTAGTAGCAGCTCCTACGGCAGGAGCATCGGGAATTCTGCCAGGAACGTTGGTTACTTTACAGGAGATTCACGATTTACCCGATCAAAAAATCCTGGAAGGACTTCTTGTAGGTGCGGGAGTAGCGTTGATTTTAGAGAAGCGTGCGTCATTGGCAGGAGCCGTGGGTGGCTGTCAGGCAGAAACGGGTTCAGCTGCAGCCATGGCTTCAGCTGCTATCGTTTACGCGCTTGGAGGGTCTATTGACCAGTCATTCAATGCAGTGGCCATTACCATTCAATGTATGCTCGGATTGGTGTGCGATCCTGTTGCCGGATTGGTAGAAATTCCCTGTGTGGTGAGAAATGCCAGTGCAGCTGCCATTGCTAACTCCTCAGCGCAGATTGCGCTGGCAGATGTGAGTCCGGTCATTCCGGTGGATGAATGCGTGGATGCAATGGGTGAGATAGGCAACTCTATGGAAGCCAAATACAAGGAAACGGCACAAGGCGGATTAGCTGCTACACCAACCGGTCAGGCGATTTCAAAGCGTGTTTTGATACAGGATATCGAAATTATGGAGGATGATTCGGAGGGTTAGTTTAAATAACCCCCAGGTCGACTAATACCCACCGGGCATACTTGACGAGAAGGGTAATGATGAGTGACCATGCAGCCCCAAAAATCCACATCCATTTGATTATCTCCTTTCTTTTTCCTCCAAAGGCATTAGCTAAAATAGATCCTCCTGGTGGAGACAAGAGGATAGGAGTGAAAAATGCGATTCCAGGGACCCCATATTTTCGCCATACTTTTACGAAACGGCGGTTTTTCCTGGTAAATATTTTTCGTTTTTTGCGTCGGAAGATGCGGTCAGTGAAGCCTTTAATCTCCTGTCCAAAATAGCTGAACAGGTAAACAGTAGTCATCATACCCGACAATGTGAGCAAGCTGGTTTCAACCACAGAAAACTCATAGTACAGACCCATCGTAGGGCCGAAAATCATCTTCACTGCGCTAAGCGCATAGACAATCAAATATTTCACAAGTATGGGCATCTATAGCTAATCTCGAATAAGCGTGCGAATTTATACGAAAATAATGAGCTAGGGTGTCGCCATGGAGTTATCTTTGTGCCCTTTTGTCATGAAATTACTCGAAAAGCTTATAGATATACCCTCTCCATCCGGTAGCGAATACCTGATGACTGACTTCATCATCGACTATGTCAAGAAGAATAGTCCTGAGTGGAGTAATAAACCGAAGGTTATTTCGGGTGGGACGTTACAAGACAATCTCATTCTTGTCTTTGGCAAGCCAAGGACAGCCATTTTTGCCCACATGGATACCATCGGTTTTTCTGTTCGGTATCAGGATCAATTGGTTCCCATAGGAGGGCCTCACGCGGAGAATGGCTATGAGTTGGTTGGTAGAGATGGACTTGGCTTCATTGATGCAAAACTCCGATTGGAAGACGGAGGCGAGTTGTTTTATGATTTCCCAAGAGCAATAGAGACAGGCACTACGCTTACCTGGAAACCAAACCTTAAGGTATCGGAAGACTTTATTGAGGGTCCGTACATGGACAACCGATTAGGAATATACAACGCTTTGAAGGTAGCGGAAACCCTTGAAGATGGAATCATTGTATTTAGCACTTTTGAGGAACATGGCGGAGGATCCGTGCCAATGCTCACTAAATACATCCATGAACACTATCCTATAGTTCGTCAAGCGTTAATTTCTGATATTACCTGGGTTACCGAAGGGGTTCAGCATGGTAAAGGAGTGGCCGTTTCTTTAAGAGACAGAAATATCCCTCGCAGGAAGTTTATTGAGCGCATACTCGCTCTGGCTGATGAGTCAGGGGTTACTTATCAATTGGAAGTAGAAGGTGGTGGATCAAGTGATGGTCGCGAAGTGCATCATTCTCCATATCCCATTGACTGGGTTTTTATAGGTGCTCCAGAGGATAATGTTCATTCTCCAAAAGAGAAAGTACACATCAAAGATCTGGTAGCTATGATCTCACTGTACAAGTTTTTAATGGAACATTTATGAGTACAGTGACCCTTCACGATAAAGAATTCGAGTTGCTGATTGCCAAAAAGGAGATCAAGCAAAGCATTAAAGGCATGGCTGAGAAAATCAATCAGGACTATATCGGTAAAGAACTTTGTGTTGTTGGGGTATTGGATGGTGCTTTTATGGTGCTTTCTGGTTTACTGAAAAGGTTGCAGTTGAATGTTTCTTTGGAACTTATCAAACTGAAGTCATACGAAGGAGAAAACAGCACAGGAGCAGTCAGGAAACTGATTGGCCTGACAACTTCTCTTAAAGACAAGCATGTATTAATAGTGGAGGATATTATAGATACCGGGCATACCTTAGAATATGTGATGGAGTTAATTAAAGCTCATGAACCGGCTTCTATTGAGACTGCCACATTACTAATTAAACCGGATGTTTTTAAGGACAAATTCCCTGTTCGTTATCAAGGTCTGGTAATTCCAAATAAATTTGTCGTCGGATTTGGTATGGATTATGATGGTCAGGGACGTCAATTGCCCGATATTTATGCCGCAACCGACTAAATTTCATATAATTACAGAATCACTATATTTAGTTTCAGAATAATCGAAAGGTATGTTAAATATTGTAATATTCGGCCCTCCGGGAGCAGGTAAGGGTACACAAAGTGAAAAGATCATCGATAAGTACAACGTTGTCCATATCTCAACAGGAGATCTTTTCAGATGGCACACGAAGAACGATACGCCATTAGGGCTGAAGGTAAAGGAAATCATGAATAGTGGTGAGCTTGTTTCGGATGACATCACCATCGCTATGCTTCGCGAAGAGGTAGAGAAAAATCCGCAGGCTGGTGGTTTTCTTTTCGATGGCTTTCCTAGAACAGTGCCTCAGGCAGAAGCGTTGGACGAACTGATGAAATCACTTGGTACGGAGATTCATGCGGTAGTGGAGCTAGATGTGACCGAACAGGAAGTTCGATCTAGAATCGCTAAGCGAAAAGAACTTGAAGGGCGAGTGGATGATGCCGATGATAAGTTAGAGCGCAGGATTCAAGAGTATTTTAATAAAACGGTTCACGTTTTACCTTTTTATAAAGGACAGAACAGGCTAAGTACTGTGAACGGAATTGGTGATATCGATACCATTTTTCAATCAATTACAGCCGTGCTTGATAAGCACGCTAGCTAATGGATTCAAATTTTATAGACTATGTAAAGCTCTACGGTAGGTCCGGAGATGGAGGTGCTGGGTCAGTACACTTCAGAAGAGAGAAGTTTGTTCCAAAAGGGGGACCTGACGGTGGTGATGGCGGTCGCGGGGGACATATTATTCTCCGAGGTAATAAGCAGATGTGGACGTTGATACATCTGAAGTACCGTAAGCACATTAAGGCCAATAATGGTGGAAACGGTGAAGGGGGCAATCGGTTTGGGATTGATGCTGAAGATATCATTCTTGAAGTACCTATCGGGACAATTGCCAAAGACGCGGAAACAGGTGAGCACCTGCTCGAAATCATGGAAGATGGAGAGGAAAAAATTCTGCTTCCTGGCGGTATGGGTGGACAAGGCAACTCCCATTACAAAACCTCTACCAATCAGGCTCCACGATATGCTCAGCCGGGAGTTTCTGGTGTTGAGAAGTGGGTGGTTCTTGAGCTTAAGATTTTAGCTGATGTAGGCTTGGTTGGCTTTCCTAATGCCGGTAAGTCAACGCTGCTGTCAGTGGTTTCTGCGGCTAAGCCAGAAATCGCAGATTACGCTTTCACCACATTGGTTCCGAATTTGGGTGTGGTATCTCATAGAGAAGAGCGGTCATTTGTCATGGCCGATATTCCGGGAATCATTGAAGGGGCAGCGGAAGGACGTGGCTTAGGAACAAGATTTCTGCGACATATCGAGCGCAATTCGATGCTTTTGTTCATGATACCAACAGATGCCAAGAGCATTAAAGCAGAATACCATATTCTATTGGCAGAGCTGGAAAAGTACAACCCGGAGTTGTTGGATAAAGAACGCTTACTAGCTATTTCCAAATCCGATATGCTCGACGAAGAACTGATGGCTGAAATGAAATCAGACATTCCAGAGATCCCTCATATATTCATTTCAAGTGTGACAAATTACGGCATCCAGCAGCTTAAGGATAAGATCTGGAGCATGCTTAACGACTAATTTTCCTGTTTATTCATAGATCGCTGACATCTTGTCAGTCGAAATTGCTTTGGCAAAGAAATTGTCAAAATCAATCTGACTTTAAATCTGAACAAAGAAAATGCAGAAAGAGAAAGATCAAGTAGAAGAAAAAGATCAACAAGAGATAAATAGTGAAGCTGAAGAGACTGCTTCAACTGAGCAGGAAGAAAAAGTTGAATCTGAATCTGAAACTTCTGAGGAAGAGGAAGACGAGGTTTCCAAACTTCAGGCGGATGTTTCTGAGGCTAAGGATAAGTATTTAAGGCTGTACTCTGAATTTGAGAATTTTAGAAGAAGAACGGCGAAGGAAAAAATTGACTTAATCGAATCTGCTAATAAAGAGTTGGTAGAAAACCTGGTTCCGGTATTGGATGACTTTGAGAGAGCTTTGAAGTCAATGGAGGAAAATGAAGAAATGAAGCCGGCCAAGGAAGGTACAGATTTGATTTACAATAAATTCAAGAAAGTACTTGAATCAAAAGGCCTCAAAAAAATGGAGATCGAAAAGGGAGCTGATTTTGACGATGATTTCCATGAAGCTATTACACAGATTCCTGCAGGAGATGATATGGCAGGTAAAGTGGTAGATGTTGTTGAAAATGGTTACTTCCTGGGAGAGAAAGTGGTAAGATTTGCCAAAGTGGTAACAGGAGCAAAAGCATAATATGGCTAAGCGAGACTATTACGAGATATTAGGAGTAGATAAAGGAGCGTCAAAAGACGAGATCAAGAAGGCTTATCGAAAGATTGCCATCAAATTTCATCCAGATAAAAACCCAGACAACGCTGAAGCTGAGGACAAGTTCAAAGAGGCTGCAGAGGCTTATGAAGTGCTTTCCAATGATGAGAAGCGCCAGCGTTATGATCGATTTGGTCATCAGGGCGTAGGCGGTGCCGGCGGTTATGGTGGTGGCGGTATGAATATGGATGACATATTCTCCCAGTTTGGTGACATCTTTGGTGGTGGCGGAGGAAGTCCGTTTGATAGCTTCTTTGGAGGCGGCGGAGGCGGTAGAGGCCGACGCACTAGAAAAGGAACTAATCTTCGAATAAAGCTCAAGCTGACTTTGCAGGAAATTGCAAATGGTGTAGAGAAGAAGATTAAGGTAAACCGGCTGGTAGTAGATCCGGAAACCAAGTTTGCTAACTGTAGTACATGTAATGGATCGGGTCAGGTTCGCAAGGTGATGAACACCATGTTGGGTCAGATGATGTCTACATCTACCTGTCCGGCGTGTGGCGGTTCAGGGCAGACGGTAGATAGTCGTGCTCCAGGTACGGATAGTTCTGGTATGAAACGTCAGGAAGAGGTAATCTCCATCAAAATACCTGCAGGCGTGGCAGAAGGGATGCAGCTGAGTATGAGCGGTAAGGGTAATGAAGTAGCTGGTGGTATTCCGGGTGACTTACTAATCGTGGTAGAAGAGCATTCCGATGAGACATTGAAGCGAGATGGTAACAATGTCATTTATGACCTCCATATAAGTTTTCTGGATGCTGCATTGGGTACAGATATTGAAGTCCCGACGATCAACGGTAAAGTGAAAATTAAGATTGATTCAGGAACTCAGAGTGGCAAGATATTGCGCTTGAGAGGTAAGGGAATCAAGGATATCGAAGGGTATGGAACAGGAGACCAACTGATCCATGTAAACGTATGGACACCGAAAACACTTTCCAAAGAAGAGCGTGAAACTCTGGAAGGTTTAAGAGGTTCTCAGAACTTCCAACCTAATCCATCTAAAGGAGATAAGAGTTTCTTTGAAAATATGAAGGAATTTTTTGGTGCATAAGTCTAAAAACCGCAACTCTATGAATACTTCTACGTATTTGTAGGCATGTTGCGGTTGGTATTTACGGCAGTGTTAGGACTGCTTTTTTCATTCAGTTACGGGCAATTAAAGAAGTTTTACACGCTTAAAGAGACGGCTAAGTTTGATACCGTCAAGTTTTCTTTAGAAGCCACCTCAGGTAACTGTTACATCAAGTCATCCAAGGAAGGTGGTCCATTGACTATATATGGCAATCCAGATCTGAATAAAATCAACCCCTCTTTTAAAAGTAAAATCCAAGGCAGTTCATGTGACGTAGCACTAGATCTTCAGGAGTATCGGTCATCCAATTTTGGCGATGGCTTGTTTATGGCCATGGTGCGGGAAAAAACCGAGGAGAACAATTACTGGAAAGTATTGCTGGATGAGACTAAAATCTATCAGCTCAACCTCAGTTATGGATTTGGTAATGCAGATGTTGATTTATCGGGTACGGCTGTTAAGAATTTTAAGGTGCGATCGGGTAGTGCTGACATTATTGTGGATTACAATGATCGAAAGCCCAATAAAATAGCAATGGATACATTTTGGGTGAAGGCAGACATGGGATCTGTAGTAGCGCGACACCTGGAACTAGCCAGAGCGAAATACATCATGGCCAATATTGGTTTTGGTAGAGCTCTACTGGATTTCAGCCAATCGACCGGCGATAGGTGTCTGGTAGAGGCTTCAGTGGGGGCTGGCAATCTCGATATCTATTTGCCAGCTGATAAAGTTCCTATGATCATCTATTTAAATGAAAGTCCTTTGTGTGGTATGCGCATGGTAGATGGTTTCGAGGAAGTGGAGCAAAATGTTTTTGTCAATATGAACTATACTGCAGACGCAACAGATTTAATTACTTTTCGCATAGATGTGTCACTGGGCAATGTGGCCTTTCACTACAACTAACTCTCCTTGTCTTCGAGAATACCACTCGTAATTAAGTATTGAGCTGGGATGTAGGTAAGCATTATCAGAAATGATGCTTTTGGGATTTCGAAGATGAACTTGTTGATCCCAATCAACGAGTCAGAAATCACAAATAAAAGCGCTCCTGCTAGTACATAGCGAAAGCTTTTCAGCGATGTAAGCTCGTTTCTGTTGAATGCAAAAAGTAACATCGCCAGAATGGTCAGCGCATAAATGGCAACAGCCAACCACATGTCTCCAGCATACTGGTATATAAAGTAAGTTATTACGGCGAATGCAATTATGAACGATCCAGTGTATGAGCGCTTCGGTAATTGAGGTTCATGCATCGACTTAAAGAAAATGATGCCGTAAAGAATCTGCATCATCAGAAAGAATCCGAGTCCTCCTAGAAAGAACATTTCATCATTTTGATTGAGAAGGAGTAAATCTCCAATCCACGCAAAAATCAGTGCTAATGCTAACAACAGTCTGGGTAGGTTAATAAAACCTTTTGATCTCAGAAAAATTAGATAAATCAGTGCAGGCATCAATACAGGT
>JAMWZA010000168.1 GCA_024305105.1 Marinoscillum sp.
TCTCTCTTGTAGACTTTCTCGGGATCCAAAATCAAAACATCAAGGAAATTGCTTCGGCATTCCCGGAGAGCAAGATCATTTCACGAGGAAATGAAATTAGAATACAAGGGACCGCACCACAGATTCTGAAAATTAATGACATTCTTAATGCACTTCAGAATCATTACAACAAGTACGGAAAAGTTACTCATGAAAATGTCGTTTCGTACATTCATGACGAACAGCATAGCAATGCACATGCAGGAGTGGATAATGTGCTGGTCTTTGGTACGCGAGGGTTTAAAATCACTCCAAAAACCAAGAACCAAAAAGAGCTCGTTCAAGCTGTTGAGAAAAATGATTTGGTTTTTGCGATTGGCCCGGCTGGAACGGGTAAAACCTATATAAGTGTAGCTTTGGCGGTTCGCGCTTTGAAGAATAAGGAGGTTAAAAAGATCATTATCACCAGACCTGCTGTTGAGGCCGGTGAGAACCTTGGGTTTCTTCCGGGTGATTTAAAGGAGAAAATAGATCCGTATTTGCGGCCAATCTATGATGCGCTCAACGACATGATCCCTTCCGAAAAGCTCAGGTATTACCGTGAAAATGGAGTGATTGAGATCGCACCATTGGCATACATGCGGGGACGAACGCTGAACAATGCTTACATCCTCCTTGATGAGGCACAAAACACGACGCCTATGCAGATCAAGATGTTTCTTACGCGAATGGGGCCTGACTCTAAGGTAATCATCACTGGAGACCGCTCTCAGATTGATTTGCCGACCAGGCAGCGTTCAGGACTTATTGAAACACTTCATGTATTGAAAGACATCAAGGGAATAGGGTTTGTCACACTTGATGAGAAGGACGTGGTGCGACACAAGCTGGTTAAAGATATCATCAGAGCTTACAATAACCATCAGGAAAAGGAAGATAATGAAAGTAACAAAAGCTGATTCAGAAGCACTCAAGGAAAAAGCATTTGCTATTCGTCGAGAAGTTTTTGTGGTGGAGCAGGAGGTAGCTACCGCAGACGAGTTTGATGAATTTGAAGATATAAGCACTCATTTTGTGGCACTGGACGATGCAGATAACCCTATTGGTGCTGCACGCTGGCGAGTGACTGATAAAGGAATTAAACTTGAGCGTTTTGCCGTGAAAAAGTCTGCAAGAGGTCAGGGTGTGGGGGCCAAACTTGTTGGTATGGTTATTAAGGATATTCAGGATCAAAAAGGTAAAGATCAGTACCTGTACCTACATGCACAGCTGCCTGCTGTGGCTTTGTATGAAAAATTCGGATTTGAAAAGAAGGGTGATCAGTTCTCAGAATGTGACATTCTTCACTACCTGATGCATCGTAAATCTTAAGAAACGTTGTATGTGTTGAGATTATTGGTGATATTCAAGCCACCAATTAATCTAACCGTCATATATGTTTAAATGGTCCGCCTTTCCATTTATCAGGATTTCTATTGCGTTAAGTGTAGGGATACTACTTTCTGAGTGGGAGTTTCTTTATTCACTTAATGCCTCGTTTGTTGAAAACATAGAGTGGATTCTCCTCTTTTTACTGGTTACTTTGGCTCCGTTGTTCTATTGGGTACGGGCGGTAAGAGGAGCTATTCTGTTATCATTAATGGTTTGCGTAGGGTTTTCTTTGGGATATTTCTCTGTTGATCAGCGCTACGAATCGCACTACAGTCATTTTGAAAATCCTGATGGTTTTATTGCAGTCGTTAATTCCTATCCGACCGAGCGTAAGGATTACTTTCGATATGAAGTAAGTACGCTGAAAGTTTTAACAGATTCGCAGGTACAGGAAGTCTTCGGTACCCTGCATCTGTATATCAAAAAGGATATAGGAAGCACACTTCAATTTGGAGACGTGCTTATGGTCTCAAAAGGATACTTTGCCGTTTCAAGCCCGCAGAATCCTGAGGAGTTCAATTATCAGAAATATCTGGCAAGACAAAACATCTATGCACATGCATTTGTGTCTGCGGATAAGGTTAAAGTTCTGGATCACGCGTCGATCAACCCAATATTGGAGTGGGCATTTACTTTGCGCGCCGGGGCTCAGGAAATTATCAACGCCTCTATTTCATCCAAGAGAGAACAAGCCATTATCTCAGCGTTGCTTTTGGGAATAAAGGATCACCTGGACAATGAGATAAAAGTGGCGTATTCATCAGCTGGTGCGATGCACGTACTGGCTGTGTCGGGGCTGCATGTGGGGATTATGTTCTTAATTATACAGATGCTTTGTAAACCGTGGAAAGACCATCGATATGGTCGGTTTGCTTTTATGATCCTGGCTGTTGGCTGTATTTGGCTTTACGCTCTGATTACTGGGTTTTCACCTTCTGTAGTGAGAGCTTCCACTATGTTCAGTGTGGTGATCATAAGCAATGCCTTCAATAAGAAAGCCAATGTTTATAACTCGCTGGGAATTGCTGCCTTTCTATTGATCACTCTAAATCCTTTTGTCATTCATTCTGTCGGGTTTCAACTATCGTTCGCTGCAGTATTTGGCATCCTCATGATTCATCCGATACTGTATAGGAAGCTGCATTTCCATACCCGGGTGGCAGATTATTTTTGGTCCATCATTTGTGTATCAATAGCTGCTCAGATTGCAACTTTTCCACTCACACTTTATTATTTTCATCAATTTCCAACCTATTTCCTGGTTTCGAATATTGTGGTTATTCCAGCAGCTTTTGTCATGTTATCAGGAGGGTTATTAATGTTGGCGCTGGGAGCGATTGCGCCAGGAATTGCGGAAGTTTTCGGTTGGGTTTATGAGCTGTTTGTCTGGCTGATCAATGAAGTGGTAATGCTTCTCCAGTTCATGCCATATCCGCTTTTTGATTGGATCTATTTTGATGAATTTGAAGTGGTGATGATCTATGTGGTGATGCTGGCGCTGTATTTTGGGTTGACAGCTTATCGGTATCAGGTCCTTCGGTTGGCATTTTTAAGCTTCATTATGCTCAACGGGTGGATGGTTTGGAAGAATTGGTCGGTTCAGGGGGTACATGAGATCGTTTTCTATGAAATCGACGGAATCACTGCAGTAGATGTTATACAAGGTGAAAATGCCGTTTTGCTATTGGACACATTTCCATACAACAGGCGTGAGGAGGTTTATTACCAGGTTAATCCTTACCGGTTGTCCAAAGGATTGCCAAAAGCGGAGGTGAGTTGGGAACTGATGGATCGTTCGCATTATGTGCAGCCGTTGGGTCCTGTTCAGTTATTGCAAGTTGGAGGGTTAAAAACACTGATTGCTTCCGCTCCCGGTGATTATGAACTCACGGAGCCTATTACGACTAATTTGCTGCTGTTAAATTGCGAGGATGCAAAGTACCTATCAACAATTCAATGCGATCTTGCAGTCATTGGCAACACCCTTGATTTTTACGCAACCAGGCATTTAACAAACAGAATTAATCAAGATAGTATCCCCTTCCATTCATTAAAGCAGCATGGATGTTTGGTGTTCGATCTAAATGATTTAGCTTTTCCAAATCATCAAAGTCAAAATAGTTCATTCTTGAATAAACCGTGAGTACGCCACTCGAAATATTGAAGAAATACTGGGGATATCCCGGATTCAGGCCCATGCAGTCTGAAATAGTTGGTGCTGTGCTTGATAAGCAACCAGTGCTCGCATTATTGCCAACAGGAGGCGGTAAGTCGATCTGTTTTCAGGTACCAGCAATGTGTCTGGAGGGTTTATGTATTGTGGTTTCTCCACTTATTGCGCTGATGAAGGACCAGGTGGAGCAGCTCAAAAAAAGAAAAATACCGGCAGTGGCGATCTACTCCGGGATGAGTAAAAAGGAGATTGATATCACACTGGATAATTGCATTTATGGAAGTATTAAGTTCTTGTATGTTTCTCCTGAGCGGTTAAAAACGGAGCTTTTCGTTGAGCGTGCTAAACAAATGAATGTCAACCTACTGGCAATTGATGAAGCCCATTGCGTTTCACAATGGGGGTATGATTTTCGGCCACCTTATTTGCAAATAGCAGATTTTATCGAACAGATAAAAGTACCAAGAGTGGTTGCGCTTACAGCATCCGCTACTCGTGAGGTTAGACTGGATATACTCGATAAGCTAAAGATGGATGAGGCCAAGGTGTTTCAGAAAAGCTTTGCCAGGCCTAATTTATCATATTCGGTATTCCGGCTTGAAAATAAGGAGCAGAAGATGCTGGAGATACTTAACCGTGTGCCGGGCAGCAGTGTGATTTATGTGCGAAGTAGAAAGCAAACAAGAGAAATTGCAGAATTCCTGTACCACAACCATATTTCCACCGATTATTACCACGCCGGAGTGCCTGGGTCTGTACGTTCGGAGAAACAGGATAAATGGATCGCAGGAAAGACAAGAGTGATGGTGGCCACCAATGCATTTGGAATGGGTATTGATAAACCAGATGTGCGTACAGTGATTCATTACGACTTGCCCGATTCGTTGGAGGCGTACTATCAAGAAGCTGGCAGAGCAGGTAGGGATGAAGAAAAGGCATTTGCCATTCAATTATATAGTGATGCAGATGTTAGTAACCTGAAGTCAAGAACAGACCAGGCTGCGGTATCTGTTGATTTTATAAAAAAGGTTTACCAGGCTCTGGCCAATTATTTTAAATTGGCTGTGGGAAGTAATGCACTTTCTAGCTTTGAGTTTGATTATCAGGCCTTTGCAAAGAACTTTGATCTACCATTGGTGGAAACGTTTCATGCACTAAATAAGCTGACCGATGAAGGCTTGATTGCGCTAAATGAACCCTTCAAGGAATCATCTAAAGCTATTTTTATTTTGGAACAATCTGAATTGTATAAATATCAGGTGGCTAATAGAGGCATGGACGCGGTGGTGAAAGTGCTCATGCGACTTTATGGTGGTCAGATGTTTTCAGATTATGTCACCATCAAAGAAAAGGACATTGCGGATTTGATGGGGGAGTCTGTAGACAAAGCGGTAAATCAGCTCAAATACCTTCATCAGGCAGAAGTAATCGAGTATCAGAAATCAAGCGATGTTCCTAGAATAACTTTTCTTACTCCAAGGTTTGATGCCAACAATCTGCCATTGGATACAGAGCGAATCAAGTGGCGACGTGAGGTGACCATCGGGAAGGCCAACTCGGTAGTTTATTATGTGACTGATGATAAAAAATGTCGCTCCAGAGTGATTCAGCAGTACTTCGATGAAGTGAGCTATGAGGACTGTGGCAGCTGTGATGTGTGCATAGCCAAGACGAAATATAGTGCTAAGGTGCCGTTAAAAGAGATTGAAGAGTTCGTTCAAACAGGCGCTAAGTCTGAAGCTGATTTGAGAGCACATTTTGGTCATCTACCATTTGATGATCTGGTGTCAGCAATCCGGATATTAATGGATCGTAAAAAAGTCTATTTCACGAAAAGTGAGCTGTTTGCAATACAGCCGGATTAGTTCTTTTTAGTAGTTCCTGCAGCTTTCACGTGCTTCCATGAGTCACCTCTTTTGATACTGAAGATGGTGCCAACGGACACACCAAATTGCTTGGCGATTATTTTCACACGTGTCTTTCTATTGGGATCAGCCATCATTTTTTTGATGATTGCTACCTGAGTCCTTGTAAGTTTATTGTTGGGAGTAAATTCTTTGTCGTAGGTGTACGCCGACTTGTGAAACTTACTCATATGGTGTTTAAAGGACTCTTTATCCACCCACTTTAGGTTATCCGCAGCAGGATTTCCTTTGTTCTCATCCAAAAAGATCAGGTGATCGTGATTTTCCGGATTAGGCACAAAAAGGTCCGCAACTACCTTGTGAACGTAGATCAGTGTGTTTTTTCCATCTGTCTTGCGAGTTGGGATAGCTCGGTAACCCATGTTTTTGTAATGCTTCAAAAGCTTGGGTGGTTTGAAATACAGTGATTTAACTTCACCATAGTTACTCACCAGAAACTTGTTCCTGATGTCTTCATGTTCCCATGTTTTCCATTCTTCCATAAGAAAAAGAGAGGCGGCGTGTACTTCAAAAATAAGCTAATTTTTTGATAATCAAAGACATAAAAAAAGAGTGAATTGTTATATCCACTCTTTATTTTGACTTTTGTTAGCTTTTTTACTCTGCTGCTTCTTCTAAAGCAGCAACTCCAGGCAATACTTTACCTTCCATGTACTCTAGTAAAGCGCCTCCACCAGTACTAACATAAGAAACTTTGTCTCCAAAGCCCAAATTGTTAATGGCTGAAGCAGAATCACCACCACCTATTAGTGAAAAACCGCCTTTCTCAGTAGCTTCCACTACAGATCTGGCAATTGATTCGGTACCTGTAGCAAATGCAGGGAATTCAAAAACGCCCATAGGGCCATTCCATAGAATGGTTTTGGATTTTTGAATCGTTTCTGAAAATAATTTGATAGTTTCTGGCCCGATATCCAGCCCTTGCCAGTCATCTGGAATGTTCCCAGCAGCTACCGTTTGTTTGTTAGCATCTTTGTTGAAATCATCAGCAATTACCGTGTCAACAGGTAAAATGATGTTTACACCTTTCTCCTTGGCTTTTGCTTCCAGTTCTTTGGTGAGCTCCATTTTGTCAGCTTCCAGAAGTGATTTACCAATGTTGCCACCTTTGGCTTTGGAGAATGTATAAGACATCCCACCACCAATGATCAGGTTGTCAGCTACGTCCAATAGGCGTTCTATGATCAATATTTTATCCGAAACCTTTGCACCACCCATAATCGCCGTGAAAGGTCTTTGCGGCTCGCCCAGTACCTTCTTAGCGTTCTCAAGTTCCTGCTGCATCACATAACCACAACATTTGTCGTTGAAGGATTTCGCGACAATCGTTGTAGATGCATGCGCTCTGTGCGCAGTTCCAAATGCATCATTGACATAAATATCTCCAAGCTTTGCCAGCTTAGAGGCAAATGCCTCATCTCCTTTGGTTTCTTCTGGGTAGAATCGAACATTTTCGAGTAGCAGTACCTGACCAGCACCTAGCTTTTTACTTTTCTCCAAAGCCTCATCACCAACACAATCATTGGCAAACTGTACGTCTACACCTAATTTTTTGCTTAGATCGGCGATAATGTGCTTTAATGAAAATTTATCTTCCGGTCCTGTTTTAGGTCGGCCAAGATGACTCATCAAAATAGCGCTACCACCCTCATCTATAATCTTCTTAATCGTAGGAATGGCCGCTTTTAGACGAGTATCGTCGGTTACATTAAAGTTCTCATCCAATGGCACATTGAAATCCACACGGATTAGTGCTTTCCTGTTTCTAAAGTTAAAATCATCTATGGTTCTCATATCCACTTAGTTTAAAGTGCTAAATTGTTCTATCTGGGAATAAATGCAAAGAGTTATGGCACTTATCTCGACGCTGCCCGTTTGAGGCGATCATTAATTGCTTGTCCCAGACCCTCGTCTGGAAATCGCTCAGTGATAATCATATCGATATTCTTCTGGTCCATAAGCCTCAATGCACCAAAAAGGTTTCTGGCTGCCTCATTTAGGTCTTTGCCAGGAGATAATGCGATTTGCTTATCGGACGGAAGATCGTCAAACTTTTGGTGGTAGCTAATTACCCCAAAGTTTCTATTTTGAAATCTTTTGATGAGCATGTCCAGGTGCCCAATGATTAATCGCTTAGAAGGAGCGTAATGAGTTTTGAGCATGCCAGGTGCCATAGGGTCTGACGAGTGAATGATCTTCAGTTTCACTCGCCCAACTATGTTTTCGATATCATCAATTTTCTTGCCGCCTAGCCGATAAATAATGGGCTTTTCATTTTCGTCAAAGCCAATGATCGTAGATTCGATACCAATCGAACACTGACCACCATCTAAAATGTATGGGATTTTCGTTCCTAATTGATCTTCTACGTGTTGCGCAGTGGTCGGTGACACATACCCAAAAGGGTTGGCACTGGGAGCTGCAAGGGGGAAATCAAGTCGCTGAAGTAATTCCTGTGTTAGTTCATGTTTGGGCATCCGAACGGCTACATTGGGCAAACCAGAGGTAAGTAGGTCTGGAATGTGATCTTTCTTATTCAATAAAATTGTCAGTGGTCCCGGCCAAAAAGCATCTGCCAGCTTCATGGCCTTATCAGGAATATGCGTGACGTAACTCTGAACTTTTTCCAGGCTGTCTGTATGTGCGATCAGTGGATCAAACTTGGGGCGTTTTTTGACTTTGAAGATGTCTAGTATCGCATGGTCATTGAGTGCATTACCTGCAAGTCCATAGACCGTTTCGGTAGGAATAGCCACGAGCTTTCCTGCCTTCAGCAATTCTGCTGCTGCATCGATATCTGTTCCAATTACCGCCATAATTACAAATACTACACGATTATATTAAATTTTTTTGTAATCACTGATATATTTACTTCCTAAACCCAAATCAGACATGGCCATGAATAAAAGCACTCGCAATACACTTCGACTTATTTCTGTAATATTGGTATTAGGTTTGGTACTTATGGAGTTGAATATCATTCCAAATCTGTTGAATTATAAGTTTTGGTTTATGGTAGCTGCTTACGCCCTGGCCTTGGTGACGTATCGCTAAGGCGCCTGAAGAATTAACCTTTCCGTGTGTTTTT
The DNA here is from genome assembly GCA_024305105.1 of Marinoscillum sp. GTDB lineage: Bacteria > Bacteroidota > Bacteroidia > Cytophagales > Cyclobacteriaceae > Marinoscillum. The sequence continues at coordinate 8,597 of JAMWZA010000168.1, forward strand.
CACCGTTGTAATTTAGGACGCAAAAGTAAACGCCTGGGCTAAGTCTAACTCCGGCATTGTTGGTACCGTCCCATTCCACTTTATTTTCACCAGCATACTGTGGCGCAAAGAGTATGTTTTTAATTAGGCGACCAGCGTTATCAAACAGGTTAAGTATGACCTCTCCACTCTCTGGTAGGGTGTAAGAGATGGTAGTTTTTGATTGGAAAGGATTTGGATACGCCTTTGTGGATGCACGCGCAGGTGGGGTAGGAGACGGATCAAACAACTTTACGTTTGGTAAGTACTTTTGAAAAGTTCCGTTTCCATGTGTAGCCAAAACCATGCGTCCATCCAGGGTTCTGTAGTTCATCATGACTACTATAGAATTTCCTACTTCATTCGGACTGTTTTGATACCATATCGTATTGGAATCATTCGTTTCTGTGGTTGAGTAGAGTCCAATACTTGTACCCACATAGTATTCATACCCATTTAGACTAGGAACTATTTGAGCCCACCGAACGCTCGGTCCATTACCACTTCCATCAGGATACTGCTCCAGATTTCCGCTAATATCAATAATGGTAGTCCCGCCATCCAGGCTTTCGTATATGGAAGGTGAATTGTAATTGGAGATGGTCATTAGAAAATGGTCAGGATTTTCTGGGTTGATAGCTATCGACGATACGTGCGCATCTTCTGGCCAATCTTCTGGAGCTTGATTGATCGCTACCGTTCTCTGAAAAGGATCATTGGCGTTATCGATCACAGTAATTCCTGGTCGTTTGCCCGTAATGCCTGCATAAACTCTGTCGCTACTGGGTGATATGGCTATACAGGAATACTGTGTATCCACTAATGCGGTTTCATCCACCCTTTCCCATCCAACTCTTGTTTTATCCTGAGAGCCACCTCGTATTTGTGCCAGATTCTGATTTCTCCAGATGTAATCACCTCCGGTCAAAAACATGATGTTGCTGTTTTTCGGGTCCAATTGGTACGGGTTAACAAAAAGATATGGCACCACATCACCGGCATCTACCGGATCGACTCTGGCGAAGGATTGGAGTTTGTAGTCATCGCGAAGTGTCAAGCGGTAGATTTGGCTGTTTTGGAACGAAACGTAATAATAGTCCGAGTTAGGAGCCAGAGCGGCATATCCTCCATCACCGCCTAACAGATTATTCCATGGAGGATTTACTCCGGGAGCATCTCTATACCAACTACCATTGTCTTGCATGCCTCCGATGATCTCATTTGTTACATCGTCCTGTCGTTGGTTAATTGAATAGAATTGCGAAGTGACAAACCCATTGTTTAGACTTGTCCAATTTAGGGAATCCTTTAAGTTATTGGTGGTTTTATGAATTCCTCCATCTGACCCTGAGAGCATGTGTTTTGCATTAGAAGGATAGAACAATACGAAATGTTGATCGGCATGGTGATTTGGGTATTGGGAAGCATCATTTTCGAGGCTATATCCTCCAACCCATGACGTATTATCCTCGTCTCTAAATCCGTCTGTGGAGCGATAAAGGTTTGTTCCACCTATATAGATCACCTCATCGTTTTCTGGATGTACGGCAATCATCATGTTATAGCCACCCTGTGAGTTGAAATCACCGTATTCTCCGCCCAACTGAGGGATTCCTTTGGGAAGATTCATCCATGATCCCTCAATTGATGTGTCATTTACACGAGATACAGCGTACTTTAAAAGTGAAGGAGAACCACTGGAGGTTAAAAAGTAGATCTCATCGCCAGCAGAGTTGCTAGCCATTACAGTGCGACCAAAACCACCGCTAATAAATGCAGGCGTAATATCGTGCCAGTCAATTCCGTTCAGGCTATAGTAAAAGCCGGCTGAATCATAAGCGTTGGAGTCTTTGCAGGTAGTGTTTCTTTGAGAGGATGTTTCGCTACTCATTGTGGCAAAGTACACTCCTGTATTGGTTTGGTGAATGTTTGTGAAGAACGGGGCTTTGGAGCAGTTCAGGTCACCATCCTCAATCCCGAAGAGCTTTCTGCCAAGAACCGTTTCCCAGGTTGCTCCTCCGTCTGTAGACCGAAGAATTCCACCATAGGCAGCCACATATAACTCATCGTCAGTTGTATTGAACTCATTGATGTCAATATTCCAGATGTATTGAAACATGCTGATAAACTGATCTGGTGTGGTCTCATCAATAGTAGAGGCAAGGCGCTCCCAATTGGCTCCATTATCTGTTGACTTGTAAATGCCAGCGCCCCGATAGGGTGCAGTGAGACTCCTTGCGCTATTTCCTACTAATTCTCCAGTTCCGAAATACCAGGTATCTTCTTTTCCTAATCGAGTGTCTTGTGTGAGGCACGTCACACTTTGCCGTAAATCAATGCTAGATATTCTTTCCCAGCTGATCCCATCATTAGTGGACCGCCAGATACCTCCAGATACGCCACCAGCTACAATGGTTTGCTCATTTCGAACATCGTATACCGCAGCACGTGTTCTGCCGCCTACATTGAAGGGACCTGATTTGACAAATTCGTCTTGCTGTCTGAAACGAGATGACGATGTTGCTTTAATGGGGAGTGTTTTTGCAAAAGCAAGCTCTTTCTCTCGAATATTTTCCGGAATCAGTCCTGTTTTGGGATCAGCTAACAGCTGGTTTTCGTAATCAGATCTTGCAGAGGGGTTTTCATTGGTTCCGATGCTAGAAGGCTCTGAATCGAATGCAATGAAATAATCCGGTCGACCTTTCGGTGACCGGATTAAAAATAATGTACTTAATACCAGTAAGTAAGTGAACTTTTTTATCACTCAATGACCGTGTTTACTTTATTGAGTTTTCCTTCATCAAGCGGTGCAGTGACCACACCTTCACCATCATTGGTCATGTCATCTTTCGTAGCGTATATGTAGTAGGAGACAGGTTTCAAATCCTTGAAAGTGACTCTTCCTTTTTTGTCAGAAAATGCCTTAGCCACTTCGTTTTCACCCGCACGGTAATCTTTTTCATTTTCAAAAATGGAAACTTCAGCACCTTCAGTTGGGTTTCCCAGTCCATCAATTACCGTAATCCGTAATTTGGTCGGGAGCAACTGACCATCAATACTTTTAAAGGAAAATAAACCTACCAGTAGGACTGCCGAAATGACGAATAGTATGTATTTCATAATTTTCATGTTTCTAAGTTTTATTAATTACTAAACAAAAAGTCGGCCAAAATTTCGAATTGATCCGCCTTTTTGTATTGCCTGTCGTTGTAGTTATTTACAATAAAACGAATATAACTGGGTTTGTCATCAAC
>JAMWZA010000169.1 GCA_024305105.1 Marinoscillum sp.
TGATAATATGAAGGAAAAAGAATAGGAGAAGTTCGTAAACTAAACTATTATATTGTTCGCTCCTGTATTGTCTAAATGATGCTGCAAGCTACACCTTATTACTGGTTTTCGCTCGATTATTATTGAAAATTATTTAAAATAAGTTTAAAAATCTCAAAAAAGCCACTAGTTAAACTTACTTACCTCAAAATCAAACTCTTCCAAGGTGATATAGCATGTCCGTATGACTTCTCAGTGCCGCTGTTAATGTGCTTTTGGTATGATAAGGAATACCGTACTTCTCTGCAGTTTGCTTCACTATTTTAGATATCTCCTTGTAATGTACATGACAAACATGTGGCATCAAGTGATGTTCTATTTGGTAGTTCAACCCCCCTATATACCAGGATAACAGTTTGTTCTTGGGAGCAAAATTACATGTTGTTGCTAGCTGGTGAATTGACCAGTTTTGCCCAATCAATCCATTCTCATCCGGCTGAGGGAAATCCGATGAAGGCATAATATGGCCCATTTGGAAAATAACGCTTAAAATCATGCCTGTAATAAAGTGCATGCAAAAGAAAGCGACTACTATGATCCACCAAGCCAATGGCACCATCACTAAAGGCAAAGCAAGAGCATAAGAAAAGTAAAACACCTTCCAAAAGATCGCAGACATTAAAATTCGATTGTATTCTTTAGACGATTTTACAAGACCTAATTTGCTGTAGCGATGAAGTCTTGTGAAATCACGGGTAGTAACCCAAATCAGAGTCATTAGGCTATATAGTACCCATGCATAAACAAATTGAAACTTATGAACCCAGTATCTATTCTGATCAGGTGAAAATCGTAAGACTCCCGGAACATTTAAGTCGTCATCTGCTTCATCAATGTTCGTATACGTATGATGAAGAACATTGTGCTGAATCTTCCACACTGTAGGTGAGGCTCCGATTAAATAAATGGACCAACCCATTAATTTGTTTATGGATTTCTTGTTGGAAAATGATCCATGCAAAGCATCATGCATGACACTCATTCCTATTCCGGCCATGCCCAACCCACTGATGAGGTAAAGCACAAATAGAAGTGGAACACTCGCTATTAAACCAGTGTTTAAGATGATCAATGGTACCAAAAACATCGACAGCATGACAGCTGACTTAATCACTATGCGGTGATCACCACTCTTGGAAATATTCTTTTTGGCAAAATACTGATTCACACTCTCCTTCAATTCCTTTGTAAAATTGATTCCGGTGTGGTTTGAAAATTTGTATGTATTCATGAAAGGTTGATCAGTGCTTTATAATTCCCCGTATTCTAGATAACTGAACGCGAAAGCACGTGAAAATGGATTAATATAATAGGTATTCAATAGTTCACTTCATTCATTATGAAGTCTGGTAAATTTACCAGCAATCTGTCTAATATTAGGGAAATATTTTGAATAATTTCGTCAATCAGCATGTTTACTCGCAATTCTTCGACGAACCTTATAATTTCACTCACATTTGTTTAAAGCAATCGTCTCTCATTCTAAACAAAAATCTGGTAACTTATACGAAATCCTAACGGACTAAGAGCTTACCTTTACGAGTTGAGTCACCTATCCTCACTGTGTAATAATACAATCCTGGATGATAGTTTGTTAAAGATATGACAGCTCTGGTGGAGGCAAGCAATCCATCTGATACCAATCTACCTTCTGAATCATGAATTCTAATTCGGATTTGGTCTGCTGTTTCTCGGGTGTAAACTTGAAGCAGTTCATTCCTTCTAATAGGATTTGGAAAGACTAAAACATCTGTAGTCGTTAAAAAATACGTATCACCAACCACTTGTTGAAGGATCTGCCCATTGTCTAAACTAATGCTTAGCCTATGTTGATTGTACCCTTGATTTGGGTTGGAGTCTAAAATACGTAGAACGCGCTTTGGATCATTTGTTTCATAGAGAACGACATATTGATTGTTCTGCCATGATTCAATTTGAATCGATTCAATCCCATAAACACTACCTAATTGTACATTCAAATAAATACCTAGTGAAACTTCCACTTCCTGATAAAAAGACTGGATAAAGCAACCCGATTGCTGTTCTCTATAATCAAATGTATAGGATGGCAGCAATTCAAAATTGCCGACAATTGGTGTAATGCTAAATAGTGAATTAATCGGTTCTGAAAGCAGAAATAAACTATCCTCCACCAATACCAAATCCTCCAGATACCGCTCCCCTGGTTGTTTGATTAAATAGGTGTTTACACCGGTGGTATGGGGCCATTGAAGCAATACGGAATCCCCACAATCAAACCCGACATTAGCATCCAGGGAAGTAGAAACGGTAAAGACCTCTGTTTTAAAGGTATCTAATCCCACGACCATCATGGCTTCAACCAAACCTGGACTCATCGACATTGCCGCATCCCAGCGCCAATATCCATCTGATAAATCCAAACCACTCCGAATCAGTGTCCAGTTGGCATCCTCTCTATAAGAATAGTATAAGTCACCTAATGTTGATTTCAAGGTACTGGACCACCTAAAATAAGTGCCTGTTTCTCCATTATACGGCATGTGAGAGCCCTTTAATGGGTAATCCCATGTAAATAGATCAGAGGTATCTGCTTTATACGCTATGCTAAATCCTTGTTCGTTAGCCATCAACAGCCTACCCGAAACCTCAAGCGTATACAAGCCAGGGTCATCTACTTCGAACGAAACTACTTCAACATTATTAACATCATCTACACCTCTGATTGCTGAAGATTGGAGGCTCTCTAAAACAGACTCTCTACTAAGAATCCAGGGCAGAATGATACTTCCATCTGGAGCTACTACTTTCAAATCAAGATTATTAATGAGTGTAATTTCATCCCCTGGGTTGGCAGGTGGGTCTGTCCACGCCAGCGCTACAGTGAGTTTTTGAATAGATTGAGACACATTAACCGAATATGATTGCATTTCCGATCTCAAAGTATCCTGAATAAACTGATTGCCTTTGAGTATTTCCACACTTTCAAAAGCATTCATATTGCCAAAACCACGTTGGTAATCTGGTCCCGGATCATCTAAATCCTCCGCACCAGCTATTAACACTGCTCTGATTAAATCCGCAGTTGGAAAAAATCCCCATTGTGCTAAAAACTGTTGCTGCATCAAAAGTACCGTTCCAGAAACTAGCGCGGCACTATTAGAACTTCCTACCATGCTATAGGCAGACAAATCAGGTTTTATTCTACCGTCTCCCGAAGGTCCTCTAGATGAGAAAAACTGACTCCTTCCTACTGTATCAACTGCACCAACCGTCAGTACATTCTTAGCATTTTTGAAATTACCAGTCAGATTTGCATATGCCCCTACTCCCGCATAATCACCTTCAACCGGATTGACATCACCACTGTTTCCTGCACTAAAAATGTGTACTAATGTTGGGTCGTCTATAACACTCTGGTCATAGGCCTGCGCAGATAACCCATAATAATTCTCCACTTCAGTTCCGTAGGAATGATTCTGAACATGGATATTGAGTCTTTTATAATCGCTCAAATTCTCTGGAAACAGAACCTCAAAAGATGCACCGGTCAGCAATGCACTACTAGCCACTCCTCTACCCGTAACAAAGCTGTTTCCAGCACCAGCAATTACTGTAGCCATCTCTGTGGCATGGTTTGATATGTCGGCTGACTCCAAACCTGACAGATTACTCCTTCCTCTCAAATCGAGATCACTGGGATCAAAAGCTCTTTCTTTTACCGAGACCGTTAATAAATGACCGTCCAAGTGGGGACTTTTGGCATGCACCTTTGATATCCGGTTCGGGTTTAAGTTGAGGTCAATTACCCTACTTTCTTCCTTGGCTTCAATCGATGCCAGGGAGATGTATCTAACACTCCCAAACTGAGCCAGCTGAGTTAATTCACTTTTGGTTCCAAAGCCCGAATAATACCTACTTCGGATATGACTTAACTGGTATTTATCAATTATTTCTTGAATCTCAATTGTATCATCTGATACTAATGAGACTAAAAAGGCAACTTTTTTTAACTTTTTCAAGCGGAAAACTGACTCAGACCATTTCCACTTGTTGTTGACAAGTAAAGCATGGAGTTTTGAGCGTGTTGATTCCTCTAGTCCACTACCTACTACTACCACTCGACCATCGCTAATTCGACGAACCATTTTTAAACTATTCGTTTGATGTTCACGAAGGGCCAAATAGTGTTCCTCATCAATTAAAAAAGCTAACTCTTCCTGATTATTCTTTATAATATGCTCCTCTCCTACGACATCATTCATCCATGATTTTAATGCCTGACCTTGCGCTATTCCTGTGGTGAACAACCAAAAGTATAGTGGTGCAAAGCACCTAACTAGCATATGGAATTTAAGGCATTTGAATATCATCTAAATCAACTGGTTTAGGTGAAATTAAACACAATTTGCCAAAAATATATTGTAAAGAAATACAGCTATTTAACAGTATTATATTCTGTTATATACATCATTATGCTATTATTATTTGTTATATCAAATGATATACTGGATATAATAAACTTATATTTTTCTTTTCAGGATTATTTTCCCTATCTATATTAGGCCCTTAATTAAACCTAATTCACTATGTTAAAACTCAAATTTCCGCTAATGAGTGTCGCTACACTCATAGCCTCTGTTTTCATTATGTCATCATGTGTTCAAGATGACATAGGACCCACCAATGATGAAATCTCTGAAGAGGTTTCGGCCAAATTCGAAGAACTTGGATTTGATGTGAGCGATATTCAACGATCATCTCGCAAAAACCCAATATCTGGGCAGATAGAATCGGGGTATCTATTGGAAAATGATATCATGATAACTGGTAGTCTATTCGAAGAGATGCTGAATAGCAAAATAGCTCATGAAGGCGCTTGCGGTGAACAGTACAGAACAAGCAATCTTGTGAGTACGCCACAGACAATCACGGTTCTAGGCTATACCGGCGGTGGTAATGCACTAGACAATACCATGAGAACTGCACTCTCCTGGGCGGTCGACAATTACAATGCGTTAAACATTGGTTTGAACTTCAGCCTGGCTTACGGTACTAACTACAATGCCTATGACATTGTCGTGTATCGAGTGAGTGGCGGTGGTGGTGGTTCTGCTGGCTTCCCTAGTGGAGGAAATCCGTACAAATTTGTACAAATCCAGTCCGGAACTTCTAGTTATGGCACCAACACAACGGAGCATGTAATTACGCATGAGATCGGTCATTGTCTTGGCCTTCGTCACACAGACTACTTCAACAGGTCATTGTCATGCGGAAGCGGTGGCAATGAAGGAAGTGGTGGTGTTGGAGCAGTATACATACCTGGAACTCCTTCCGGTTTTGATGCTACTTCTGTGATGTTGTCATGCTTCAGTGCTAATGAAGATGGAGAGTTTGGAAGCAACGATATAGTTGCTTTAGAGTACTTATACTAATTCTCTAATTCCAAACCGTTAAAACAGGAAAGGCCGCATCAGCGGCCTTTCTACTTTGACTAATCCTTGCACCTAGTTTGTTGCTATTACCGGAATTTCTAACTGCACATCGGACCACTCCAGAAACATCTTGATACTGTTGTCATACAAAGGTTCCAGACGAATGGTGAATTTTTCAACATGCTCTCCTTGCTTTACAGGCACTTTAATAGATGCCACATCCAACGTCTTATCGGGTTCTATTGCACCCCAAACACCTAATTCAGAGTTTAGAATAAACTCAAAATAATTCTCTCCCGGCACGGTGTACATGCGATATCTTCCAGCCTCAATCTCCTGATCAACCAACAAGACATTTTGGTTAAACTCAATTTCAGTCGATTCATTGGCACCCAACCTCCAGTATTGCCCATATGGCTGTAGTGCTCCGGCCGCTTCTTCACCAAATACCACACGATCTCTTACAGACGGTCGACAATAATCAACCAGGACTTTTAAATCCCCGTTTGTCAACTCGGCAGTATCTTGAGGACTCAATGAATAGCCCCGGTATATCATAAATCCAGCTACTGCTGCTATCAGCACTACTAGTGCCCCAATTCCAATTAATATCTTCTTAAGCATGTTTCAGTTTGTTGTTAACAGCAGCAAGGTAGATACTTATTTGTCAAAGCAAAAGCCAACATTCTCCTGAATCGCTAGATTTTTTGGTATGTTTGAAATTACATATGAAAGTACTTGGAATAGACATTGGAGGTACTGGTATCAAAGGTGCCATTGTAGATACTAAAAAAGGAATATTAATCACGGAACGTGTAAGGATACCAACGCCGGACCCAGCCACACCTCAAGCTGTAATTGATACCGTAATTGAATTGGTCAGAGAGTTTGACTACAAAGGACCAATAGGCTGCGGCTTTCCTGCTGCTGTACGTCAGGAAATTGTGAAAACTGCATCAAATATCGATAAATCGTGGATTGGGATGAATGCTGCTGATCAAATCAGAAAGGCAACCAAGTGCCCCACACACTTATTAAATGATGTAGATGCAGCCGGTCTGGCTGAGATGAAATTTGGAGCTGGTGTATTGCAAAAGAAAAATGATACAACAATGATGGTCGCTGCAGGCACTGGCATTGGTACGGCACTCTTTATTGGAAAAAAACTAGTCCCCAACACAGAACTTGGGTTTATCCAAGTGAAAAATATGCCTGGAGAACATTATGCGGCTAATTCCGTGCGAAAAGCGGAAGACCTCTCTTTAGAAGAATGGGCAGGCCGATTCAATGAATACCTCATCAAACTAGAGAGTCTTTTCTGGCCTGATCTGTTCATTATGGGTGGAGGAATTAGCAAGAAGTTTGAAGAGTTTGAGCACTTCTTCACATTAGACACCAGAATTGTTGCTGCATCAACTCGAAATCATGCTGGAATAATTGGTGCTGCTCTAGCTGCCAAGAATCTTTTGAAAAAATAACAGAACTACTATTTTCCCAACAAATGACTGAATTTCCCTGGCATAACAAATACCCACAAGAAGTACCGAAAGAGATAGATCCCAATAAGTATGGATCACTTTTAGACTTTTTGGACGACTGTGTTGATCGGTTCGGAGACAAACCCGCTTTTGAAAACATGGGCGTTGAGCTCACATTCAAAGAGCTAGATGAGCAAAGCACCGCTTTGGCGAACTATCTGGCACAAAAAACTTCCCTGAAAAAGGGAGACCGAATAGCCCTACAAATGCCCAATGTACTTCAGTATCCGATAGCATTATTCGGTGTACTCAAAGCCGGCATGATTGTGGTTAACACCAATCCACAATACAAACCATCTGAGATGGAACACCAGTTCAATGATTCTGAGGCTAAAGGAATTATCATTCTTAGCACATTTGCCTTCAAACTGGAAGAGGTCCTTCAGCACTGCTCAGTTAAAGAGGTTGTTATCGCTGAAGTGGGCGACATGCTGGGAACGATTAAAGGTGCCATTGTCGATTTCATGGTGAAGCGTGTGAAAAAGATGGTTCCAGATTACAACCTGCCAGGTGCGATTAATTTTGGCGATGCCCTGAAAGAAGGTAAAAAATTAAACTACAAACGTCCCGAACTGACCAATTCCGATTTGGCGCTTTTGCAATACACTGGAGGAACAACAGGTGTAGCAAAGGGTGCGGCGCTGAGTCATCGGAATTTAATTGCCAACATTGAGCAGGTAGCTGCATGGATGAAACCGTCTTTGATTGATGGAGAAGAGGTGACTATTACTCCACTCCCGCTCTACCATGTATTCGCACTCACCGTGAATTGTTTCGGTATGATGCGAATCGGTGCGAAGAGTGTGTTGATTACAGATCCACGTAAGATGAAGGACTTCATCAAAGTCCTAAAAAGCACACCATTTACAGTAATTACGGGCATCAATACCTTATTTAATGGGTTGCTTCAACAGCCAGACTTCAAAGAGGTGGATTTCTCCTCGCTGAAAGTTGCTGTCTCTGGTGGCATGGCTTTACAACAAGCAGTTGCAGAGAGATGGAAGTCAGTCACTGGAAATGATATCGTCGAAGGGTATGGATTATCAGAAACTTCCCCGCTCTTAACTTGCAACCCAATAAATGGAACAAGTAAGCTAGGAACCATCGGACTTCCCGTCCCGTCAACAGAGATAAAAATCATAGGTGATGATGGTGAAGAAAAGTTAGTCGGTGACTTTGGAGAAATCTGGGCAAAGGGTCCACAAGTCATGACAGGTTACTGGCAAAACCAGAAAGAGACAGACATTGTCATGGCAGGTGATTGGTTTAAAACTGGTGATATCGCTTTTTTTGACAGTGAAGGATTCATCAAAATTGTTGACAGAAAGAAAGAAATGATCAATGTATCTGGTATGAAAGTCTTTCCTAATGAAGTGGAAGATGTCATTGCCAAACTGGATGGGGTACTGGAAGTAGGTGTCATAGGCGTAGCCCACAAAACCTCCGGTGAAGTGGTTAAGGCTTTCGTAGTGAAAAAAGATAAAAATCTGTCAGAAGAAGAAATCATGAGACACTGCAGAGAACACCTCGTGGCCTATAAAATGCCTAAGCATATTGAGTTTAGGGAAGAGCTACCCAAATCCAATGTCGGTAAAATTTTAAGAAAGGAACTTAGAAAAGACGAAGCAAATAATGTCGCTTAGAATTGTTGTTCTGGATGGTAAATATGCCAACCCTGGAGATCTGTCATGGGATCAATTAATAAAACATGGAGATCTAAAAGTGTATGAGCAAACGTCAATTGATCAGGTAATTGACCGATCAAAAGAAGCTGATATTCTTATAATTAACAAAGTAAAACTCGGTGATGAGCAGTTTCATCAACTTCCCAACCTGAAACTAATCATTATATCAGCAACTGGAATGGATAATGTTGATCTTAATGCCGCTCATGCTCGAAAAATACAAGTTAAGAACGTTTCTGGCTACAGTACCATCTCTGTAGCACAGCACACTTTTTCTCTTCTTCTTGAATTAACCAATCAGGTAGCACGACACAGCCAATCTGTCAAGGATGGAGAATGGGATCAGGATAAGGGATTTTGTTACACATTAAAACCCATCCCCGAGCTTTCTGAATTGACCCTCGCTGTAATTGGTTATGGTCAAATTGGTCGAGCTGTGGCCAAGCTAGGAAAGGCGTTTGGTATGGATATAATGGTTGTCAGCGAACATAGCCAATCATTAAGTGAATATGAGCTGGTGAGCCTGGAAGATGCTTTCCAATCAGCTGATGTCATCAGTTTGCACTGGCCACTAACAAATGAAAGAAAAGGAATCATCAATAAGGACTTACTTACGCTAATGAAACCTGGCTCTTTTCTGATCAACACGGCACGTGGAGGATTAATAAATGAGACGGATTTGCATCAAGCATTGAAATCCTATAAAATTGGTGGAGCAGCCCTTGATGTCCTTTCTGAAGAGCCACCTGCAACATTTACTGCACTTATGCAGTTAGACAATTGTATTTTTACTCCTCACATGGCATGGGCATCACATAAATCGAGAAAGATTCTTTTGGAATCAGTTTTTCAATATGTAGAGGAGTTTGTCCAAAACTAGTTTAAGTGCAAGCATACGGTTCATACATTAGATACGCTATTGGTACACTCTTCGCCATTCTCGGAATAGCCTTTATGTTTATTCCTTTTATCCCTCTGGGATATATATTCATTTTTTTATCACTATTTGTGTTGTCTCCAAAAATTCCATTTTTAAGAAAATACATTCGTTTACTGAAGAGAAAGGATAAAAAAGGCCGCTTAAAGCGAATAGAGGATACAATGAATGAATGGGAAGAAGATATGGATGAGGAAGAAAACACCAAGAAAAGCAATTAGCAGACTTCTTCTATCTTCCATTCACTACAGTTTCCTATTTTTGCCAGAAATTCACCAATAGCGATAATGAGGCTCGGTCAACTTGCACGACACATAGATACCACAACAACTGAAATTATTGAATTCCTTGCTGAGAAGGGTGTGAAAAAGAATAACCATCCAAATGTCAAACTCAACGAAGAAGAGGAAACGGAGGTTATCCATCATTTCAGACCAGAACTTCTCATTACAGAAGAACAAAGTATCTCTGCAGGCGAAGAGACTCAAGAAACCACTGATATTCCGGATGAAACAAAAGAGGAAGAAGCAGCTGAACCTGAAGAGGAGATTGTCGAATCGGATGATACTGAGCAACCAATAGAACCTGAGCCTGAAAAAATAACCTTAGAAGAATCTACTACGAGCTCTACTCCCGTTGCTGTTACAGCTGCAGAACTCAATCCAGATGATGAAGATGCCGTTATTGAGTATGAACACATCGATGTGATTAAAGCTCCGAAAGTAGAGTTACCTGGTCTCAAAGTTTTGGGTAAAATTGACCTACCCGAACCGAAGGTTAAGGAAGAAGAAATTGATCAGGAGGAACCGGAAGAGTCAGAAGCACAAGCAAACAGCGAAAGTAGTGATGAGCCTAAAATAGTTCGACACGACAAAAGAAACGCCCGACGTAGGTTAACCGAAGAAGAGCGTGACGCCAGACGCCAGCGCAATAAGAAAGAAAAAGCCAAAAGACTAGCAAAACAAGAGGCCAGAAAAAGAGAACAGGAAGAAAGGCGACTTAAAAAAGTCAAGGAGCAGCACTACAAGCAAAAGATTAACAAGCCTATCCCTGTCACAAAACCAAAGAAAAAGAAACCTTCCAAGTCTAAGGAAGTTGAAGATACCAGACCGAAACCCAAAACTGTTTTGGGTAAATTCTGGAGGTGGTTGAATACATAAAAAAACCGGCTATTGCGGATTTTATTTATCTTCTTGACCCACCTCGCTTCATCTCATCGATGGTGTTTACTGCGGTTTGAAGTTCTCTTTTGAGTTTTACCTGAATCTCACGACTCTTATCTCTGTGCTCGTCATATTCTTTTCTCATGGATTCCAAATCCTTTTTAAACCGGCTGGTCAGTCCATTGCTTCTGACATACATGAAGTAAACCATCACAATCAATACGGCAAGTAAGACAATGATTGCCCAAACCATCACGTGATAAATGGTCTTATCAAACGATATCCCAAGAAATGCTATTTCGCTGTTTGTCTCCTTGCTGGTTTTTAAAGTGGTCTTAACTGTAGCCAATTCACTGTTAAGTGAATCGATCATCGCATTCAAAGCAACAATCTCACCCTGCAGTCCATCGATCGATCGTTCTTTGCTTCGTAAGCTATCATCTACGCTCCCCCAAAACTCATTCAACTTGGTTATTGGAATAACCTTGTAAATCTCATAACTGGAGTATTTCTCCATCATAAAATCAAAAGATTCTTGAAGGTTCGCAGGAGGCGCAGGTGCTGCAGACTCTTGCTCCTGTGAAAAGGATACAAATGAACAAAGGATGGCAATAGTTAATACGATGGCTTTCAAACTGACTGCTTCTCTTTTCATGCTTACTGGATGATAATACGGGTATTTAGTAAAAAGTTATCTCACATTCAGGAAAATCCGACTTGAATTCGTCCATTGTCCTGGTTCTGATCCTGGTGTTGTAACAAACCAGTGTTTTCAGATTGCGAATATCGTAAAGCCTATCCATTCGCCAAACTCTGGTATTGCTTATATCTAAGTAATTTAAACTATATAGCTCTTCAACCCCTTTCAGGTTCTTGATATTTGTACCTGAAGCATTCAAATAAGTCAATCCCCCACTCTCTCTTAGTGGCTTGAGGTCGTCAACGGCCGTGTTACCGATATCTAGTTTTTTGAGATAAAGGTGCTCCCCTATAGAC
>JAMWZA010000017.1 GCA_024305105.1 Marinoscillum sp.
CGATCCGCTCATCACCGCTGCATCGATTACTTCCGCTGCCTGAAGTGCCACTTTTTCTTTAAGGACCGTCGTAGAACCATCAGCGGCGACCAATTCGATCTTGGCACTCCCAGCTTCTTTGACAGTGACTGACTTTTCACTTCCGTAAAAATCACCTTCACTCATGCTCGCAACGTTCGACTTGCTGTCAGACTTCCACTCTCCCATGGAATGTGGGTTCTTCTTCGCATAATCCTTTACTGCACGAGGAGCTCTACGATCAGAGTTTCCTTCTCGAAGTACAGGGTTTACCGCACTACCTTTTACTTTATCGTATTTGGCTTTAATTTCTTTTTCCGCATCATTCTGAGGCTCTACTGGATAGTCGGGTAGGTTATAGCCCTGAGATTGTAGTTCTTTGATGGCCGCTACCAACTGCGGAATAGAAGCACTGATATTGGGCAACTTGATGATATTAGCTGCAGGTGTTTTGGCTAAATCACCTAAATACTTCAGATCATCTGTGATTTGCTGTTCTTTAGTCAATCGATCAGGGAAAATGGAAATAATTCTTCCTGCCAATGAGATATCCCTGGTTTCTAATTGGATACCGGCTGGTGCAGTGAATGCCTGAATGATTGGCAATAACGAATGAGTAGCTAATGCTGGTGCTTCATCCGTTTTGGTGTAAATGATTGTCGATGCTTCTTTTGCCATGTTCTTTTCTAAATGTTTAATGACCGTTTGTCACTAATTGTCTGTTCTATAATTCTATTCAATAACTCTCTTTATCATTTGGGAACCCACCAGAGCGGATATCCTTTATATAATTGGTCGTGGCATCACTGATGACTTTGTTCAGGTCCGCATATTGCCTTAAAAAACGCGGTTTGAAATCCTGGGTGATCCCCAACATGTCATGCACGACCAAAACCTGACCATCTACGTCCGGTCCGGCACCAATTCCAATTACTGGGATGGAAACGGATTCAGCCACTTCTTTGGCCAGATCCGCGGGAATTTTTTCCAACACAATGCCAAAACAACCCAAGTCCTCAAGCAATTTGGCATCTGACTTCAGCTTTTCGGCCTCTTCTGTGTCCTTAGCTCGTACGGTGTAAGTGCCAAATTTGTAAATGGATTGAGGTGTCAATCCAAGGTGTCCCATTACAGGAATACCCGCAGAAAGTACTCTGGAAATACTCTCTTTGATTTCTACTCCACCTTCCATTTTTACAGCATGTCCACCAGACTCCTTCATGATACGAATGCTGGATCGTAGTGCTTCGCTGCTATTTCCCTGATAACTTCCAAAAGGCACATCTACCACTACAAACGCTCGCTTGACAGCTTTCACCACGGAGGTGGCGTGCCAGATCATGTGATCCAGTGTAATGGGCAAGGTCGTTTCATTCCCTGCCATCACATTAGAGGCAGAGTCCCCAACCAAAATCACATCAATACCCGCGTCATCCAATATACGCGCCATGGAATAATCATAAGCAGTCAGCATGGCGATTTTCTCCCCGCTAGCCTTCATTTCCTGTAGCCGATGAGTCGTCAACTTGTTGAAACTTCCTTTTGCTTTGCTCATGAATAAAAATTAAGGTTGGGATAAATATTGTTTTGGGAGGCGCAAATTAATAAAAAGCTACCTCATCTGAAACTCAGATCACTTACTTCCATTTGATATTGCATCCCATACTCGGGAATTGATCTTTCGAAATCGAATTCCCTTCCATCAGTGTATCCAATGCCGCTCTCAAATCTTTTCCATTTACTTCCTTATCATTGCCAGGGGTGGCTTCATCGAGCCTTCCTCTGTAGGCCAGCTGATTGTTCTCATCAAACACAAAAAAGTCTGGAGTGCATTCCGCCTGATAAGCCCTGGCTACAGATTGATCTTCATCATATAAATAAGGAAAGGTAAAGCCGATATTATCTGCTTGCTCCTTGAGCTTTTCACGGCTATCCGCTGGATAGTTGATCGCATCATTACTGCTGATCGCCACAAATTCCACTCCCTGATCCTGATAAACTCCCGCTACCTTGACCAACTCATCCTGCACATGAATGACATAAGGACAATGCGCACAGATAAACATGACGACCGTACCTTTGGCACCACGAACATCATTAAAAGTCATCTTTTTACCGGTCACCACATCACTCAGTTGAAAATCAGGTGCTACTGTGCCCAAATCAAGCATACTAGATGGAGTTAAAGCCATATCTGGAATTATCGTTTTAGGTGTTAAAAAATCTTTTATCTTGGCCTGCAAAATTACGCAATCAATATGAGGTACTGTTACACACTACTATTTGTTTGGTTATTATCCTTGTCTGTCAGTGCGCAGACTCCTGCTCCGGATAGAACAGAGGGCGAAGGGCCGTTTGATCAATTGATCATCCGCGGCGCTATACTCGTCAATGGAAATGGTGCTCCTCCCATGGGGCCGGTGGACATTGTTGTAGAAAACAATGTGATCAAACAAGTACAGGTAGTTGGTTCGCCGGGAGTAGAAATATCGGAGAGCCGTAGACCACAAGCCAAAGAAGGTGCCAAAATCATAGAAGCCGAAGGAATGTATTTACTTCCTGGTTTCATTGACATGCACGGTCACATCGGATCGATCAAAAGCATTCCAGCCGAATATGTCTTCAAACTATGGATGGGTCATGGGATCACTACCATTCGGGAACCCGGTAGCTTTAGAGGCCGTGAATGGACACTGGACCATAAAAAACGTTCTGCTAAAAACGAGATCACCGCTCCAAGGATTGTTTCTTATACCGGATTTGGAATGGGGTCAGACGGCATAGATTCACCAGAAGATGCCGTAAAATGGGTTCGTGCAAACGCGGATGCGGGATCAGATGGCATCAAATTCTTTGGGGCTCGGCCAGACATTATGAAAGCCGCTCTGGAAGAAAACAAAAAGCTTGGACTTGGCTCTGCTTGCCATCATGCACAGACCAATGTTACCTGGCTAAACGTCCTGAACTCTTCGGAGTGGGGCCTTACTTCGATGGAACACTGGTATGGACTTCCTGAAGCGATGTTTCATGACCGGATCGTACAGCACTACCCGGTTGATTACAATTACCAAAACGAGCAAAACCGGTTTGAAGAAGCAGGAAAACTATGGGAACAGGCTGCAGAGCCCGGATCGGAAAAGTGGAACGAGGTGATGGAGACGCTACTTTCCAGAGACTTTACTTTAGACCCCACCTTTAACATCTATGAGGCAAACCGAGACCTCATGCGAGCAAGACGGGCAGAATGGCACGATGACTACACACTTCCGGTTCAGTGGGACTTTTATGCGCCTAGCAAAGTATCTCACGGATCTTACTGGCATGCCTGGGGAACTGAGCAAGAAGTATCCTGGAAAAACAATTACAAACTGTGGATGCAGTTCGTCAACGAATACAAAAACAAAGGTGGACGGGTTACGACGGGCTCTGACAGTGGTTACATTTATCAGCTTTATGGGTTTGCCTACATCCGTGAAATGGAATTGTTAAGAGAGGCAGGGTTTCACCCATTGGAAGTAATCCGATCAGCCACGCTTATGGGAGCTGAAGCTCTGGGGCTAGATGATAAAATTGGAACAATAGAAGTTGGAAAATTGGCCGACATGGTATTGGTTGATGCAAATCCTGTTGCTGACCTAAAGGTACTCTATGGTACTGGCGCTATTCGGCTGACAGAAGAAAACGAAGTAATCAGAGCTGGTGGAGTTCACTATACGATCAAGGATGGTATTGTGTACAATGCCAAAGAACTTCTGAAAGATGTAAGAGAAATGGTTAAAGAGGCCAAAGAAAAGGATGGTGACATCCAGCAGCCAGGCTATCCAAATTGGGATTGACACCCAATTTGGATAATTTTAAGTTCTATCTATCAATAAATGAAAATTCACCTCGCCATAAGTCTACTAGTTGCGCTGATCGCAACTGGCTGTCTGGAAACTCAATCCAGTCAGGGACAAGAAGGTAATGTAGAAAATGAACCTTCGATTGATAGTCCAACAACCGATCCAAACCAGGTCATATCATTAACAGGTGGCATTCTTCCTGAGAAATATCTGAGTGATCGTACCAGAGAAATCCGTGAAGAACAGCTGGAAGAAGCTCGATCCAAATACGAGACGCAACCTGATAGCTTAGAAAATATCATTTGGTATGGACGCCGGCTGGCTTATTTGGGCAGGTACAATGACGCCATACGGATGTACTCGGTAGGACTTGATATCTATCCAAATTCATACAAACTTCTTCGTCATAGAGGCCACCGATATATTACCATCAGACAGTTTGATAAAGCTATAGAAGATCTTCAAAAAGCCGCGTTCTACGCGCGCCCTGTTCCAAATAGCATTGAGCCCGATGGATTACCTAATCGGCTGAATAAACCTTTGTCCAATGATAAATTTAATATTTGGTACCACTTGGGAATCGCTTTTTACCTGAAAGGCAATTACGACAAAGCCATCTCTTCCTTTAAGCAGTGTATGGAATACAGTGATAATGACGACCTGAAGGTGGCAACCACCAATTGGTTTTACATGACGTATAAAAAGATTGGTAACGAAGCAGCAGCCGCAGCACTTTTACAACCGATCCATAAGCGAATGAATATTATTGAATATACATCCTACCATCAGTTACTGCTCATGCATAAGGAGGTGTATAATGTGGTCACCATCATGGATTATGCCCGGTCTGAAAACAATACCATCGACCCGACTCTTGGGTATGGAGTAGCTAATTATTATTCCTATAGCGGTAGTGTAGATTTGGCGAAAGACCTTTTCGAACGAATTTTGAGACATCCCGCCTGGGATGCTTTTGGGTACATCGCCGCTGAGGTGGACAACATGTCCATTAACAATCTTTAGAGAGCTTCTATATCCCGTCTGATCTGAACCAGTCTATCTGGAAAATCGGTGATAATTCCATCCACTCCCATGTGAAGCATCTTGATCATTTCTTCACGCTCATTCGGTGAATAGGTATAGACCTGAAATCCGCGTGCATGCATTCGGAAGACACGTCTGGTAGATAAGGTGTGAAACTCTGGATTAAGCGCTTTCATTCGGTCATCCTCCTTAGCTCTACCCAAATGCATTTTGGTTTCGATATAGAAGGCCAATAGTGGCGTGGAATCTTCTCCAATCATCAACTTTTTGGTTTTCACATGATCGTCATATTCATGAGCCGCCTCAAGGTACTCCACCTCCTCAGATTGAAGAATAATCCAGTCATAGCCATTTTTCTCCTGACGAATGATGTCAATGAGTTTTTCCGCAAAATCATGGTAATGTGGGTGATCCATGTGCTTGATTTCAATCAGAACCTGACACCTGCCATTGATCAGATCCAGAGCCTCCTTCAATGTAGGCACCTTTTCGCCAGCATACTTAGCATTTCCAAACCAGGAACCTGCATCAAGCTCTTTGATCTCTGCTAGTGTATAATCGTGTACTATTCCTGTCCCATCCGTAGTACGATCGAGCGTTTCGTCATGTATCACCACGATTTCCTCATCATGGGTATTTCTCACGTCTAGCTCAATCATGTCCACACCCATATCCAAGGCAAGCTCAAAAGCCGCCAGGGTGTTTTCTGGAGCAACTCCAGATGCGCCTTTGTGGGCTATAATATCGAAATGTTCTCCTTTTAATCGCCCATCTATTTCACCACTTGTGATCAGATTACGGTAAATCCATGGCTCGAAAAGAGCTACTGCCATGAACATCAAAACAATCGGTGACGAGTACAGGAGAAATTTCTTAGTCATATGGTCATGAAGTAGTTACTCCAATTTAGCAATTATTGCTCATTTTTAGAAGGTTGAGTCAACTTCAGGTGAAGTTCATTAAGTTGAGTTCCATCGATCTGTGAAGGCGAATCGATCATCACATCTCTTCCCGAAGTGTTTTTAGGGAATGCGATGAAATCACGAATGCTATCCTGTCCGCCAAATAAAGCGCACAATCGATCGAAACCGAAAGCAATTCCGCCATGTGGAGGTGCTCCGTATTCAAATGCATTCAATAAGAAACCAAACTGCTCCAAAGCCTCCTCTTTCGTGAACCCAAGTGCATCAAACATCGAAGACTGGATATCTCTGTCGTGAATTCGAATAGATCCTCCGCCAAGCTCCACTCCATTGACCACCATGTCATAAGCGTTGGCACGAACGCTTCCCGGGTCAGAAGCAAGTTTATCCAGATCTTCTGGATTTGGTGAAGTAAATGGATGGTGCATAGCATGGTATCTTTCAGTCTCTTCATCCCATTCCAGTAATGGGAAGTCAACTACCCATGCAGCAGCATACGTATTTTTATCTCTAAGTCCCAGTCGGGTACCCATTTCCAGTCTTAGCTCGTTGAGTTGCTTGCGTACCTTATGGGTATCACCTGCCAGAATCAAAATCAAATCACCAGGCTTGGCACCAAACTTCTCAGCCCAATTTTTCAATGCATCCTGATCAAAGAATTTATCTACTGAACTTTTGAAGGTGCCGTCCTCATTGCATTTTACATATACAAGTCCTTTCGCCCCAATCTGTGGTTTTTTTACAAAGTTGGTCAGTTCATCTAACTGTTTACGGGTGTAATCCGCACAGCCTTCTGCATTGACCCCAACGACCAATTCTACACTATCAAACACCACAAAGCCTGCGCCCTGAGCAAGATCATTAAGCTCCACGAATTCCATTCCGAATCGTAAGTCTGGCTTATCAGAGCCGTATTTGGACATAGCCTCAGCATAAGGGATGTGTGGCAATTCGCCGAGCTCAACTCCTTTAACCTCCTTAAACAAGTATTTGATCAGCCCCTCGAATGTGTTGAGAATATCCTCCCGAGTGACAAAGCTCATTTCACAGTCTATCTGTGTAAACTCAGGCTGACGGTCAGCACGCAAATCTTCATCTCTGAAGCACTTCACTATCTGGAAGTATCGATCAAATCCAGAAACCATCAATAACTGCTTAAACGTCTGTGGAGACTGAGGCAGTGCATAAAACTGATTAGGATTCATACGAGAAGGAACCACAAAATCACGAGCTCCTTCCGGCGTACTCTTGATTAGGACGGGTGTTTCCACTTCCATAAAGGAATTATCAGAAAGGTAGGCTCTGGTTTTTTGAAGTAACCGATGCCTCATTTCCAGGTTCTTTCTCACGATATCTCTTCGTAAATCAAGATAACGGTATTTAGCTCTCAGATCTTCTCCACCATCGGTTTCATTATCAATGATGAATGGCGGGGTTTTAGACTTGTTAAAAATCTTTAACTCGGTTACCTTAATCTCTATATCTCCTGTTGGGATTTTATCATTCTTAGCGACTCGCTCTACTACCTCACCGGAAGCTGAAATAACAAACTCACGACCAACTTCACGTGCTGTGGCAATGGCTTCTTTACTGCTTACCCCTTCTTCGAATATCAGCTGTGTGATGCCATATCGATCTCGGATATCTACCCAGATCATTCCCCCTTTGTCGCGTACCTTCTGCACCCATCCAGAAAGGGTTACTTGCTGTCCAATATGTTCGCTTCTAAGCTCTCCGCACGTATGTGTTCTTAACATTGTAAGTTGGTTTTACTTCTCGTTCTGACAAAACAGCGGCAAATTTATATCAGATCTCTCAATCGGTTTCCGCCATTCAACAACGAATTTCTATAAGATTTCCCTTACAATGCACCATTCTTACAACTTATTCCACCGCTGAGATCAAATTTCTGGTCACAAGCCTTAGTTTTGGCTTCCCAAACACCCAGACCAGATGACAAAAAACATCGTATTCGGAGTTCTACTAATTAGTCTGTCTCAGATTCTCTTTGCGCAGGTTAATTTGAACCGCATCAAGATCGGCAAAGAGATTTCTATGGAAATCCCTGAAAACTTTCATGCAGCCACAGCTCGGGAAATGATACAAAAAAACGTTTCTGCGCGCACTCCTCTGGCCATGTATACCGATTACAATGGTCAAATAGATGTGGTAGTAAATGAAACCAGCAACACCTGGCAAGGTGGCGATTTGGAGGTCATCCAGTCTCTTTATAAATCCAGTATTGCCAATCTATTTGATGAAATTGACTTTATACAGGAAGAGATTCAGGAAGTTGCTGGACGAGATTTCATCATTTTCGAATTTGTTTCTACTGTGAGTGATGAAAATGACACGTTTGGAACAGGTGTATCCATTTCGAAATACACTTACATCCAGTACACGCTGTACAAGGACAAAATCTTACTCTTCAATTTTACCTGCCCGGCCAGAGAACAAAATCAATGGCAAGCAGCTGCACACGAGATCATGAAAAGTGTTCGAATCAAATGAGTGATTTAAGCATCCATAGCGATGAGCACTTCATGAAGCAAGCGCTAAGAGAAGCAGAAAAAGCTCTTGAAGATGGTGAAATACCCGTTGGGGCAGTAGTGGTTTGTCAGAACAGGATCATCGCGAGAGCATTTAACCAGGTGGAGCGGCTAAACGATGTAACTGCACATGCGGAAATGCTTGCCATCACGTCGGCACAAAACTATTTAGGGTCCAGATATCTCGATGAGTGTAGTCTCTATGTTACACTGGAACCATGCACCATGTGTGGAGGCGCGCTGTATTGGGCACAAATAGCCAAAGTGGTTTACGGAGCAAGTGATGAAAAAAGAGGCTATCAACAAGCCAATCCAAAAATAATGCATCCAAAATCCGAAATCAAAAGGGGATTATTGGCTAATGAATCTGAGATTTTGCTAAAAACTTTTTTTAGTAAGCTAAGAGGAAACAATTCCTAATGGGGTCTGTTTTATATTTGAAACTAGAATCATTTTTTTAAACACCTAAATAGAAGCTAAAAATGGCATTTGAATTACCAGATTTACCATATGCTCATGACGAACTTGAGCCACATATTGATAAGCAAACAATGGAAATCCACCATGGCAAGCACCATGCTGGATACGTATCTAAGCTAAATGCAGCTGTTGAAGGAACAGACTTAGAAGGAAAGTCTTTAGAAGATCTATTGAAAAACCATAGCGATAATGGTGCAGTTAGAAACAATGGCGGTGGACATTGGAACCACTCATTGTTCTGGACCATTATGGGCCCAGATGGTGGTGGAAACCCTTCTGGAGCCGTGATGGACGCTATAACAGAAGCTTTTGGCGATTTTGGAAAATTTAAGGACGAATTTAGTAAGGCAGCAGCTACCCGATTTGGTTCTGGCTGGGCATGGCTTTGCGTAAAAGGTGGTAAGCTGGAAGTTTGCTCTAGTGCCAATCAGGACAATCCATTAATGCCAGGTGTTGGCTGTGATGGAACTCCTATCCTTGGATTGGACGTGTGGGAGCACGCTTATTACTTAAAGTACCAAAACAAACGTCCTGATTACATCAATGCATTTTTTGGCGTAATCAATTGGACTGAAGTGAATAGAAGATTCGAAGAAGCGAAATAAGTAGCTTTTTTATTAAATTTTAATGCCATCCAGATCACAGCATCTGGATGGCTTTTTTATGCCTTGTTCTTCTCAAGGTTTTGCAGTAATCGGCACAATGTTGCCGTTATCATCGTAAATTAGCTCTGCTACTTTTACACTTCTAAGATGTGTTTGTCCTTTAGACAAAGAACTGTCATGATAGAATAAATACCATTTTCCATCCACCTCGACAATAGAGTGGTGATTGGTCCAACCCAGTACAGGATTTAGCACCACTCCCTGAGAAGTAAATGGTCCATATGGATTATCGCCGGTAGCATAAACGATCTTATGCGTGTCACCTGTGCTATAAGACAAGTAGTATTTTCCATTATACTTATGCATCCATGCCGCTTCAAAAAACCGGCGATCATGATCTCCCGTGGTGATGGGATCACCATTTGCATCGAGAATTTGCACATCTTTTGGATCTTCCGCAAACTCCAACATGTCATCTGACATTTTGGCTATTTTCGGTGTTAAGGCAGGTAGACTATCAGCAGGGTAAACATCTGCTGGATTGTACTTACCAGTAGCCCATCGCTGTAGCTGTCCTCCCCATATTCCCCCAAAATACATGTAGTAAATACCGTCTTCATCCTTGAATACTGAAGGATCCATGCTAAAACTTCCCTTGATGGCTTCAGGCTGGGGCTCAAATGGGCCTTCAGGATTCTCCGAAGTTGCTACACCAATCCTAAAAATGTCTTCTTTATCCTTTGCCGGAAAATACAAGTAATAGGTACCGTCTTTTTCTGCTGCATCTGGTGCCCACATCTGGCGTCCTACCCAAGGCACATCTTCTTTATCAATAGCCACATTATGCAAAGTCACAGGCCCTCCAATCGAATCCATAGAGAGCACTCGGTAATCCCGCATATCAAAATGACTCCCAAGATCATCCTCGGGAACTCCTGCTTCATAATCATGTGAAGGATAGACGTATACTTTCCCTTCAAAAACATGAGCGGAAGGATCCGCTGTGTAAATTTCTGTAACCAGCGGTTCGTTCTCAACTACTATGCTATCAACTGCTGCTTGTTCTGTATTGGGAACTCGTTCTTCTCCTTGTTTCGCCGGTTGTTGACAGCCAATTACTAGGACCATTAAAACTGCTGGATAGAAGGCTTTGAAGTTTCTCACTTGTATCATTTTCAATTTGTTATTTATTGCTGCTAAAATTATTAAACACTTCTTCACCATCTAGGTACACATGGTATTCAAAGACATCATTGTTTGTAGATAATCATGCGCTAAATGCTCTAGTCATATCACCTCAGTTTAAATGGTGTAATAGGTAAAGCTACGCAATCGATTGTGTTATCAATGCAAAAAATCCAGCCATTGAAGTTTACAAACATGATACTTACGCTTTTGTGATTGACTCTTTAGGAATAACTACTCGGCGTGAAGACTCTCGAACAATCAGCTCTGTGTCCAGCATGATGGTTTGGGACTTCACAATATCCGTCTGATCTTCTCGGTTTAGCACCTGAGTGGCAGCCAGTTTTCCCATTTCGATAGCTGGATGAATGATCGTAGACAGTGGTGGATCAATAATAGTTGAAATTGGGTCATTATTGAACCCTATAACGGCCACATCATTTGGTATATCTACTCCAACTGACTTGGCATATTTGATCAGGCTAACAGCAGCTGTATCATTCGCAGAGAAAATACCGTCAGGACGCTCAGGTAAATTCAGAAGATATTTCGCAATACGAAAACCCTCTTCCGAGCTCAGCCGATCACTTTCGATAATCAGATTATCGTCGATGGTCAGGTCGTATTGGCGCAAAGCCGCTACATAGCCGTCCATACGTTCTTTGTAGACATTTCTATGCCGCACACCTCCAATGTGAGCAATTCGGGTACAGCCCTGTTCTATGAGATGTTGTGTTGCTTTAAAACCCGCTTCATAGTTATTGATCACCACCTTAGTGGTATTGATGTCATCAGGCACTCGATCCACGAATACCACCGGGATGTTCTTTTTTAAAAATTTCTGGAAATGGTCATAATTGGTGGACTCCATCGCAAGTGACACAATTAACCCTTCGATTCTACTTCCATAAAGTGCCTTTGCATTAGCCACCTCATTTTCATAGCTATCATGCGATTGAGAGATAATCACATTATAACCTTGCTTATTTGCCGTCATTTCCACACCGCTAATCAGTGACGAAATAAACGGTCTGTTAATCCAGGGAGTGATTACACCGATGGTATTGGTTCGATTGCTTCGAAGACTCGCTGCAATGACATTTGGCTGATAGCCACGCTCTTCCGCCAATTTCAAAACAGCCTTTTTAGTTTTTTTACCGATACTGTGATGGTCCTTCAGTGCCCGAGATACCGTAGACGGTGACACATTTAGTTCCTTAGCAATATCGTATATGGTAACTTCTCTTTTCTTTTCCATCTAGTATGAATCTTGATACAGATTCCATCATCAGGCAAAACAACGAAACATTATTTGTTTTACAAATTAGTAAAAAATTTAGGTGGTGATCGCACACATAGAGAAGATGTACCGCTTATGTGATCAAATCAACACTAATTTGGTTTAAAAAATCCACTTCAATCAAGTTTCACCTCGAAAGGACTTGCAGGAAGACCTTCCTCATTATATAAATTGGCAAAATCCGGATTATCAGCCCAGCCATAGCGGACAAATACAGGCGCCTCTACTGCTTCACTCTGTACAATCACCTGATCGCCTTCAATTCTAGCATTTGCCCAAACATATACTTCATCTTTACCAGCAATGGCAAAATGGGCTAATTCATTAGCGCCTTTAGCGACTAGTCCAGTGCCTACCTGATCAAAGGAAAGAACGACCTGCCCATCCACCTTCTTAGCAGATTTTAGCATAGGTCCAGAATATGTCAAGTCCTCTTCATATACCAGTTTTCTTGCGACCAATGCTGCTCGTTCCCCTACCGGTTTCTTACGCATTGGGTGTATGTCATTCCACTCTCCTAAATCGATAGCAACAACCAAACCTGTATTTTCGAGCTGGAGAATATCTGCCTGTGCCTCACGCATTTCAGCCCAATTACTCTCCTCAGGCAAGTAATTGACGTCCATAAAATTAGGCAATTGCACCACGATGACTGGAAGGTCCGGTTGGTCAAACTGAACTCGCCAATCACGCACGAAAGCCGGGAGTAACTTTTGGTATGCTTCTGGGTTTCCAGCATTACTTTCACCCTGATACCAACACACGCCCCTCACGGAGTAATCTGTATAAGGGGCCACCATGGCATTGAAAAGTGCCGTTGGCTGATTCTGAATAGAAATGGAACGCGGGTAATTCATACCACGACGATCATAGACCGCCCCTACCTTATAAGACCAATTCCCCTTGAGATCAAAGGTCTGATCTCCCACTTCCAGATAATACGGTTTATCAGGCACAAAACCACCTTTCCCATACTGATTAGTCACTCGTATGGCTAATAGGTTCTTACCTTCCTTCAACACTCCAGACGGAACATCATACCTTCTTGGTGGATATTGATAGGTGGTATTCCCAATTTTTTGACCATTAATGTAAAACTCATCTGCATCGATGATTCGGCCCATTTCAAGAAAAGCTTCTTTTCCTGACAATGACTCAGGAAGGTCCAACGTTCTTCTAAACCAAACAGTACCATCCAATTCTCTAATTCCTTGATCCTCCCAGTAACCTGGAATCGTCATGCTTTTCCAGGAGATGGGCACGTATTCCGGCTCAAACCATTTGGGTTCAGACGCAAGACCCGGATCGACTGGCGAATTTGAGAATTGTTCGCTTCTGATGACGGCCGCTTTGCGATTCACACTATTTACATAGGCTGTGTCTTTATTCTTTTCTATTTCCTCCAGAATGTCATCAAATCCCTGAAAGGCAGACTCTGCCATCCAGGCTTCTATTGGGGTTCCCCCTACACTCGCATTGATGATCCCAACAGGGATACCATACGTCTCATGGATCTGCTTTGCGAAAAAATAACCCACTACAGTGAAGCTGAGCAAATTATCGGGATTGGCTACTTTCCATTCACCTCCATTGACATCTTCCTGTGTCCCTACCAGATTAGTGGAAGTAGGAACAAGAAATTGTCTTATCTGATCGTTGGTAGAATTGGCTATCTCCTCCGGATAGATGGTGGTGTACCTGTTAAATGCATGAACCATATTGGACTGACCAGTGCACAACCAGACATCTCCAAAAAGTACATTCTTAATTACAATACGTTCCTTTTTGCTACCTATAACGAAGGTATGAGTGCCACCTGCAGGCTGTGGCGGCAATGAAACAGACCACTTACCAGCTGCATTGGCAACTGCTTTAAGTTCTTGCTTTCCAAAGGATATCTTCACCGCACTTCCTGGATCTGACCAGCCCCAGATAGCAACCTTTTCGTTTCTCTGAAGTATCATTCCATCGCTCACGATTTTGGGTAACCTTAACTCTGCAAAAAGCGACAATGGAACCAATAGGAAAAAGAAAAAAAATGGGTTAAAGTTCTTAATCATTATCAATCATTTATTACTACAGTAGTTACACTTTCTGGAAGAGCATCTATTAATGCATTCCCATCTATCTTGTTAACAGTAAACTGTTCTCTGGACCGATTAAAGTTAGTTACATAATAATCTGCAGACTGAGCCACTACACCATCCACTACCAGGTTTAAGTTACGAACCCTGGTGCTACTCTCATTGATGATTACTAACACGGTTTTGCCGTCTCCATGATAGGCAGTCATTCGTAATCCAAAGTCATTGCTCATGGAAACATCAACGCGTTGATATCCAGGCCGGATATAATTAGAGAAGTGAGAAAACGCATAGCCTCGTTTTAAAATCTCTCCTTCTGTGGTCCCTTCGGTACCATCACCGATGAATGAATAATAGCGTTTCAAATACCACCAGATATAAGCATTCCAGTTGTTCTCCATGGCAGTATGAAGTGTGAGAAGCATTTCGAAAGTCTCTTCCCACTTGTCTTCGTTACTTCGCTCAGCCCATGGAGTGGCTCCAGTATTACCTGTATTTAAGTTTAAAAGATATTCGGTCATCCAGATTTCTTTACCCATGGATTCCGCCAATGGGTATGGCGCCTGACCATTACCGTAAATATGACCTGCCACGATATCAACATTGGCAGCAGCCTCATCATCCCGAAGAATCACATCCGAATAGGACTGGTTAAAATTAAACGACTCAGGTGCCGCTAACTTCACATTGATTTGAGACCCATATTCTTTAATGAAATCTCGCATATCAGCAGCAAACCAATCACAAGATTCGTAACTGACTTCA
The DNA here is from genome assembly GCA_024305105.1 of Marinoscillum sp. Taxonomy (GTDB): domain Bacteria; phylum Bacteroidota; class Bacteroidia; order Cytophagales; family Cyclobacteriaceae; genus Marinoscillum. The sequence continues at coordinate 14,796 of JAMWZA010000017.1, forward strand.
ATATCTGGTTCGTTCTGAACAGATACGGCATAGATGTCTACTTCATTGTCTTCCATCAGGCTTAGAAAAGCATTAATATGATCCACAAAAGCTTGATAGTTTCCTGGTTCCAATCGTCCACCTACTTCATCAGTATTAGTTTTTAAAGAGGCAGGTGGCGACCATGGTGAAGCAAGAATATTTGCTCCATAGCTTTGAGCTTCTTTTGCTACTTCTATAATCAATGGCCACTCCTCAGGATTGCTTGCTATTCGCACTCTAAAGATGCTGAAACCAAGACCATTTTCTCCATCATCAAACGCCTTGCCTATTTCTTCTTTGCTTGGAAACTGAGTCCCCCACATTTGATTGGCCCCTCCAAATCCCGCAATGGTTTGAAAAGTGGTAGATGTCTCTACATTCAGGTCCCGAACGGCCACTACATCAGCCGGATCTTTATACTCGGGTTCTTTACCACAAGACATTAAAAAAGGTAGCGAAACAGTCAAACTAAAAATTAATATTATTTTACCATACCGGAAACAACCAGTCTCTCGCCTCAATCTCCAGATCATCTTTATCATTTTTGAATATTTGTTAAATTTCTCTCTTTTGTGACGGTTGAATATCCAAATTAAACAATTTTACACAACCGATTGCATAAATTTATTAAGTTTACTGCTATACATCGAAAATCAATTACTTTTTTGAATTATAACGTCCTCCAATGATGTCTCTAAAGTCAATCTCTTTTCTCGTTCCAATGGTACTCCTATTTGCCTGCTCATCATCTGAAGATGCAAGCCGGGAGCGAATCTTATTAAATGATGGTTGGGCATTTATGAAATATGACTCGGAGGACATTGCAGACACACTGATCTATGATATCCGACCTGAGGTTATCGACACAAAAGATGACAAACCTGCAGATGCTAAGCCTACAGAAGCATTAGCAGTCAAAGCAGACCAGAGCGTGCTCAAGCCATGGATTCTACCAACAGGGAATGAATTTATTAACGATCCCCAAAAAAGGCATCAAAGACCTCCAGGCAGCCCCGGAGAAGATTTCCTATATGTTCAGTCAGATTTCGATGATACCGAATGGGAAAAGGTCAACCTGCCACACGACTGGGCAATAAAAGGACCGTTCTATGAGGGCTGGAATACTCCGGTGGGTGGTGGAATGGGACGGTTACCGAGCCCTGGTATTGCATGGTACAGAAAGTCATTCGAATTGAATGCGCAAGACAAAAATAAGTCGATCTACCTGGATATAGATGGAGCTATGTCCTATGCCATGGTCTGGATCAATGGAAAGCTCGCTGGCGGATGGCCTTATGGTTATACTTCTTTTCGAGTAGACCTCACAGATCATATCAGATTTGAAGGTTCTAATCAAATCGCTATTCGCATAGACAATCCTCCGAACTCCTCTAGATGGTATCCCGGTGGAGGAATCTACCGAAATGTCTGGTTGGTAAAAACTGAAAAGACACACATAAGTCACTGGGGCACCAAGGTCATCGCCAAAAATGTGTCGGCAGAATCCGCAGAAATAGAGTTGGAAATAAGCATTGACAATGATCAAAATAAGCAGGTGACTTTAAGTACTGAGTCCAGTGTATACTATGTTGATGAGGAGGGAAATGAACAGAAGGTTTCACAATTTGACCCTGAGCAAATCAGCATTGAAGAAAGTAATTCTGGTAAAACCCTCAGCCGTTTGACTATTGAAAGCCCTAAACTGTGGGGTCCGCCTCCTAGCCAAACTCCCAACATGTACGTGGTTAAAACACAGTTGATCTCAAACGGAAAAGTCCTGGACGAATACCATACTCCATTCGGCATTCGAACTATCGAGTTTGATCCTGACAGAGGTGTTTTGGTCAATGGAGAACACATCTTCATCAAAGGCGTCAATCAACACCACGACCTTGGCGCTTTAGGAGCAGCGTGGAATGAGCGAGCTGCAGAACGACAACTGGAAATGTTAAGAGAACTGGGTTGTAATGCGATCAGAATTGCTCACAACCCTCCAGCACCTGAACTTCTGGACATGACCGATCGAATGGGCTTTCTCGTGGTGGATGAACTATACGATTGTTGGGAAAGGAAGAAAACACCATTAGACTTTCACCTGATTTTCCCTGAATGGCACGAGCAAGATTTGCGAGCGCTGATCAGAAGAGATAAAAATCATCCTTCCGTAATCATGTGGAGTACTGGAAACGAAGTGGGCGAACAGTATACTGGTGAAGCAGGTGCTGAAGTAGCTGCCCGACTTAGAGTAATTGCAAACGATGAAGACCCCACCAGGCCGACTACTGCATCCTTCAACTATGCCAAGCCAGATATGCCCATTACATCAGAAGTGGAGGCAATTAATCTTAACTATCAGGGAGAAGGTATCCGAAACGCACCGGCATATGCTCATCTTAAGGGAATTAACACACCTCCCAATTATCCGGGATTCCATGAGAATTACCCGGAAAAAGTGATCATCAGCAGTGAAAATGCTGCAGCGCTGAGTAGTCGAGGAACGTATCTGTTTCCTGTTGTAGATGGAATCAGTGCTCCGATTAGCGACACTGTAGGTGGCAATCCTGAAAAGCGCTACGTCAGTGCTTACGAGCTTCACACCACGGATTTCGGCTCTTCGGCTGATAAAGTTTTCAGGTCTCTGGATATGCACCCTTATGTGGCTGGAGGTTTTGTCTGGAGTGGATGGGATTACCTTGGTGAACCTACCCCGTACTACCTTTCCAGAAGTTCCTATTTCGGTCTAATCGATCTGGCTGGATTCAAAAAAGACCGATTTTATCTTTATCAATCGAGATGGAGACCCAATTTACCAATGGCTCACCTACTTCCACACTGGAACTGGCCGGAAAGAATTGGCAAAGTGACTCCAGTCCATGTATTCACTTCTGGGGATGAAGCAGAGCTTTTCTTCAATGGCAAATCTCTTGGGCGTAAAAAGAAAGGTCAATATGAATATCGACTCAGATGGGATGATGTGGTTTATGAGCCGGGTGAATTAAAAGTGATCTCCTATAAGAATGGGAAAAAGTGGGCAGAAGACTTAGTCAAAACAACAGGAGAAGCAACAAAAATCAGATTTACAGCAGATAGAGATACCATTTCTGCAGACGGAAAAGATCTTTCATTTGTGACCGTTGAGATTCTTGATGATAATGGGCTTGTCGTGCCGAATGCTACCAACAAACTGTCGTTCTCTCTGGAAGGCCCCGGAGAAATAGTCGCTACAGACAATGGTGATCCTACAGATTTAACACCTTTTCCATCTAAAACAAGAAAAGCATTTAGCGGCAAGGCACTTCTAATTATTAAAAGTGCTCATAAAAAGCCTGGGTTAGTAACAGTCTCAGCAACATCTGAAGGATTAAAACCAGCTAAAATAAACATCCAAACCAACTAACTATTCAGACAACACAGGGGTGCTCCATGTAATCCATTTGGTTAAATCCGGACTATAGGGACTAATTGCAATTTCTGTTTCAATAGAAGATTCTCCCATCAGGTACCTTTCAATAAAGGCTATTACTTCGGGATACTGACTTTCTGGCAATTGACAATGCTGATGACCATCTACAATGGAGTAACCTATACGATCCGGCACTCCCATGGCCTGCCAGACCGTTTTAGCAGCTTCACACCCTACATGTGTAGACTCTTCGGCCAGCCATTCAAAATCTGGATTCCCCAGAACCAACAAAGCCCTTGGAGCAATCAAACTCAACAACAGGTGATGGTCAAAAGGCAGCTTATTAACATTCGAATTGAATTGTCTTAAATCAGATGAATACCACGGAGCACCCTGAGCCCTACTGAGTATTTCTCGCTCACCATCAAGTGTTTCGGTTACTCGCCATGGTGCAGCACCTCCACCACCAGGCTCTTGCGCTATGGTTAGCGCTATTCGTTCATCAAAAGCAGCTGAAAACAATGAAATCTTACCTGCAAAGGAGCATCCAGTTATTGCAAGATGATCCAAATCAATAGCTAATTCAGGAAGTATTTCCACTGCATCGATCACTCGACTCACACCCCATGACCAGGCAGTAAAAAAGCCGACAGATGGATCTGGGTATAGTTCGTAAAAACCACCAACACCTCGTTCTACTTCAAACCCCCAAGGAGCTACTTCATTTAAGTTGTATTGAATAGTGGCAATGCCTCGATCTGTAAAAAGCTCGGACGGAAGACTGCCCGTACCACCACCAAATCCAATTCCGATTACTGCCGGAAATGGTCCATCTCCATCTGGAATAGAGATAACCGCAGTTAAATTCAATTTTTTATCTCCGTTTGTGAGGGTAATCATTAGGTTTTCTCCTTCCAGCATAGCTGATAGGTTGTCCGGTGCCTCTGGTTTAACACCCGTTTCATAATGTTGAATTAAGTTCTTTATCTCTGTTCTGCGGCAGTCCCAGTGCTCCTTAGAAATCACTCTGGTTCCATCCATCATGAGGAATGGATTCGGTAACTGTTCGATTTCCTTTAGTTCTGCGAAGGAAAGCATTTCTGATTGCTCACATTTGAAAACGATCTCCTCTGGTTCTAGCGCTTGAGGAGAGCCTACCTCCTGAGCACAACTTGCACCCAACAGCATTGCACCATGAAAAGTAAGGGCTAATCTTAATTGACTGATTTTCATATATCAAAAGAAAAAAGAGCCGACCAGAATACTGGCCGGCTCAAGTGTATATAAACTATGAAGAAGTATTATTCACAAGCATCGTATGCTACTACACTCACATCATCTACAAAGAATGTCTGCGTGGTAGCTCCCATATCGAACAACAAGCGATGGTCTCCGGAGGCTGTTTCCTGCGCTGTAGTCACGAATGAGAAATAGGTCCAGTCTGTTGGAATATCCAAATCTCTGGAGTAAAAGAAGTCTGCACCATTTCCATCATACTGTGACATGGAAACTCTAAACACACCATCTTCTCCTGCTGCCTTTGCCCAGAAACTAATCTTGTAACCCTGCCCCACCGTTAAGGCTACAGGGTCAGTCGCAATCTGTGTATCCCAAGGATTATTTCCAGCACCAGTAGCTGTTAGTGACTGACTTCCAGTGTAAGCCTCAGCTGTAGACACTTCATGTGTTCCATTGAGAGATTCCCATCCTGTTAGTCCATCTTCAAAGCCACCGTTAGCATACAGACTTGATGGAGCTACATATTCCTTAATACTTACACCATCCACAAAGAAAGTCTGTGCAGTAGCACCCATATCAAATAGAAGCCTATACTCACCAGAAGCAATCTCCGCTGCATTCACTACAAAAGCGAAGTAAGTCCAGTCTGTTGGCACTTCGATATCCGGCCCATAGAAGAAGTCAGACCCATTACCATCATATTGAGACATGGAGATTCTAAATACACCGTCTTCCCCTGCTGCCTTGGCCCAGAATCCTATTTCATAATCTACACCAACTTCCAGCGGAAGTGGGTCTGTTGCGATCTGCACATCCCATGGATTTCCACCAGCTCCAGTAGCAGTCATTGATTGAGAACCACAGTAAGCTTCTGCTGCAGATATTTCAGCCGTCCCATTCAGTGCTGTCCATCCTGTCAAATCCGTTTCAAAATCACCATTAGGCATTAACTCTGCAGGTCCTGCAGCTCCAATGGACCCTGGCACGAGGCCTATCTGATCTATTTCTAGTGGCACCGAACCGGATCCCATATCCAACATCACGCGATGTGTAGGCAGATCATTGGAAACGGTGAATGTCCAGGTGTACTGCTCCCAACTAGTGGACAGTTCCTTGGTCTCACCATAGAAGTAATCCGCTCCATTACCATCATACTGTGATACTGAAACACGCATCTCAGCACCAGCTGCATCTCCCCTGGCCCAAAGAACAATGGTGTACTGCTCTTCAAAATTCAATGGAACACCAGCACTTGCTACTTGTCTATCCCATGGGTTTCCTGCTGCAGGCACCACTCTCATAGATCGCGTATTGGCGTATCCTCCAGTGATGGCTGTAATGTCATCTGCTCCATTCAGAATTTCGAATCCGGCAAAAAGCGAGCCATCACCTCCCTGCTGTTCCATATCTGAACTCATCAACTCACTCTCCCTGGCATAAAATGCAGAAGACGATTTAGTGGACCCGTATGTAGTTGTGATTTCAAAGTCGATAGCTGCCGCATCATTTACGCCTGACGGGACTGTCAAGACCAACTCTGTATCACTCACTGACACAATGGTAGCAGAAATACCATCTACTGCCACCTCAGTTTCATTATCCAAACTGGTACCAACGATAGTCAAATCTGAACCTACTGGAACAAATGGATCAAATCTGGTGATCACAGGAGTTGGCTTGAGCTGTACATCGAGCATCTTTGTTTCACGTCTGTTGCCTACCATGGCCAAAGTAATTTCCGTCATCCCCACCGGTGCTTCTTCAGGCACAGTGAAGGTGATCGTATTCTCATCCAGTGTAAATTCCATCTGGTCGATGCCCAGAAAAACGAATTTCACCTGATCAAATCCAGATCCTGTAAGTGATACCGGTTGCCCTTGAAAAACAGCCTCGGTACTAGCAGATTCGATCACTACAGGTGTAACGTCATCATCCATTTCGCATTGGGACAGCATCATTACTGATGCCAGTGCCACAATGCTTAACGCTATATGTTGAAATATTTTTTTCATAACAATGTCAATTAATCGATTAGTAGCCTTCATTCTGATTGATTCCAGTTTGGTCCACAAAATTTTGTGGTATCGGCCATCTTACATGATAATCCTTGATGTTAGGGCCTCCCACCGGATTGTATGCCTGTACTCTTTCGACCAACAACCCAAGTCGCTTAAGGAACGCCCATCTGTGACCCTCATGACCTAATTCACGTGCGTGCTCATCAACAATGGTCTGCAAATCAACAGTAGAGAAGTTTCCACTACTGTTTCCGTAAGCCCTTGTCCGTAGTGCATTGAGTAATTCTAGCGCTCTGGCTTCATTACCGTTCCTCCAGTGAGCTTCTGCTCCAATTATATAAGCATGAGCCAATCGATAAACAATCACGTTTCTAAAGCCTTGGGCCTCATCACTTAGCCTACCATACTGACCATCTTCCCACGTTTTTGTGGTTGTTGGCTCCAGGTATCTCGCTTCTCGATCATTGGATGCCCAGGCTTGGAAATATGTTGAATCTTCTGTGATGATTGATCCCTCTGATAAGTATTGGGATCCAGCCAGCGTTTCATCAATTGCACCTGGATCATCAATGGTCCAGGCAAACTTGTGCCATGCACTAATTCTACCATCTGGCTCATCACTAAGATCCCCATCACCATCACTGTCAAACAATGTCCAGTAATATGGAGATGGCGAAAGCCTGGACCATGGTCTACCACCTTGATTCAACGTTCTGGCTACACCAGGAACCCGGTCATAAAGTGGAACATACATCTGTACAGTACGCTGTGGTCTATCCTGGTCTGTTGGTGTAAAGATCCACGAGAAAATCAATTCCTGACTATTTTCCTCACCACCTTTACCTCCTTCTGTACCAAAAATGTAATCCAATGGCTGTAACTGAAGACCTAAATTGAGTAAGCTATCGGTAGCTGAGGCCGCATTGGCATACTCACCAAGCCACATATAAGCTTTAGCCATAATCAGATAAGCCATGTCTTTAGATGGGCGACCGACATAACCATTCTCCAGTCGCGAACCCAAATATGGAATCGCAGCTTCCGTATCCCTGATCACTTGTCTTAGGATAGTTTCCTGGTCTCTCAGTTCTACATCATAATTGATACTGTCTACATATTCTACTAATTCAGGAAATACGGTCTTGTCCCATCTTTCAGCCATTTCCAAATAAGCATTGGCCCGTAGACAATAGGCATCGCCGATAAAAGCATTTTTTTGTGCTTCTTCTTCATCGCTCTTAGGCTCGTAGTTGTTACCAAACTTCACAACCACATTGGCTCTATCGATCGACTCAATTAATCCACTGAAAATGTTATTCAACTGTTCGCTAGAAGCGTCAAATGCATTTAGGTACTCCATCATACCATACATACCACCGGTCTGCACATCTACCATGTGTGTTCCAGACTGTACGATATCAGTTCCACACTGCTTATAGAGTGATATTTCATTGTTTTCGTGCAATGATTTCGCACGCTCGTAAACTCCGAACAAAGAAGTCTCCATTCCTGTAAGTCCAGCCAGGGCTATTTCACTAGGTAAGGAGTCTCGTTCTGTCAATTCGATTATCTCATCGTCGCAACTCGTAGCTACTAATGTCAGTGAGATAATTGCTATATAGTATTTTAAATTTTTCATGACAATTTCGTTTTAAAACGTAAGTGATGTTCCAAATCTCCAACTAGTCACAATCGGATAAGCACCCCTTCCTGTTTCAGGAGAGTAAGCATGTTCCAGATTAGTGAAGTACTTGAGGTTGTTGCCTCTCACGAAAAATGAAGCTGCTCTTACTGGTGTCTTGCTAAGAAGGTCCTGAGGCAGACTATAGGATAATGATACGTTTCTCAATGAAATGAATGACGCGTCCACAGTTCTAACCGCTTCACCTCTGGCACCTGTCCAGTCCGAAGAACCTGCACGAGGATACTCTGTGCTTGGGCTTTCTGCCGTCCAGTAATCAAGCGCTATTTGGTTTCCTCTACCTGCATAGTTTCCGATAAAACTGTTGACAATGGTTACTCCTTGCACCAATTCTAACAATACAGATAACTCCAGACCTTTATAAGAGAAGGTGTTGGTAATACCACCGTACCAGTCCGGAGTAGGGTTGCCCAAAAACTGACGATCTTCGCCAGGAGTGATCTGGCCATCTTCATTGACATCCAGGAATTTAGCATCTCCTGGCACCTGACCGTAGACTTCAGCTTGATCAGCTTCATCTTCCTGCCATATGCCCAGAAATTTGTAGTTATAGATCTCATTGATATCCTCACCAATGAACCAACCATTGGCTTCATCATCGATTGGCTCTCCATTAGGGCCTTCTCTGTTCAGACGAACGATTTCGTTTTTATTGGTCGCCCAGTTCGCCGATACCGTCCAGTTAAATCCACCAGCTTCTATCGGAGATCCCTTCAGTCCTACATCAATACCAGAGTTGTTGGTTTCTCCAACGTTGGTAATGAAGCTTCTGTATCCGTTTGTAACAGGAATGATCTCTGGTAGCAGTAAGTCTGTGGTTCTGGTTTGATACACATCCACCGTACCGGATAACTTGTTTCCAAACAATCCAAAATCTACTCCAACGTTTAACTGCTTACTGGTCTCCCATCTCAGGTCAGGATTTCCAAGTGTTCCTTTGGTGTACCCGGCGATATTTCTTCTTACCAAATCTGTGGTCGGGTCATTATCATCATCTACCAATACTGACGCGATGATGGTACTTGGTCTGGAATAGTAACGATATGAACCGATTCTGTCGTTTCCTAATGTTCCATAACTAACTCTACCTTTCAGTAAGTTGAACCATTCTAGCGACCAGAAATTCTCATTATGCGCATTCCATGCCACTGAGTAAGATGGGAAGTACCCGTACTTATTATCTCCTGTATACTTGGACGAACCATCACGGCGCATAGTAAGTGTCACCACATATCTATCATCATAGTCATATCCCACTCGACCTACCAGGTATGCACGACCCCACTCGTCTGTATCCCAGCTAAATCGCTGATCTTCTGACGCTGATAGATCAATGGCATGATATCCAAGCAAATCGGTTCCTAGCTTATCCGAAAAGGCATCCATCTGTTGCCACTCATTTTTCTGAAAACCGTACACAAATGTGGCATTGATACCATGTGCTCCAAAAATCTTCTTATAAGAAAGAATATTGTCCAATAAGTAGTTTGTAGAAGTTTGTTCCTGAATCTGAGCAGTGCTTGGATCACCATCCCCGTAGTTGCTAGAGGTAAATCTTCCAAAGAACTGTGAACGCTCTTCAGCAAACGTATTGAGCGTATAAGACAGGCCATCAATGATTTGCAACTCTAAATATGGATTCACATAAGATCGGGTGACAAATCGATCCACCTGAGACTCATTATATCTATGGAATGGGTTGATCTGAAATTTATCATCCCTTACATATTTCACATAGTTGCCTTCATCATCATAAATATCACCAAGCGGTGTATTCTCTAAAATCGGAATAAATGGAGCAAAACCGCCATTTCCTCCAGGGAAATCCTGAATAACATTGGAAGTTTCATCTGAGAAACTTTTTGTTAACTGGACCCGTGTTCCAACTTTTATGAAGTCATTGGGAGTGTAGTCTGCGTTCATTCGTAAAGAGTATCTGTTATAATCGGATGATTGAACAATCCCCTCTTCCATGTAGATGTCTCCATTCAGGTAATAGCGAATCTGATCTGATCCACCGGACACACCCACGCTTGCATTGTAAACTTTACCCGTCTGCAATAAGGCGTCTTGCCAGTCAACTGGTTGTCCGGCTACATAATTCTCCACCTCATTCTGATCAAGCACTCCGTCTACGGTTGTGCCCTGCCCGGAATCAAATAAATACTGGATGTACTCATCACCATTCATCATGTTGATTCGAGTATTCAGATTGTTAAGACCCATAGATGCATTTGCAGTAATGGTTGGTTTACCTACCCCTCCATTTTTAGTGGTGATCAAAATCACTCCATTGGCTGCACTTGATCCATAAATGGCCCCAGCCCCTGCATCTTTGATAACATTGATTGAAGCAATGTCATTTGGGTTCAGTTCATTCAGGTTACCACCTGGTAGAGGCACTCCATCTACGACAATGATTGGTTGATTAGCCTCACCTTGGTTATCAGAGCCCTCACCTAGTGAGTTAATCCCACGAATGGTAAATGAAACACCTGATCCAGGTTGACCACTTCCTCTCGTTACCCGAACTCCAGAAACTTGCCCTCTTAGTGACTCTACCACGTTGGGCACTGGAACTTTTTGGATGTTTTCTACATCTACTGTGGTAATGGATCCGGTTACATTTTCACGTTCCATTGAGCCATATCCCACCACAACCACTTCTTGAAGCGATTGCACATCTGTTTTTAGCGATATGTCGATTTGTTGTCTACCATTAACTGGCTCCTCTTGTGAGACATAACCAACAAAGCTAAAAACAAGCACCGCTCCATCTTCTGGTGCAGATATTCGGTAATTACCTTCAATATCCGAAACCGTACCTGTGGAAGTACCCTTGATCAATACCGTAACACCCGGCAGACCTTCGCCACCCTCTTCTGTGACTCTACCGCTGATGGTCATTTGAGCAAATGACGAAAAGCTAAGTAGCATTAAAATAATCCATGACAACCGCCCCATCCGATTTGCCATGACCTTGAGTTTGTTAGTACACATAATACATACATCATTTTGTTAGGTTTCACATAGTCCAACCACAGCTGCTTCACACAATAGAAGAGACTGAAGCTGGGAATGTCAGATTTGCTCTTTTGCAAATCAGAAAATGAAAGTAGTACTAATCGTAAAAAAACGCAATCGATTGTGTTACTATTTAGTAATATTTACATTCTGGATAATTTATTGATTAAAACGTAATAAAATCGATTGCTAAATGGTCGTTATCATGAATAATATATCATAAACAAGAGGATTCATTGAAATTTTATTACGCAATCGATGTATAAACGAATAAAACGCACTTGAGTATCGACCATAATCCGAGCGATCACGCACACAATCAGCTCAACATCATTTGAAGAGACCGCTGGTATCAATAAAATAAGAGGAAATCAGACTCCGCTGAATGCGCTGAAGCCACCATCAATAGGAAGAACTACTCCTGTAATAAAACTGGCAGCATTGGAACAAAGGAATTCCACCGCACCATTTAGCTCTTCAATCTTGCCAAATCGTCCCATAGGAGTCTTATTGATGACTTTCTCACTTCTGGGGGTAAGTGACCCATCTGGGTTTAACAGTAAATCCTTATTCTGCTCGCCTATAAAAAAGCCTGGAGCAATGGCGTTGACCCGAACTTTATCTCCATACTTCTGCGCTAATTCACATGCCATCCACTGTGTAAATGAATTCACACCAGTCTTCGCAATAGAATAGCCCATAACTCGTGTTATAGAGGAATAGGTCGCCATCGATGAAATATTGATAATGCTTCCCGATCCATTTTTAGCCATGGATTTACCAAAAATAAGAGAAGGATATAAGGTTCCTCGCAGATTAAGATCGATCGCACCATCGATCGCTGGAATGTCGAGATCAAATACATTTTGCTCAGGCAATTGAGTGGCTCCAGGAATATTCCCTCCTGCCGCATTGATCAAAACATCTATGCGCCCAAGTTTATCCAGAATGTACTTATTGGTCTCTTCTAACGCTGATTGACTGAGAACGTCACAAACACGTCCTATTGATTTTGGTGAGTATTCGTGTAAGGAAGCTACTTTTTGATCGATTTTCTGCTGATCCCGGTTAAGTATCACAAGTACAGCACCTTGCTTGGCAAAATGTAATGCCAGCGCTCCACCAAGTGTCCCAGCACCACCAGTAATTACAACTACTTTATCTTTCAAATCAGAATTCCCCATCCTTATCCCTTTCATACTTACCGTTAAAATTGCTCAAAAACTCTAAATAAAGGCCTCCTGAGCAAAATTAAGTCACGAAGATAACCGATTTTCTATAGTATACGCAATCGATTGTGTCTAAATTCCAATAGAAATATGAAATTGCTTTAAAGACAAAAACTAGGTAAATTCATTTATGAAACTCGTGGAAATAAGTCGTCAGTTGACCGAGGTATATGAAGGCAACCCATGGTTTGGCAACTCTTTATCTACCTATTTACAAGAAATCAAGCCTGATGCACTTTCTACCCGAATGAATGAAGGACACAGCATAGGTCAGATAATTAGTCACATGATCGAATGGCGAAAGTTTGTCATACTCAAACTACAAAACAAGCCTACTTCGCTAGAAGTAGGTACTCCACAAGACTGGACAGACCATGCATTTACTACTGAAGACAAAACACAACTGTATACTGAACTCAAAGAAACGCAGAAAACACTCATCCATATACTGTCTGTGGCGCAGGACGAACTTCTTGAGCAGACGGTACCTTTTGAAGCATACAGTTTTGAACATTTGCTTGTTGGGATTATCCAACACGACATTTATCATTTAGGTCAGATCTACTTACTCAAATCCAGCATGACCAGTTGAAACTAATCACCCAAATTTTACATAAGTATCGTGAGCCACTTGGAGATGATTATCAGGCTTATCACCATCATGCTCAGCGTGTATATCAATATGCAATCACCTTACTCCTGCAGCGGGAAAGCAAAAAACTGGCAATCTGTGCAGCATTCCATGACCTGGACATCTGGACGAATGGCTCAATGGACTACCTTCCCGGGTCAAGTACACTGGCCCTCTCTTATCTACAAAAGAGTGACATTGATCTGGTGCCAGAGGAAGTTTCGTTCATCATAAAGAATCATCATAAGCTCCGAAGAATTAAAGGCAACATTGAAGCAGAAGCATTCAGAAAAGCAGATTTGATCGATTTAACTGCTGGCCGAATCCGCTTCAATATTCCACTCAGTCTGATTCAGGAGTCTGAAAAACAGTTTCCTCGATCAGGGTTTACCAATATGATTTTGGGTAAAACCATGAAACACGCCATTAAAAACCCGCTAAACCCCTTTCCAATGGTTAGGTGGTAATCATTCATATCGGAGTGACTCAACTGGATTGTTTCTCGTTATCCGATTGGTCTGAAGTAAAACCGTGAGTACACACATCATGATAATTCCAAAAGCAGCAGTCAAAATCACCCACCACTCAACTCCGGTACTGTAGGAATAATCCCGCAGAAATGCGCTGATAATCCAATAGCTGATTGGGACACCCAACAAAGCCGCAGCGCCTATTAACAGCATAAACTGACTACCAAACAGTGCCAACAATTCTGCCAGGTTCGCACCAAGGACTTTGCGTATTCCTACTTCCTTGGTCTTTTTAAGTAAAGTGATCAACACCAATCCATACAACCCCAGGATGGCCAATATGATGGCAATGACTGTAAGACCAGCCGAAATCATTCCTACTTGCTCATCGCTTTGGTAATTGGCATCAAAATGGTCTTCCATAAAAAAGTAATCGAAGTAATTGCCGGGATAGAACTTTGTAAAAATCTCATTTGATGCTTTGATCACCAGTTCTTCCATACCTGAGGTGTATTTCACAGAGATATAATGGCTGTTGTCATAAAAAGGAAAAAAGATGATCGGCTCAATATTTTCTTTAAGCGAACGCTGATGAAAATTGCTCACCACACCCACAATGCGGTACTCTCGGTTTCTGTCGGCCATCAATACTTTAGCTCCAATCGCTTCTTCTTTGGTATCGAAACCAAATTGACTCAAGCCAGCCTCGTTGATCATCGCCGTATTCACCCGACCACCATTGGTGTGATAATCTGACCGATCAAAAGAACGGCCAGCCAACACATCAATAGCAAACTGCTTTGTAAATCCGTGATCTACGGGTAGCCAATTACTGGTAATATCATTTTGTTCGGGATCTGCAGATGACCTAAACATAAAGGATCGAGGCATTTTATCTCCAAACAATCTACCTGCAGAGGTCACCGACTGAACCATAGGTTTACTCATTAGCTCACTGCGAAAGCTTTCAAACCGAGAAATGTAAACGCTATCAAAATCTGTAAGATCAGGGCCATACATTACCAGGTTATTGGTCATGTCCATACCCAAATCCTGAGATCGCATGAACTCAATTTGCCGATATACCGCCACGGAACAGGATATCAGAATTAAAGCTGCAGTAAACTGAGAAATAACCAGAAACTTACGCATGTTCACGAGATCGCCTACCAGGCTATACTTCCCTTTCACCACATCCTGAGGCTTAAATCTGGAGATCAAACGTGCTGGATAAATCCCAATAATGACCATGATAGCGATAAAGACAAGACCAAAAATTATAGGAAAGGGTAACCCAAAAACGGAGGATGTAACAAACAGCGATAAGCTTAACGGCAATCCGCTTAGATCTGAAAAAACAGGCTGTAAAACAACTACCAAAACAAATGACATCAGTAAAGCCATCACATTCAATATCACAGACTCGGTCAGAAACTGTCCGAAGATCTGCTTTCTAAAAGCTCCTAATGCCTTTCGAACACCCACCTCCTTTGCTCGCTCCAATGCACGGCTAGTGGTGAGGTTGATGTAATTAATCCATGCGATAAGCATTATAACAATCGCCACCAGCAAAATTAGCCAGACGTATTGGCCATCGGTGACAGTGGCATACTCATACTCCATGGCAGGGTCTAAGTGCACTTCACCCAATGGTTGC
The DNA here is from genome assembly GCA_024305105.1 of Marinoscillum sp. Classification (GTDB taxonomy): domain Bacteria; phylum Bacteroidota; class Bacteroidia; order Cytophagales; family Cyclobacteriaceae; genus Marinoscillum. Next base: position 30,190 of record JAMWZA010000017.1, read on the forward strand.
AGACTAAATTTTTCTTCAGCTCCAGACACCTCACCATTTTCAAAATACTTATCCCCAAATTGCTCAAGCTTCTGGCTAAACCCCGCCATATCTGTTCCTTCTGATAACACAATGTAGTGGTAGTAATCCGACCATTGCCAACTGTTGTCAGCTCCATCTCCTGCTAACCGGATGAACGTTTTGTATGAAATGAGTACATCCGTCTGAAGGTGTGATTGGGCAGGCATATCTTTCATGATTGCCGTGATCTTGCATGGAAAATCCCAGTCATTGACAATTACCTCATGACCGATAAGATCATGTAACTGCTCATCGCTTTGGAGCAATCGTGAAGCATAGCTTTCTGATAGGACAATAGAAGCTGATTCGTTCAATGCATCTTCCCTGCTTCCCTCCAATATTTCGTAATCAAACACCTCAAAAAAGTGTTCGTCCGCATAAAGGTTGCCTTGAATCAGGAACTGCTCATTATTGGAATGCAAGTAGTTTCTCCCACCAATGAAAAGCCGGGTGTAGGTTTCGATTTCCGGGTAGTCTTTAGCCAAAGTAGGACCTATTGTTGGATAGGTGATGGCTCCATGCTGGACTTGCTCACCATTTTGATAGCGGTCATTAATGACTCGGTAGATGCGATCATACTGATCATTAAACTGATCAAACCCCGTCTCGAACAAGGTGTATTGTGTGATCAAGAGAAGCACTGTAAATCCCGTGACCAACCCAAACAGGTTAATTCCAGAGAAAACGCGGTGTCTTCGAATGTCTCGAATGGAGACTTTGAGGTAATTCTTAAATAAATCCATTTGATTTCGAGTTTTTGAGTATTGCCTTAATCGATGGTATCTAAAAAATGCAAGCGAATTGACCAGATAGCGCCACTTGGCCCTGCGGGTACCCAGCTTTCCCACCTCATGGCTATACAGCTCATAGAGGTCACCTTCTATAGACTCCCATAGCTCCGGCTTAAAGAAGAACCTGAGCAAAGTCACTATCCATTTTGGAGGGAATTCCTTCATCGCTCAAATGCTACTTTAGGAATGGTTTTCCAAAGCGACTCGCGCATCGATCGGGAGTTTTCCAGTGCGCTCTGTCCAGAAGGAGTCACTCGAAAGAGCAACTTCCGCTTTCCTCCACGCTCCGGGGCAGGATCACTATACCTGGACTCCAAATAGTCCTTTTCCTGAAGTCTCTGCAATACGTTGTGAACCGTGCTGATGGTAATTGATCGATTACACTTCTCCTCTATCTCCTGCTTGACTCCAATGCCATACGCATTGTCAAAAAGGTTCGCTACAACCAATAAAACCAGCTCTTCTAATTCTCCGATATTCGTACCCTTCATTTGTTTATGATTAATTCGACAAAGACGAAATTAATATATTTTTCGTAATTGTCGAAAAAAGGTTGCCTTCTGTGAAGTACTTTTGTCAAATGATTTATCAGGATGACCTAAAACATGCTCAGGATCAATCAAAAACGAACAAAATCTTTTTGCAAAAGCTGCGAAAAAAGAAACCGAAAGATCTGGATGATCGGTTTCATCAACTACACCAGGAAGTGTTCGAAGAGGTCGACTGCCTGAAATGTGCCAACTGCTGCAAGACCACATCCCCTATTTTTCAGATGTCGGATATTGAGCGTTTGGCAAAAACGCTCAAGATGAAAGTTCCGGAGTTTATTGATGATTACTTACACCTTGATGAAGAAGGAGATTACGTTCTCCAATCGGCCCCATGTCCGTTCTTAGGAGCTGATAACAAATGCATCGTTTATGATAGCAGACCTAAAGCTTGTCGCGAATACCCGCATACTGATCGCAAGCGCATGTATCAGATTACCAATCTGACGTTTAAAAACACACTTATTTGCCCGGCTGTTTCCAGAATAATTGACCGAATGAAGCCTCATTACGAATGACTCGTTTGCCATCACTATTTGAAAATTGATTAAATTAAGGAATGGGTAAATCTCATTTGATGAAAAAATCCTTACTGGTTTTAGTTACTGCATGGATACTTCTTGGCTGTCAAAAGGACAAAGAAAATCCTGAAGATTCGCTCGATCAATATGCCACTACGTACGAAGTAATCCAGGGTACGATTTGGGACCAGTTCTGCATTAGTTGTCATTATGCCGGCTCCTCGTTTGCGCGGCAGTCCAATCTGGTGCTTACAGCCGATGTTTCATACAACCAACTGGTAAACAGGCCTCCAGACAACTCCAGCGCACTTGAAGACGGCCTGATTTTAGTGGGCGATCAAGGGCTAGAAAGTTTATACTCAAGTTTTTTGTGGGAGAAGATCAATGTATTGGATCAGGAGCATTTCTACAGCGATCATCCAGGATATGGAAGCTTGATGCCATTAGGTGGAGATCCACTGACCAATGGTCAACTGGAATACATTCGGCAATGGATACTGGCAGGAGCTCCCCAAGATGGCAATCTCGTCGATCGTATGGTTCTTAACGACACCAGTAAGTTTATTTCCCCAACTTTTAAACCACTTGATATTCCAGAATCCGGAGTTCAATTTCATGTAGAGACCTTTGATATTCAAGCCAATTCTGATCGGGAGATCTTCATCTATGAGCCACTTGAAAATGAAGAGCCGCTATACATTTCCAGTTATGAAATAGCGATGAAATCTGGCAGCCATCATTTTATTCTTTACAGTTTTCCTGAAAGCCTAAATATCAACAAACCGGCATCAGGAGCGATTAGAGATGTCTATACCTCCTCAGGGGAATACAATTTTGGTACACTGTTCTTCATGCAGTACCACGAATTCATTGCTGGAACACAAGTACCCACATTGAGATACAATTACCCCAAAGGAGTAGCGCTTAAAGTGCCTGCAAATGCTGGTTTTGATTTGAATAGTCACTATGCTAATCGGAAAAACGAAACCATCAAAGGCGAAGTGTATGCCAATATTCACACGATACCGGAAGACGAGGTAGAACATTTGGCTCAGATACTAAACCTTAGCAATGACGATTTTTCCTTACCGGCCAATCAAGTGACTACTTTGGAAAAAACATACACATTCAGTGGTGAACGCCATATATTTCAGCTTTGGTCACATGCCCATGAGCACAATACGGAGTTTAAAGTTTTTGTGGTCGGCGGTGAACGCAACGAGGAACTCATTTATTACTCCAATGATTGGGAACACCCACCAATCTTACAGCTTGACCCTCCGCTGCACCTTCAGGCAGGTGAAGGACTAAGGCTTGAAGCCACTTATGATAACTGGGAAAGCCGTACACTCACATTTGGCCTTAGGAGTACGGATGAAATGATGATCCTCTTTGGGGCTTACTACGAATGATCAGAGCCCTTTTAAGTGATGGACGTGCTCATCCACCGTGTCGATCTGTTTGGTAATGGCTTCTACGTAATCCACCATTTCAGCTTCGATTTCCTTGATCATCTCATCATAGCCCGCGATGTTTTTGTTGTTCTCATTGTCATTAAATGACATGCACTCTCTTCGCAGGAAATTTAGAAACCGCTTAGTGGCATAATCCAACTCCAACGTCTCTATATCCTCTAGCGTAGCTTTGGCTTCAGGATCTTCATTGTCAGCAAATTTTTTCTTCACTATCGTATACAGCGAACTGTCATAATGGTGAATCTGGTTTAAAAGCTGAATGGTATTGTCTCGATAAGCTCGATCCCGACAATATTTTCTTAGTCCATCATAAGTCTCCAACTCTTTGGCCTCCTCGTCCCACTGCAGGGTTAACTCATCAATAATCTGGACGATATCAGACTCCTGAGCAACTAATTGAGAAAATGACAGGCAGAAAAAAACTACTACGACTAGTGATTTCATATAGATGATGAGGTTAGGTTAGGCACTAAAGTTAAAAAAGTCAGAATCAATTACACTTATTTGCCAACTCATTTATTACTAATCACTTGAATTGATAACTTTGGGTATGTCCAAAATATCCATATTAGGTTGTGGATGGTTGGGACTTCCGCTAGGTGATGAATTAACAAAAGAGGGGTATGCTGTCAATGGAAGTACTACGACTAGCCATAAGATCAAACTGATCGAACAAAAGGGGATTAAACCATATTTCATTGATCTGTCACCAGACTTCAATGGAGACCCGTCATTTTTTAGTTGTGAAACGTTGATTATCAACATCCCTCCCAGAAATGCTGAAGGTGATGACGCATTTCATGAAAAACAACTGGAATCAGTGAAACAGGAGGTTCTTTCTAAAAGGGTAAGCCAGGTTCTTTTTATAAGTTCTACTGCCGTCTACCCCAACACCAATGATGTAGTAGATGAGTCTGACGCTTCAGAATATAGTCTCAGTAGAGGTGGAGTTCCTTTGTTAAAAATGGAACAACTTTTCAAAGAGGACAGGCACTTTCAAACTACGGTTTTACGTTTTGGGGGACTGTATGGACCAGATCGGCATCCTGGCAGATTCCTTGCGGGTAAAACGGAACTCCAGGGAGCTACCAACCCTACCAATATGATCCATTTGGATGATTGCATTGGTATTATCAAGCAGATTCTTTCACGCAGGGTGTGGAACGAGACCTTCAACGCTTGCTCACCTAATAAGCAAACAAGGCAGGCCTTTTACAGTCAGGCTGCCAGCGAAATGGGTTTTGAGCCACCAAAATTCACCAACGAGCCACAAGGATTCAAAGATGTATCCAGTGAGAAACTGATCAGCAAGCTAGGCTTCCAGTTTAAGCATTGACATCCATTTGTGTTTTGCTTGTGTTAAGTCGTTTATTCCGTTATTTTGGAGGGATGCTTTGCACGGAGCCCTATGAATGATTTATTTGGATGAATATAAAAATGCCACCATTAGTTATGTCTAACTCGTTGGGCAATAACGGATGTTACACACTATTCGCTTCATGCTGATCAATATCTCAACATCACACCACTCTCTACTTACAACTGAAGACATCAACGTCTTTCTGTACAACTTATTGGACAAGAGTAATTGGTATACTGGGGAGATTGATGAATCCAAATTCCAATTGCGAAGAAATGGACTGAGGGAACCTATGATTTTAGGAATTCCAGCAAGAATTAAAGGAAGTTATTTCAGGCAGGGTAATTATACCAAAGTAGAAATGACTGTCTCCACAACATTCATTGCAGATACTATTATCATAATACCATTAATCGTAGTTGCTGTTTGGCTGTTTAGTGGAGTATGGACCGAGATGAACGCCTTATTTAATTTACTGGTTATATACTGTATAACTTTCTATTCCTTGATAGCGATCGGTCTTTATAAAATTCACAACTATTTTCATCGCAAATTACATCTAAGATAACAGGTGTGTTACAAGCGCTGATCCACCATGTGTCACTTAACCCTTTGAAACTGTATCTGAATTTACACTCTACTCTACCCAACTAATACCTCATCTCCCGTCTCACCTTCATCTTATGGAACACAGTGAATTCTACAAACTTTGAATGCACCGGCAGATAAACTACTTTTATCGGAATTAATAAAGCTCGGAGGCCACAGCGCCATATCTGGATTAGTAGCCATATTTCTTCATGATAATAACTTTAGGTAAGACAACTTTCAAACTGGAACGTACATCTTCAGATGAATTCATTCAACGTTTGAACGATTACCTCCTTAAAGCACCATCGAATTCAAGTCCAGGAGACCCAGAATTTGCTGCTGGAGAAGTCAATATTCTTAACAAACAATTTGAAATATTTCCATTCTTTACAGGTCGAAGATGCCTATTTCCTGTCGGTTCATTTGGAACTATCAGACAACTTACCAACGAAAGTCTTGTCGATGTAACTTTTAAATCCAAGCCGTGGGGATTACTCATTCTGATTGGTTTTTTCGCATTTATTGCGATAACATTTTGGAACGTCGAAAATGCTTACATCCTGTTTATCTTTTTTGGTATTCCATTAGGTTTAGGTGCGATTTCTGAACGGAAGTATTATCTAAAATCTGCCAAACGACAACTTGAATTTCTAAGAAAACTAGACAGCCACTAACCCACTGCAGGGAAAATGAGGTGCTTTCTATCCAGTGCGGTGCGCAGGCTTATTCACTTTCTTTATTCACTGCGAACATGCATTTGTATCACTCCGGCAGTTTCGCTATTTTGCTGCTACTAGTCAGTGGAGCACAAACAGCGCCATAGGGGCATTGCACCCCCTATAGTTAGGCTGATCGCATTTTAATAATTAGCAGGAGATGTATTTAGTCAATAACCCTTTCCTGAAGTCTTTTCGTCTATGTCCGCAAATCAAATTTTTCTCATTATTGTCAGTGGCCTGGGCGTAACCCATGGCTTGTTTCTGGCCATTTTCTTATGGACGAAACAAAAAGGGAATTTTTTGGCTAATCGCTTACTCAGCATTCTGCTAGTTGTTTTGTCCTTCCGTGTGGGTAAGTCCGTATTTCTTGAATTCCTTCAAAAACTGGATGCCAAATTCATCTTTATCGGCCTGGGTACCATGATGGCCATCGGACCGCTTTTTTACTTGTTCAGTAAAGCCAGCACAAACCGATCATTCCAGTGGAATAATAAGCATTTGATTCATTTCCTTCCTTGTTTTTTGGCGGTACTATTTGGGCTTTGGATCAATGACAATGACCTAGAGTCCTTACCAAAACTCCTATTTGTATTTCTCTTTTTGAGCTATTACAGTCACTTCCTCATCTACCTGATCAAAACTAAACGATACATTTCCAACCAACGCAAAGCTGGACTGAAGGATCGGACGTATAAGCTGCTGATGCTACTCTTTTATGGGTTGCTGATCATTTGGGTAGCCTATGTACTCAATTTATTTGATGAACTGATTCCATACGTTGTGGGTCCGGTTCTCTATTCTTTAGTCGCTTACCTTATCAGCTTCATCGTCATTTCAAAAGGATATCTTCAGGATATTGATCAGGAGAAATACAAAACCACGCGGGTTTCTGATGAACAGGTCGAGCACCTGTTTTCAAAAGCCAGTGCTTTGATAGTTGATCAAAATCAGTTTAAAAATCCGGAGCTTACGCTTAAATCATTGAGTAAGGAATTGAATGTTAGCACACAGGTCTTATCGATGGTGATCAATCAAAAAAGCCAGAAAAATTTTAACGCTTTTGTAAATCACTATCGTGTAGAGGAAGCCATACGATTGCTCAACGATCAGAATTACCAAAACCTCACCATCTCGAGCATTGCATATGAAGCTGGATTCAATAGCATCTCCAGTTTCAATAGTGCATTCAAAAAACAAACAGACAAGACCCCTCAAGCCTATCGTCAGCAATTGACAAAATGATCTTTTACTCTTGCGAAATGATCATTCAGGAAGGATAAGGCTAAGCAGACTCGTTGATTTGCAAAAAAACAACGATAAAATGAATCGATTTAAGAAAATACTGAAATGGTCTTTACTTTCCATCCTTTGCTTAGCGGTTGCACTTTTCACCTTCGGCTATTGGTTTATGAGCCTCATTCCAAAACCGGCTACCGAATATGATATAACCAAAACAGTTACTAGCTCACTTCCCTACCTGAGTGAAAACCAGATTCCCAACCGAGGAAGAATCCTGACGGTAGTTACCAGTACTGAAACAATGGGTGAAAGCGGAAAAGCCACTGGCTATGAGCTCACAGAATTATCGAGGGCATACTACGTCTTTCTTGCGAATGGTTTTGAAGTGGATGTAGCAAGCCCTAAAGGAGGACAACCACCTGTGGTTATTGATGATGAAGATATGGGAGTTTATGATTTTGCCTTTTTAAATGATCCTGTTGCGCAGCAGAAAACAAAAAACACACTGGCTATGGCTGAGGTGGATTCTTCATTGTATGATGCCATTTACTTCGTAGGCGGAAAAGGTGCGATGTATGACTTTCCAAACAATCACCACATACAATCCATTGTCAAGTCCCTTTACCGGTCGGGTAAGGTCATTGGTGCAGTTTGTCACGGCCCAGCAGCCCTGGTCAATATCAAATTGGAGGACGGTCAGCCGTTGTTGGAGGGTAAGACTGTTAGCAGCTTCACCAATAAAGAAGAATTGTTTCTAATCCCTGATGCCGAAACGATTTTCCCTTTTCTTCTGGAAGATAAGTTGATTGAAAGCGGAGCCAACTTCAAAGAAGGAACCATGTATCTGGAAAAAGTAGTACATGATCAAAACCTTATTACAGGTCAAAACCCATGGTCCACCTGGAAGCTAGCAGAAACCATGATCGAACAAATGGGATATCAACCTAAGAAGCGTGTCATTACATCTGAAGAAAATGCTATTCAGGTACTAGGTAGATACCAGGAGCAAGGATATGAGTCCGCCAAAAAAATGATCAGTGAAATGGCGGTGAATCAGGTAGCCATGAATCGAACCTTGCTGGCGAAGCACAGCATTGTTGCAGCCATGCAATGGAATCTTGTTAAATCATTTGAATTGGTCCGATTAGTGAAATATGCAAAAGACCAATTAGAGGTGGAGACCACAAGAGATGAGCATTAGCTGTTTTTAATTTAGAGCTCCTACTTTAGAACTAAGAGCCTAACAACCTGAGTCGATTTAAAAACAGCCCAAAAACTGTCAGCGTGACCCGGTCTACGTGACCGGTCTACCCGGTCATATCGCAATAAACCTGTATCGTCCTGAAATGATTTGAGTGCAATTAGCGAACTTTGAGTATGATCAATCGGATTTATATCGACACATCAGTATTTGGCGGGTATTTTGATACAGAATTTAACGATGCAACTAGAAAATTCTTCAGAATTCTTAACGAACAAAATGTTACAATTCTAGTATCTGAAATTTTGGAACTAGAAATTTATAAAGCTCCAGATAACATCGTCGAACTCTTTGAATCACTCAAGAACATCGAAGGAGTCGATCTAACCGATGATGCAGTACAACTTGCTGAACTTTACATTTCAGAGAATGTTGTTGGACGAACAAGCATAGCTGATTGCCAGCATATAGCCCTGGCAACAATTAACAAGGCTGACGTCCTTGCAAGTTGGAACTTTAAGCATATTGTGAACCTTGAACGTATAAGAGGATATAATTCCATTAACTTTAGGCAAGGATATCAGATGACTGAGATCCGAACACCGAATGAAATTTTTATAGATGAAGCCGGCAGCTAGTACACAAACAATGGTCGAACAAATGAGAGAAATTCGTGATCAGGTCAGTCATGACATCATGAACATGTCATTGAAGGAGGAACGTGCCTATTTAGCTGAACAACTCGAAAAACTGAAAGCCAAACGAACCGGAAATAAGGGCTAGTAATTATACGCCTTGTCGACTGCTTTGCGAATATCACCGAACCGCAGAGGCCATGAGATTGGTGCTTTCCACCAGGTTTAGCTCGCTGGGTTTTTCATCCGCAGCACCTACTTGCTGGGAGCGGTAGGTTTTACTAATTTGCTGCTTTTAATTACAATCGAAATAGCCTATTGGACGCGCAAAGTGGCATTCAAGTTTTGTTGTGATAAACAGCTAATTGAAAATGAGTACTCAAAAATCCATAGCAGTCCTACCTTTTCGTGACCTAAGTGTTGATAGTAGCAATGAATTCATCTGCGATGGCATCACAGAGGAGATCATCAATGCACTGGCTAAAATCGATGGGATGAAAGTCATCTCACGTACCTCCAGTTTCTTTTTCAAAAACCACAAAGCTTCTCTTGAGGAAATTGCTTCGAAACTAGGTGTAGCTATCCTTTTAGAAGGTAGCGCACAGATTCATGATGGTAAAATTCGCGTTCGTGCCAAGCTAATAGATGTCGAAGAGGACACTCATTTCTGGTCGGAGACCTGGGATCGAAAGCTAGAGAACCTTTTTGAAACCCAAGATGAAATCAGTTTGCTCATTGCTGACAAAATCCGAGAGCAACATGGTCATTTGAACATTTCAAACCAGCTAGTGAGCAGCCCTACAAAGAGTTTTTCATCATATGAACACCTTTTGAAAGGTCGCCTTCATTTCTATAAGTGGAATCCCGAGGATACCAACATCGCCATTGATCACTTTGAAAAAGGTATAGAACTAGATAATGGTCTTATTGAGGGTTACCTGGGCATAGCAGATAGCTACAGTTTTTTAGCTGTAGCAGGTTTTGCTCCACGTGAGGAAGCCTGGCAAAAAAGTATTGTAGCCATAGAATCGGCAAAAAAACTGGACCCTGACCATGCCGGACTTAATTACATGCTAGGCATGCAGGCATTTTTTACAGAAGCTGACTTTGCATCAGCTTTGCAATATGGCATGAGGTCTTTAGCGGCCAAACCTACCTACTCAGAAGCGCATCAATTTGTTTCATTTCTCCACACAATTAGAGGTGACTTTAAAAAGGGACGCGAGCATATACTATTTGCTAAGTCAATAGACCCTTTAAATCCTGAGACCATATTCTATGAGGCGAATTATTACTATCGGACGGGTAAGTATGAGAAAGCCAAAGAAATTTTAAGAGAATTGCTGGATGCGAATGACAAGAACCTTCCGGCAATTATTGTTTGTATTTATATCCTTATAAAAGAAGGACAGCTCCGTGAAGCTCGCCAGACAATAGACGATGTTCCTCAACAGGCATTTACTCCTGATGAAAGACTCGGTCTCCTTGCACTGATCGATGCGATGAAAGGAAAAAGCACCACGCATTTGCAAAAGCTGGAGCTGCATGCACAGGAAGCGGAAGCTCACCATGCTCATGCCTACCTTTTTCTTACTTATGCCAATTTGAGTCGATATGATGAAGCATTTGCCCTTTTAGACAATCTTTTTGAAAGTGCCTCCTCAATCTTACTACTTGCCTTTAGTGATCCATTAGGAGCACCAATCCACTCAGACTCGAGATATCAGCAATATCATGACAAGGTCTATCCAAGAGTGGTACAAAAACCAAAAGTTAGAAAACCCCGACAACCAGATTCTGCGCTTACCAATGAGCAGGTGGAGAAAATACAAGCTTTTGTAGAATCAGAGCGACCGTATCTCAACCCTTCACTTACATTACGTTCGCTTGCGGAGCAAGTAGACATCCATCCTAATCAACTTTCCTGGTTGCTGAATGAATCCATTGGTAGTAACTTCAACGAGTTTATCAACATAAAGCGAATTGAGCACTTCAAGCAACTCGTCCTTGATCCAGACAATTCGCACATTTCCCTGATTGGGCTGGCCTACGAGAGTGGTTTTAATTCCAAGACGGTATTCAATACGGCATTCAAAAAAACAGTAGGTATGACGCCAAAAGAATTTCAGAAAAGTCAGGCGTAATCAGACTATTTGGTTCCGAATTATAATTCCGAACCTCTTCCTAATATCTCGAACAAATACCCTTCCACTTCTTCCTTTTTTTGTCATGAATCAGAATACAAGGAATCATGACACAGATAATGAAAGCAACGGTAGCAATAGGGTACGGATCGCCGGATGTGCTTCAATTACAGGAAGTGAAAAAACCCATACCAAAATCCAACGAAGTATTGGTGAGGGTAATGACAGCTTCTGCCACTACGGCAGATGCCATGATGCGCACCGGAAAACCTTATATAGCAAGACTGTTTGTAGGTCTCACAAAACCTAAAAAATCCATTCCGGGAACCGGTTTCGCTGGTATCGTAGAGCAGGTGGGCAAAGACGCTACAAACTTTGAAATCGGTGATCGCGTATTTGGTGAAACAGCATTTGGCTTCAGCTCGAATGCAGAATACCTGACGATATCTGAGCATGGTGTCATTCTTCCTATGCCGGAAAATCTGGATTTTTCCGAGGCAGCCAACTTCTGCGATGGACATTTAACCTCCTTTAATTTCTTGAAAGAAATTGCGAAGTTGAAGCCCGACCAGAAAGTATTGATCAATGGAGCATCAGGCGCACTTGGAACTTCCGCTATACAAATCGCTAAATATATGGGAGCCCAGGTCACGGCAGTGTGCAGCGGCCGAAACACTGGATTGGCAAGGTCACTGGGTGCTGATGAGGTGATTGACTATCAACAGAAAGATTTCACAAAGGGTGACAGAAAATACGATTATGTATACGACACCATTGGGAAAAGCTCCTTCTCAGCATGCAAAGATATCCTCTCAGAAAAGGGCGTGTATTTGTCTCCGGTTATAAAATTTCCCTTGCTTCTCCAGATGATTAAAACATCACTTTTTGGTCAGAAGAAAGCCAAGTTTGAAGCAACAGGTGCCAACAAAGAAGAAAAGTTACGCTACCTGCTTTCAGAAGTGCTGGATATCTATAAAGAGGGAGGACTAAAGACCGTCATTGACCGACAGTTTCCATTGGAGAAGGTGGCCGAAGCGCATCGCTATATAGATTCAGGTCATAAGAAAGGAAATGTAGTGATTGTAACTGCTTAACGCTAAAAATATGATAAATAATAGAACAATAGCTATTTGAGCATTCAAAACACGTACAGAGTAAGGCTGAAAATCTTAACATAGAAGCATTAATTATTAAAAACCATTAAAAACCTTTCAATGAAAACTAACATTAAAAACTATTCAGGAATCACACTAGGACTCCTCATTGGAGTAATCATAGGAATTGCTCAAAACAATATCGGATTGTGGGTAAGCCTGGGATTGGCTATCGGTGTAGCGATCGACTACACGAGAAGACATGAGACATCCCGAAACAAGGAAAACTGAATTTTATACCTACTTTAATTAAAACATGAAACTTCAATATTTAGCACTCTTATCCTTTACAATTTTCAACGCTTGCGATTTCCTAAAAAACGCAAGCCTTACACAACAGCCAACGATAGAGGACTATCAAGTTGGTGAAAAATGGGTTTGGAAATACAAGGGAGTAACCACGGAAGGGGAAGTACGGTCGGATGGTACAGACACGAGAATGATCGTGCGCATGGATGAAGGTTTAGGAATGACCATTGAGAATGACACGATTCCGGTTACTGACCTTGTGAAACCTGACGAAAGCGAAACGCCAAAGTATGCCTGGCCACTAGAAGTTGGCAAAAAATGGAAGTATGAGAACAAATGGACAAGCCAAGACGGTACAACAGGCAACCAAAGTCAGATTGCAGAGGTATTATCCTATCAGGAGGAAACAGTAGAAGCGGGAACATTCATGGCTTACACCATCAAATACACTGGTAAAATCTCTAATTCCCGAGGGTATGAAGCAAATGAAGAGGAGATTTGGTTGTATGCCCCGGCAGTAAAAACCTTTATAAAACTGACCCAATCTCAGGGTGACTTTAACTACGTCGAGGAATTAATCGAGTATTCAGTTCCGAACTAAAGCATATCCATTCGTCAAAATGATAATCATCCTCTCTTGTTGGTGATTTCAACCAACGAGTAATGGGTCGCAGGTGACCACTAATAATGGAAATAAACAGATAGCAACAGGAGATTTAACGGGGCAAAATATACGCTCCAATTACCTGATCGAATGGTGAAAATGGAATAAGTCGAGAGCCCAACAAAGATATAGCGCATGAACCTTACTTAGATAGCCGCAAAGATCCAGCTCAACATTCCGTTTATCTACCGTGCTGCCTTTGTAGCTAGCAAAGGCAGGCTTTGATCACAATGGCAGATAAGCTACTTTTATCGGATCAGTTCCTGGAAGTCCTGATAAAGTATAGAAGAAAATGAGCACCCACCTGTCCATATCAGCATCCAATAAGTCCATTGTGGTGCTCCCTTTTGTGAATATGAGTGCCGACCCTGAGAATGAATACTTCAGCGATGGAATCACAGAAGAAATAATCAACGCCCTAACCACTGTGAAGGGTTTAAAAGTCATTGCCCGAACATCTTCTTTTGCATTCAAGAATAAAAATATAGATGTAAGAAGTATTGGTCACCAGTTGGGGGTAGGTACTGTTTTGGAGGGGAGCGTCCGGAAAGCCAAAAACAGGGTGCGAATTACAGCACAATTGATCAACACTAATGACGGCACTCACTTCTGGTCAAAGAATTTCGATCGGGACCTGAAGGATATTTTTACCCTACAAGATGAAATCAGTGTGCTCCTTGCCGACCAAATCCGTGAGAATTTTGGACATATTGAAATCCCACCTGTTCTCCATCCTACCACAACCCATGATGTAAAGGCTTATGATTTATGGTTGAAAGGAAGCTATCATCTGAAAAGGAAAGATTATGAGGACATTAAAGCTGCAATGAAATTCTTCAAAGCTGCAATAAAAGTGGACCCAAACTATTCAGAAGCTTATGCCTACCTGGGAGAAACCTATATTCAAGCCGAGGCCCTCAATATATTCCCCAATGAAGAAGGGAACAATCTGGCAAGAAGTGCCGCTGAAAAAGCCATAGAATTGAATGCAGAAAACGCCAAGGCACATTTGGTTATCGCTTACATCGAACTGTTCTCGGCTTGGAATTGGGACACTGCACTAAGAGCATACGATAAGGCCATTCAATATGGACAATCTGAGCAAAATGACTTCATTACCTATTACTACATATTTATCAAGGAGGATTTTGAACGCGCGATTCAAGTAGCCAAAAGTGAGACTGAAACCGATCCACTTCATGTTCATTCCCATTGGCAATTGGGCTTGACCTATTATTTTGCCCGACGTTTTGAAGATTCAATTGTTGCATTTAATAAAGCCCTGGAAATCGACCCCAGTTATGCAGAGGCGCTTCGCTTCCGGGGTTTAGTCAGGGGGTTTTTAGGAAAGTTTAAGGAGGCATTAATTGACGTCAATAGGGCACTTGAACTTATAGGAGGTCTGGGGCCTGCCAATTTTGATTTACTGGTATTAAAAATACTAATGGGTAAGAATGAAGAGGTTTTAGCGGTCCTGAAAAAATCAAAATTCATTGACTCTTCTGATCCAGCCATTCTATATTCACTCTTAAATATGCCCACAGAAGCCATTTACTGGTTAGACAAGGCGTACGAAGAACGCTCGGTAAATATGGCGACATTGAAGACTTTCTGGGTTTGGGATAACCTTCGCGACAATGCCCGGTTTAAAGAGATTTATGCCCAAATGAATTTTCCACCATCTATAAAAAACAAAAAGAATCTTGAGCCAATAACCATTTCTGAAGTCCCTTTTGTTAACCCCTCCTTACTAAGCAAAAATGAAATAGCACATCATTTAGGACAATTGGATAAGCTAATGATGGAAGATAAGGTCTATTTGGACTCAACAATTTCATTAAGGCAATTAGCAGAAAAATTGGATTTGCAGCCTAATAAATTATCCTGGTTACTCAATGAACAAATTGGCAAGAATTTCAATGAATACATCAATGCCTTCCGCTTGATTGCTTTCAAAGAAAAAGCACTAAACCCAAAGAACAGCAACCTTACACTTTTGGGTTTGGCCTACGAAAGTGGCTTTAGCTCCAAAACGGTATTCAATGCTTTTTTTAAAAAGATGGAGGGGGTGACTCCAAAATCATGGGTCAAATCTCATATGAAGTAAAATGACAGTAGAAACTAAGGCCAAGTTCTCTCAATATCAATACCTCTTAGTGGCTATCATTACATTAGTTTTCTTGACGATTGTTTTGGACTACATGCTCACGTCTGCATTGTCAGCAATCCTTCTTCCAGAACTTAACATTACTACCAAGCAGTTCGGTTTACTTGCCTCAGCTTATCCCATTAGTGCAGGAATAACAGCCATATTATTATCGGGATATGCTGACAAATTTGATCGTAAAAAAATACTACTATTCTTTTACTCGGGTTTTTTACTGGGAGTTCTGTTTTGTACAATTGCGCCCTCCTTTCAAATATTAATTGTTGCTCGGATAATAACGGGGACGTTTGGAGGTGTTGTTGGCTCTATTTGTTTTGCCATCATAGCTGATCTTTTTGAAACGACTCAAAGAGGAAGAGCTATGGGGTTTCTTCAAATGGCTTCTGCTGGGACTCAAATTTTAGGTTTACCACTTGCGCTCTACCTGGCTTCTGAGTTGGATTGGCATTTAGCTTTTGGGTTGATTTTGTTCATAGGAATCATTACGGTTTTTCTCATTATTTGGAAAATAAATCCCGTAAATGGACATCTTAAAAACCCAGTTAAAGTCAACCCTTGGCGTCATTCATTAAAAATAATCAGCAATAGAAAGTATCTAATAGTGTTTTTAAACAATACCCTTTTGGTCGCAGGAGATGTTATTTTGATGACTTTTAGCTCAGCATTTTGCACTAACAACCTTGGGGTATCTCTTGAAAACCTCCCTTTACTATATGGGTTTGCCGGGGCTGCAACTTTCATATGCTCTCCCCTTATTGGCCGTTTGACAGATAAATTTGGAACACTCAATGTTTTCGTGGTAGGGAGTATAATCACAATAGTGACGGTCGCGGTTTTTACAAACCTGGGAATAAACCCTTTTTGGTCGGTCATCATCGTTCATACGTTAATTTTTGTTGGAATTAATGCTCGGAGCATCTCATCTTCAGCTTTGGGAACAATTATGCCCGATGTAGAAGACCGGGGTGCATTCATGGCTGTTGATGCGGCGATGCAACTGGCAGTTGCAGGTTCGGCAGCCATACTGGCGGGGTTAATCGTGTTTCAATCGGAGGATGGAATGATCAATAATTTTTCCACCTTAGGTTTTGTGGTAATTTCACTAATGCTGATGACTATTGGATTGATGTTTATTATTACTCGAATGGTAAAAAGAAAGAATATCAGATCGACTTAAAGTTCTGTTTTTCTCAGCTTCTAATGAATCTGAATCAATTGAAAAACTTATTAAATAAGGGTCATACAAGGTCTAAAATTGTCTGGACAGTAGTCTTCTTTTTGTTTAGCCTAGGCTTATCGCAGGAAAATGCAATGGCCAATGTTCTGAATGATTCTATTATCATTACTCCAAAACAAGAACAGAAGGAAAACAAACTAAAAACGCTAAGGCAAACCATTCGTGGGCAGGTCATAGATGAAGAGAGCAAATTACCGCTGATAGGAGTGACAGTAATGATTGAAAACTCCACACCTCTTATTGGTGCTACGACTAATATTGACGGAAATTTCCGGATTGAAAATGTGCCAGTCGGGCGCATTAATCTGCAACTTTCATATATCGGTTATGAGCAAAAAGTAATTCCAAATATAGTGGTGAATTCGGCCAAGGAAGTGGTACTAAAGCTTACCCTGCATGAGAATGCCACCAAAATGGAGGAGGTGACCGTAGTAGCACAAATGGACAAAGGAACTCCTATCAATGACATGGCATTGGTTAGCGCCAGATCAATCTCTCCTGAGGAATCAAACAGATATGCAGGACCTTTTAACGATCCTACCCGAATCATGTCAAACTACGCAGGGATAGCTACAACTCAAGATGGTAGCAATGACATTATCGTTCGGGGTAATTCACCAAAATACATCCAATGGAGATTGGAAGGTGTACAAATCACCAACCCAAACCATTTCGCCAATCAAAGTGGGATCGGTACGGGAGGCATCAGTGCACTCAACAATAATTTGCTGGCTACTTCCGATTTCTACACCTCCGCATTCACTGCTGAATATGGTGATGTATTGTCTGGGGTGTACGACATTAAATTAAGATCCGGAAACAATGAACGGTTTGAAGGGGTGTTTGGAGTAGGGATCATGGGTACGGACATTACCCTGGAAGGCCCGCTCAAAAAGGGCTATACCGGCTCTTATCTCGTTAACTACCGTTACTCTACTATCACGCTGATAAGCAACCTCGGCCTGGTTGACCGCAGTGGCGTTACCATTTTTCAAGATGGCGCGTTCAAAATCATGTTACCTTCCGATAAGCTAGGTACTTTTTCGATTTTTGGTTTGGGTGGTTACAGTGGGTTTGACTTAGAGAATATGTCGGGCCTGGAAGCTATGGGGTCGCCTGGTCACAGCGCTCAATTGAGCACTCTGTCGAAAGACCATTCCACCAGAAGTTATCTATTTAATACTGGCATCAACCACTCGATCAATTTATCCCAAAAAACCTATCTCAATACTTCTGTAGTATACTCTACTGATGGCATCAATGATAATGTACAAGCCAGGGCCATTTCTTCTGCACGAGCTCAGGGTTCATCTTACCAATATTTTGATGGAGACTTGAGCAAGTCAACCTACCGGGGAGCGGTGACCTTTCACTATAAAATCAACAATCAGCATAAGCTACAGGCAGGATTCAAGTATGCCCATTTCAGCTATGACTATTTCCAGCAACTGCAGAAAGATACCGTATCGGCTCAGGTAGTACTCGCCGATTTTAATGAACAAATGAGCACCCTTAGGAATTTCATCAACTGGAAATTTCAGGCATTCGGCAAGCTCACATTTATTGCAGGCCTTCATCAGATGAATGAATTCTACAATAAAAATCGAACATTAGAACCGCGATTTGCCATGAGTTGGGAGCTGAACCCCAGTATTGATTTGACACTGGGATATGGAAAGCACAGCACCATGGAAAGTGTTCATAACTATTTTGCCAAAGTGGCAAATGACCAAGGCACAGTCACAGAACCCAACCGCAATCTGGGGCTGCTGAAAGCAGACCATTATACGCTTGCGATAGAAAAGCGATTTCGACCCGATTTAAAAGCAAAATTGGGACTATACTATCAGTGGCTGTATGATTTGCCAGTAGCGAATGAAGATACTAGCTACTATGCCACGCTAAATGAAAGAATAGACTATGAATACGTACATCTTGTCAATGAAGGGAAAGGCAAGAATTATGGAGTGGAGCTTACTATCGAGAAATTCTTTAACAATAGCTACTACTTCTTGATCAATATGTCGCTCTTTCAATCGAAGTACAAAACCCTGGAAAACAGATGGCGAAATACACAATATAATAGCCAGTATATAGCCAACATATTAGCTGGAAAGGAATTTCTGAATCTTGGAAGAAAGGACAATCAGGCGCTCACGATTAATCTAAAAGTTTTTGTGGGCGGAGGAAGAAAAATAATACCCCTTAGAAGAGATGATCAGGGCCACCTAAATGTAGATCCGGCCAATGACCGATACTGGGATTATGAAAAGGCCTATGAATCATCACTTGAGGACCTATATCAGATAGATCTCTCCATGAGTTACAAGTGGAATAAACTAAAAACAACGCACGAATTTTACCTCAATATCTATGATATCACTGGTGTAAAAGGCAGAATATCTGAGTATTATGATGAAAGCGAACCTGATAACATCGGCTATGTCACACAGGTCGGACTCTTCCCTAATCTCATGTATAAGGTCTATTTCTAAGGTTAATCAGCGGTGAATACCGCAGAACTATTCAAATCATTAGTAAGCCGATACCCATTTTGGTTGTTCAAACCTAAGCCTGGCTAAAAAGTACCAAATCTCATTATTAAGTTCCGAATTTCATTTTAGAACGATGCACTCCTCCTACCCCAGCATCTTTGTATTGTCAATTCGATAAAACACAGCATATGATCTTCGGATGCTGATTCCTTTGATCATTTCTAAATAGACTAAATATAACGAAAGGTGCTTTGTGAAAATCGGAGATTTCAGAAAACTAAAACATCTAATTATCATGAAAAAGCTATTAACCATTCTTTTATTTTCTTGCGCGTTTAGCGCTTTTGCTCAAGTTAACTCATCGAAGAGTGAAGAAACCGAAGTTACCCACAAGTGGAGGGTGAGTTTACCTTATATTGTTCCAGATGAGATTATCTATGGTTATGGCAAGCGTACAAGTGTTCAAATGGTAGAATTACATGTAAAGCGCAACCTGGATAATAAGAACATCTTTGGGGTAAAGTTTGCCACATGGCGCCTATTCCAACCTATGGGAATTACCTGGTGGGATGGTGTTGTAGATAAAATTGAGTCTGGAACTGAATATTACGATGGATTTTTAAGAGAAACAGGAATTGGCGTTACCTACCAACGCATGCTTTGGAAAGGGCTTTTTGCCTCTATTGAAGTGCTGCCGCAGTTTCAAACCTATACCGATCTAGACGGTAATAAGATCAAAAATGGTTTTAAACTTTATAACTCATATCATTTAGGCTATCATTTCGCATTTGGTAAGAAAAAACGATTTTTCATAGAACCTCAGGTTCATATCAATCAATGGTTTTTTGATAATAATTCTCCTGAAGGGTTTAAGGAGTTTGATGACAAATATGGAAACATCTTTCTTTTTGAGCCGAACCTTTACTTAGGCTGGAAATTTTAAGCTATGGACTGACAAGTCAAGGTTCACCAATTTTGGCTTGTCAGGCACTTGTGAAAATATACGAATGAAAACCATCAATAACTTCATAAAGATTGATAAGGCAAAGCGGATTGGATTGTTTTTCCTTTTAGCATTTCCTGCTTATGGATTTGGGCGTTCTCTTTTCGAAAGTGAAAATGAATCAGAGCAATATTTAGGTACTGCATTAATCCTTATAAACTCAACACTGGTCTTATTTATTGGCATCTGGTTAAGGAAAGCTCTACGACAATACAACGAGCTGGTTGGAAACCTCTATTTCCTGTCAAGATTATTTGAAGCAACAGCTCTTGCAAGTTTGACACTAGATCTAATGCCAACAATTAGCATATCAAATGATTGGGATATTTTCTTGCCATGGTCGTTTTAGGACTTGGAAGTATTCCAATGTGCATCCTACTTTACAAACATGCAATTGCACCAAAATGGTTGGGATTGTGTTGGGCTGCAGGATATGCAATGATGGCTTTTGGTTTTTTTATGGAATGTTTGGCAAAAACTGGAGCATGAATTTGTTAGGACTTGGGGCATTATGGGAAATAACTTTTGCTATTTGGTTAATCATAAAAGGTGGAAAAATCTATAAAGGATCGGTGATTCTTTCGAGGACTTCAGGAGCTTAGGACAAACACCGAAAAAGTTCAATTCAGAACCCCTGCTTCAAAATTGCCATGCCTGAAGCATAGTTTACATCCGATCTTCAAATTTGATAGTATTCGCCCCATAGCTTACAACAGTACCTCAGGGAAGCTTGTGACCTTTGTAGCTTATTAAAAATTAACAGTACGACCAAAATGAAAATGCGATTTACACCGATCATTTTATTCATAGCAAGAGCCTGCGTTTCGGTTTTTTTATCTGGCTGTGCCTTTGGATTACAGCCATTACCAGACACTGTCCAGGAACAATTAAATGATGCGGTGGATCAGGGCATGGATGGTGCCATCGTCTGCATTAATCGACCGGAAGATATTCAATTGTACGCAGCTGGGTGGAAAAACCGTGAAGACCAGATTCCAGCAGACCCGCATGCATTGTTCAAGATTGCAAGTATCAGTAAGCTATACATCGCTGCTGCGACTACTCGATTGGTTGCAGATGAGAAATTATCATTGGACAAAACGCTGGTTGAGTACATCCCAGAAGTATCAGGTCGCGTTGAATTTTCAGATCAGATCACCCTGAAGATGATGCTCCAACACAGAAGCGGCATACTGGATTATGGTTTTGAACCGGAGATTGACGGAGAAACATTTGATGATTACCTCTCATTCGCTGCTCGGATTTATGACAAACCTGCGGTATTTAAGCCAAACAAGAAGTATCGGTATTCTAACAGCAACTATTTATTACTCGGTGAAATCATGGATCGGACATTGGGGTACTCTCATCATACTTACATCCGCGATGAGTTGTTAACGCCTCTTGGTTTAACTAACACCTATAATGTCCCGAGCGAGGTAGATATGGAAGAAGTGATGAGCGGTTACCTGAAGGGTTGGGAACCGGACGTAAAGGACTGGGAATTTCCTTTGCCAGGCGGATCCATGATCGCTACTGCAGAAGATGTAAGCATCTTTCTCAGAGCACTCATCGATGGTACCATATTTTCACCTGAAGAGCAGGTCATTTACACATCGGTCTATCCCTACGAACATACCGGTTGGCTTCCAGGCTACACGAGCATCGCTCGCTACCACCCTGATATTGACGCCGTAGTGGTCCAGTTTGTGAATACCAGTGGCAAAGAAATTTACTGGCTCGAACTCAAAAGGCTCTATAAGCGCATTGTCCGAATCCTTGAAATGAAAAACTAACGCATTAATCAAATCATGATACGATCCATATTAATAATCCAAATCCTATTATTCCCAGTGGTGCTTCAAGCACAAACAAGTGATGTGGAAAAGACAGGTAAATTGGGTTTTGGTATGAATACTGGTTTTAATGGTGAACTAGGTGCCTTTCAAGCTACTCCAAGTCTGGCATATTTGAAGGGCAACAGTCAGTTCGAACTAGGCATTGGTTTCAATCCATTTGATCGGGCAGACCAAACGCTACTGAGTGGAGATATGAACTACAAATATTTTCCCAATGGATTAGCACAGAAATTCAACCTCTATTTTATCACACAACTATCCATCATTCATAATCAACGAAACACCTACTATCCGGCCACCTACAACTACCTCTTTCTGAATGCCGGATACGGTTTTCAAATCAACCTCTTTAAGGATGCTTACCTGGGCACTAATGTTAAAATCGGTACTTTCACCTACAACAAAACCTCCGAGAACCCCTATGAAGGATTTCAGTCAACAGACTTTTTTGATGAAACTGGATTTATGTTTGACTTTCACTTACACATTAGCTATTTCTTATAAATCACTTCATAACGCGATAAACGAACTTCTAAACCAATATAACCATGACTTCTCGCAAAACCATTGTTATTAGAATACTGCTCTTTGTTGGAACCGCCATTTCCTTATTTTTCGTTCCGTGGCTACTGGTCAAAGCATGGATCTTACCTCTGCCAGATACGGTCCAGGAGCAGTTAGATGAAGCCATTGGTCATGGGTTTGATGGGATGGTCGTTTACATTGATCAGGGTGGTCAATCACCTCAGTATTTTGCTTCCGGTTGGCATGATCGAGATTCCAAGATACCCGCCAAACCAGACGCACTGTTTAAGATTGCCAGCATAGGTAAGCTCTATGATGCCGTAGCTGTGACCAAAATGGTTAGCTCAGGGCGCTTGTCATTGGATAAAACCCTTGCTAATTACATGCCTGAACTGGCAGGCACTATTGATAATGCCGAGCAGATCACGTTACGAAACATGATCCAGCACCGAAGTGGGATTCCCAACTATACAGATGCACCAAATTATTGGGCAGCTCCTTCCATGACCTATGAAGAAATCCTCAGCTCGATTCAGGGCCTACCAGCAAACTTTGAACCGGATGAGGATTATCAGTACTGCAACACCAATTACCTGCTGCTAGGCAAGATCATGGATAAGGTGCTGGGATACGAGAATTCCCATTTCAAACAAGAAGAGATCCTGACTCCACTCAAGCTGACCCATACCTATGCATCATTGAACGAAGCGAATATGGATGATATAATGAGTGGGTATCACGTTGGACATCCACACGATTTAAAAGCAGACGATCTTGGAATGATAGCAACTGCCGAGGATGTAGGGATTTTCTTAAGAGCGCTGAACGACGGATCTTTATTTGAGGAGGGCGAAAAGGAAATCTATTCTTCCATTTACGAGTACGAACATGCAGGCTGGGTGCCGGGATATCAGAGTTTTGCAGAATACCATGAAGATGAGGATGTCGTACTGGTGGCCTTTTACAGTACAACGGATCCTAAACTGTACAATTGGAATTTGTCAGAGATTGTAAACAGTCGCATTGTCAAAATATTAAAACGACAAGAAAACTCATAAGAAACTTCTTGATCGCGCGGCTGCTATTTTAAGGTGATACTTCCACAGCCTACAAGCAAAAAATTCGATATTTCTGAAAGTCAGTTCTTTTGATACTTATGACACACTATGGGCGAATGTTGCGCTTGGAAGGAACATTGGCTGCCAAATAGCCTCGTAGGTCCTAATGCATGATTAGTGCTGGGCCGCATGGTTCTATACCTGATTTCCTTATCTTTAAACTAGTAAATCCGCTGCTTGAAACAAGAGGATAAAGGTTAGCTCTCATTGAAAAAAATGACCGAAAAAGAGAAACAAATCAGATCGAATGTTGGACTCCTCACGAGTGAATTAGAAGCCTTAGTAAAGTTCTTCCATCAAGGTCTTGATTATGATATGATGGTCTATGAATTCTGGAATGCAAAGGATATCCTTGGACATATTACCTTTTGGCATGAGAGTTTTGCACGCAATATTTCTGATTTAGGTAATGGCATACCTCCGAATCCTGTAAAAGGGAAATTGTCAGAAGTTAATAAATTGAGTGTTGCTACAACAAAGTCTGCAACGATAAACGAATTAATTGAACGACTCAGAATTGCTCAGAAAGTGATTGAAGAATTCATATTTCTGGATTCCATTACGGCCATTCCCTACAAGAAAGGTTCTCGTGATTATTCCAGAGAAGAGCATTTGGAGATTGTTTCAAATCACATCCGCAAACACCTTGATGACATGAAGAAAGCATATGCCACGACCAAAAAATAAAACAGAACTGCTGGATATAAGCAAAATGAATTTTGAGGCTCTGATGAGCTTTATTGAAAGCATGTCTCAAAAAGAGCAGAATCAAGAATTCCCAAAAGGAACCATGAACAGAAATTTTCGAGATGTTCTGATGCACCTTCACCATTGGCACTTAATGATGCTTGAATGGTATACAATTGGCATGAGAGGAGAAAAGCCTGAGATGCCAGCCAAAGGCTATACTTGGAAATCAACTCCGGAGTTAAACAAATGGATTTGGGAAAAATACAGCGATATAAGACTTGAAGATGCTATGGAGAATGTTAACTCTAGTTACAATAAAGTCAGGGATATCATTGCCAAACACAGCAATGAAGAACTATTTGAAAAGAAACGATACAAGTGGACAGGGACAACTTCGTTGGGCGCATACCTTATTTCAGCGACTTCCAGTCATTATGACTGGGCAATAAAACTCATAAAGAAAGCAAAGAATTGAAAACGAGAATCTGGTCTCAGAATTCTTAGACTCCCATTGGCAGTGTATGATCCTGAAATAAGCGACTTCTAAAGCTCACCTAAAAAGATAATTCGTTAGAGCCATTTCAACTTATTTAACAATTTTATCTTGGTAAGGTGTTCCACTTTTGACCACTGCCACAATTCGATGTAATGGTTTACTTCGGCATTAAAAACGCCACCAAAATGTAAGTACAATTAGTTACGCAATAACGGATGTTACCTTTCAGCCCAGTTCCAATCCCGATTGGGACAATTTTTCGATCTTTAGCGAATGGTTCGAACTGTTTACATTGACACCTCGGTTGTGGGAGGGTTATTTGACGAAGAATTCCAGCTTTGGACAGAGCTATTCTTTAAGGAAGTCATGGAAGGAAAATACAAGCTTGCAATGTCAGACATTCTTTTCAGCGAGTTGCAGAACGCCCCAACCCATGTGGGGAATTACCTGGACGACTTAACTCCCGAAAGCATAGTTGCCATCGAACTAAACCAAGAGGCTCAGCAACTGGCTGACATGTATTTAGAAGAAAAAATTGTTGGATTTAAGAGTTTGATTGACTGTCAGCATATAGCAACTGCTACAGTTCACAACGTAGAAGTCCTGGTAAGCTGGAACTTTAAACACATTGTTAACCTTGATAAAATAAGACTGTACAATTCAGTAAATTTGAGAGAAGGGTACCGAACTATAGAAATACGAACACCAAGAGAAATTTTGCACCATGGAGACTAAGACGAAAAAGAAGTTTGATGCAGTAAAAATGATGCGCGATATCAGGAGCAAGATCGATCAAAACCTGCAATCCATGACTTCTGAACAACGACGAGAATATTATGCCAAACAAAGGGAGGAATTTGAGAAATGGAAGATGGCCAAAAAGATAACAGGCGCTTAGAACCTGCCCATTCTGCTGGCTTATCTTCTTCTTTCTGACTTAGACTTTCTAAAAGCAGAACCTCTTTCAAATTTTTGGAAGAAAATCAAACCAATTTTTTCTCTATTTCCGCTTTACTGCACCAGCACAAAAGCACCCCAGTAGTATGGGTGC
>JAMWZA010000170.1 GCA_024305105.1 Marinoscillum sp.
GCAAGTCTTTCAGTTGTTTTTTACAAACTTAATACCGTTCTATATCATATGATAGTATTTCAGGCTCAATTATTATCTTTTAATATAATGGTATTGCTAAGCAGGGTTGGTGAGTGTTAGGTGAGTGAATTCAACTTACCATTGAGATTCTGGTAATAGCCGCCTACAATTTCCAGCACGGATGACTTCATTTATTCTACAAGTAATGGTTTGATTTCTCGCTTCCGATTATCTTTCCGCTATGTCCGCATTCCGCACGGTATTGGTATTTACTATTTTGGCGCTTTTGGGTGTCTTATTAGCTCCTCGATTGAGTCTGCATTACACACCAGCACCTATCAGTTCTGCTTTCACTATTTCCTATCAGATGCACGGAGCATCACCACTCATCATTGAACAAAAAGTAACTTCTGTACTGGAAAATGAGCTAAGTCAGATTGATGGTATTCAAAAACTCTACTCACGTAGCGGCTATGGTTCGGGATTTCTAACGCTCACTTTTGATGTGAAGGAAGATATCGCTTTCAAAAAAATTGAGATCATTTCACTTCTTCGTGGCATTCAGAAAGAATTACCCTCCGAAGTGGGTTTTCCGCAAGTCAGTCTGCAATCAGGTGACGATGAAGACAAATCGCCACTGCTCATCTATGCCATTTATGCCGACATGGCGCCTTCTGAAATTCAGGAGATCATTGATCAACAAATGATCGCGCGTCTGTCTACCATAAAAGGTGTCCAGGATGTAGATCTTTCTGGCACTTCCACCAAAACATTACTGGTTAATTACTTTCCAGATCAGCTAAATCACCTCAAGATTACTGATGAGCAGATTATTCAGGCGCTACAAAGCCATACGTCATTTTCTTTTCAATATTCGATACGTGACGGCCAGTTAGAAGTCCCTGTTTTAGTAGGCGATCAGAAATCACTTTATGAATTGCATTCCATTCCAATCGGAAAAGAATTAAAACTAGGAGACATCTGTAATATCAGCCAAAAGGATCGGGAAGATGAACGCATACATCGCATTTATGGCAAAAAAGCCATCCTACTTTCCATCTTTGCAGCGGAGGGAGTCAATAGAATCGATGTAGCAACCAATGTGGAGCAAGCCATCTCCATGATCGAATCAGAATTACCTAAGGAACTGTCACTAAGAAAGCGCTATGATGACACCATTTTCTTGAAAGAAGAACTTCATAAGGCTAGCTACCGCACCGTCTTCTCCATTCTGATCCTGTGTACATTTATCCTGCTTTTCACCTTGCGATGGAAACAACTAGTGATTCTTTTTTCCGGAATTCTGGTCAACGCAGGCCTGGTGCTACTTCTGGCCTATTTCTTTAGATTGGAAATTCATCTGTACACTATTGCCGGGCTCACCGTTTCCTTTGGCTTGCTCATTGACAATGCGATCGTCATGCTGGATCACCTCACCAAGTATCGAAACAAACAAATACTCACAGGCTTGCTAGCAGCTTCCCTCACGACGGTGATAGCGCTTGCAGTGGTCTTTTTTCTTCCTGCAACTGATCGACAAAACCTGACTGATTTTGCACTAATCGTCATCTTATCTTTGAGTTGCAGCCTGTTAGTGGCATGGTTGTATACCCCTGCCTTATTGGATCTGGTAGGCACCAAACTTTCCGCGTCTTCCAGAGGAAAATCGAAGCGGATTGTAAAAATCTACCAGCTCTACGATCGGCTTATCTTCTGGTTAGCACCGAAAAGAGGCTGGCTAATTGGAGCCTTGATTCTTGCTTTTGGACTGCCGGTTTACCTGCTACCTACTAAAATCGACGATCAGAAGTGGTACAACGATACTTACGGTAATGACTACTTCCAGGAAGAAATTCGACCCTATATGGATCGTTTTCTAGGTGGGGCGAGTCGGCTGTTTTACAGAAATGTATTTGAAGGTGGTGGTGTCAGAGAGCCAAGTAAAACCAGGCTGTATGTTCGTGCCTCACTCCCATATGGTCATTCGATTGAGCAAATGGACTTTACCCTGCAAAAGGTGGAAAATTATCTGGCTGGCATTGAAGGACTGGATATCTATCTCAGCTATGTCTATTCTGGTACAAACGGACAAATCATTATCGAATTTGATGAAAGGGAAGAAAACAGTGGCTTGCCTTATGTCCTTAAAAACCAACTAACCTCCAAAGCACTGGACTGGGGAGGGGTGGACTGGAGCATTTACGGAGTAGGACGAGGATTTAGCAATCAAGCCGGTGAGCAACTGCCAAGTTTTAGGGTGCAAATGAAAGGGTATCAGTTTGACAAACTGGAAGAGATGGCCCATGTTTTCGCTGAAAAACTGCTGAAGCACAAACGCATACAGGAAGTCAATACCAACGAACATCTTAGCTGGAACTCCAAAGACCTGAAAGAACTGAAATTTCAATACAATCAACATTGGGATGCGCTATCCACGACAGACATACACCAGGCGTTTCGAGCTGCCAGGGCACAGTCTTACGGGTCTTCACCTGCCGGGTATACTTCGGTCGATAACGAGCGCATTCCGGTCTATCTTGACCCTGTCAGACATACTTCATTTAGTCCGTACAGCTTGCTCAACACCAATTATCAAAATGTCCAGTTAGGCCTAATCGGTGATCTCCGTGAAGAAATTGGGAATCCACAAATTCATAAACAGGACCGGCAGTACTTGCGTATGGTTGGGTTTGATTATTTTGGTAGTCACCGATTTGGTCAGAAATATCTGGAAGAAGTGATGGAGGAAATGAAAGCCATTCTTCCGCCAGGGTTCAGTATGGAGTCTTCCAAGTATTCCTGGTTTGGCGAAAAAGAAAAACGACAATATTCACTGATCTTCATGCTGATTGTCGCTATTTACCTAATATGTGTGATCTTCTTCGAGGACTTTAAGAAACCACTGCTCATCGTATTTATTATACCGCTTTCCTTTATTGGTTTATTTCTGATTTTCGCTTGGGGAGGATTTTACTTTGACCAGGGAGGGTATGCTGCGTTTCTGATGCTAGGCGGTCTGGTGGTGAATGCTGCTATCTTTATTTTTAGTGATTACAATCAGCAAAAAGGTCGTCTTCAAGCCAGAAATGTCACCAAGGCGGTTTTCCAGAAAGCCTGGCCTGTCACACTCACAGTAGTGTCTACTTGTGTGGGTCTAATTCCGTTTCTGATCAATGGAGATCAGGAGGTGTTTTGGTTTTCCCTCGCCATTGGGATGATCGGTGGTCTGGCTTTCTCCACATTGCTGGTGCTCATTGTCCTACCAGCCATGATGATTCAAAAAGTAAAAGCTTAACTCTCGTCCTCCACGTTAATTTTCTCCATTTCGGATTTAGCCCAATTGACCAGCAAGTCAACCTGCTCCTGAGTTAACTGCGCTTCACTGTGTAGCCAGGTATAAGATTCTAAAGGCATTTCTCCTTCTTCCACTTCCTCAAAAACCTCTTCCAACTTGTGGCGCTTGCGCTTAGCTGTGTAGGTAGCCCATTCGGAGAAGTTGAGGTGTCGACTTCCAACCCTTATGTGATCATTGATCCAAAAAGAAACTGGTGCCACATTGGAATACCAGGGGTAGGTGATCTCAGTGGAATGGCAATCGTAACAAGCGGCTTTCAGTAAATTGCTCACTTCAGTGTTGATGACGATCTCCTGATGAATATCATTCGGATTGTCAATGATTGTTTCCGGTCGGTCAGTCGGCCAAAACTGCATGAGGATGAGAACAACAGCCAATCCAATAAGTACTCTTTTTATCCAGATTTTCATGAGGATAAAATTAGAAGATTCTAGTGTATTCTTGGAGTGTCATCACTTTTTGTCCATAAAAATCACTACCTATTCACTAGTTCTAGTGATTAGTATTCCACCATTCTAAATCCATACGTTTGTTCTTGATGAATCTTCCAAAACTCATCCGCGATCATGGTGGGATTGTAAACCGGATCATTTGCCTGCACATATCCTTTTACCACTACTGTCCCCACCTTGATCTTGGCATAAGCCAGTTCTTTCCCCAGTTGTTTCACCAAATTGAGCATTGCAGCCTTGCCGATGGATAGTGATCCGTAATTGGCATGTGGATCCAATGCCAATCCTCCTCCGGTAAACAAAAGCGTTCCTTTTTTAGCTTTCTTCATTGGACGAACAACCTGCTTCACAGAATGCAATGCTCCACCCACATTCACCTTCATATCTGAGGAAATGGACGCAATGGACTCCCTCAAAATGTGCTTATCCTTGATTTTGGCGGCATTGTAATGAAGCACTTCTGGGTCTCCCAATTTATCTTTTAATGACTTAAAAGCTTTGGTTAATTGACTCTGGACAGAAACATCTGCCACACTGTATTCGCTGGGAATACCATCTTTAAACAACATCTCCTTAAAGACTTTCAGTTTGTCTTCATTCCGGGCAATCATACCCACTTTATAACCTGCTCTACCAAACCGTAGTGCCACAGCGTAGCTAATTCCGCCTCCCATACCCACAATAGCGATGACTTTTTCCATAGTTCAAAAAATATGTGCTAGACTATATACAAGACGATTGACTGCTGTTTTGTTTGTTTATCACTGCAAAACACGACGAGTGTCGAATGAAAATTAATGTGATTTTCTTTATCTTTTAGTTGACTTATTGAACTCCACAAGCTCATGATTGCCCGGCTATTCCTCCTAATCATTTTGTTTCCTAGCTATCAATCCGTTTTTTGTCAGGAAACGTCAGACAGAAAAGCTGTCAAGATGCTAATCCAAACCGTGGACAAAACAACCTATCGAGGCTATCTCACGGAAATCTCCAGTGATTCCTTGAGTCTTTTTGTTCCCAAACTATCTCTTGACACCACGATTTCAATCAATGAAATATACCGTATTGCTGCACTAAAAAAAGGATACTTCTGGAATTCGTTCGTAAAAGGCTTCGCTATATCCGAGGCTGCACTTATGCTCCTTACTGCCAATGAAAGGGATAGCTTCATTCAGGTATTCATTTTTGTTATTGGTAATGTTTTGATTGTAGCTCCCACAAGTCTCATGTCAGGGTTAGTCAGTGCTACTCCCGATATTCGATTAGATATCTCTTCTGATTCAAACGGTTTTGAAATGCTTCATGGATCCAAACTTAGCCGTTATTCTATTCCCCATGAACGGCTAAGGCATACGAGCAATGGCATTAGGCAACTTAACAAAATGAAATTTTCAGGTACCAAGAACCGCCCATCCTTACAGCTGGACTACAGCCCAAGATTCTATTTACAACTATTCGAGCCTGGCTTTTGGTGGAATAACATTGGCTCTCAGATAATGCAGAAATACTCAGGAAACTATGATGATTCCTATGATGAACGACCGGGGAATATCGAAACAACTGTGGGCCTTGCCTGGAGTCCATCAATGAATTGGGAGTTCGGATGCCAGTTTTCCACCAACTCTACTGGGGAAGTAGGCTTTATCAATAATGGGTCTAACCAATACAGTTCGATCAACTTTAGCTATTCTTACTACACCCAAAATATTTATGCATTGAGGAGATTCAGTCCCTATCAGAATGGATATGGTGATCGGTGGCAGATTAGCATCGGCGCTTTGATGTCACATATTAGCTCATTAACAACTACCTACATCACCGCAGAAAATGAATTTACATGGTATTCTGATGAACGCTCAAAGGCGCATGACCTCTTTGGTCTCGGCCTGATGGGTTCTATGGACTACTACATCACCAAGCATTTTTCCGTTTGTCTCCGCCTGCAAAGCAGTTGGTTTACCCCAATGCAGATAGATGGTTTCACACAAGAAACATACAATGTCCATTGGGATGAATTCACTGTCAACCCTGTGATAACAACTCTCTCACTCGGCCTTAGAAGTCAGTTCTAGTTTAACTTAAAAAACTAATCAGGACACCAGCTGCCACAGCTGATCCAATCACTCCAGAAATATTACTAGCCATAGCATACTGCAGCAAGTGATTGTTTGGGTCGTGCTTCAATGCAATTTCATTGGCTACACGGGAAGCCATCGGTACCGCACTTAATCCAGTCGCGCCAATCAGCGGGTTGATCTTCTTTTTGGCAAAGAGGTTATACACCTTCACTGAAAAAATACCACCTGCTATCGAAATGGCGAACGCCACAAAACCTCCAACAATGATGAGAATGGTTTCGACATTTAGAAACGCTTTTGCAGTCATCGTAGCACCAACCGCAAGACCCAAAAAGATCGTTGCAGCATTAAGAATGGTGTCAGATGCCGCCTTGTGCAAACGTCCTGTAGAGGCTCCAATTTCCTTAACCAGATTCCCAAACATTAACAGACCAATAAGTGGCACAGAAGAAGGAACCAGCAAAGCAACGATGGTCCCCACGGCAATTGGGAAAATGATTTTTAAGGTTTGAAGATTTTTGATTGGCCGTTTGGCCGGATACAATCTATCCTGCTCCTTCATATTGATCAGGAGCTCTTTCTTTGAAGTCGTTAAGCGTACCACCAGAGGTATAATCACAGGCACAAGCGCCATGTAAGAATAAGCTGCTATCGCAATAGGTCCCAGCAGATGTGGTGCCAGTTTTATGGTGGTGTAAATCGCTGTAGGGCCATCTGCACCACCGATGATACCGAGCGAAGCAGCTTCTTTCAGACTAAACCCAAAGGCTACTGCTGAAATTAGAACCGTAAAAATTCCAATTTGCGCAGCTGCTCCAAAAAACGCCAACCGCAGATTTCTCAGCATCGGTCCAAAGTCTGTAAGAGCACCCACTCCCAGAAAAATAATCGGCGGTAAGAAGCCCGTTTTAATCAATGAGTAATACACAAAGTTCATGATGCCATGATCTCTGGCGATCTGGTAGAGGGTGAGACTTTCATCGATCTTAACGACTCCCATTTGCCCACCGGGAAAATTGGCAATCAACATCCCAAAAGCAATCGGCACGAGAAGTAAGGGCTCGTATTGTTTCTTAATGCCGAGATACAATAAAAAAAACGCAATAAGAATCATCAATAGAATCTGTGGTGACTCGATGATATTCTGGATGGCCGTCATCCGGTACAATTTCTCGAATAGCTCCATGCTGATTTAGCTCAGTTTGATCAATACATCATCATCAAACACATCGTCTCCTTCTCCGATCAGAATATCGACCACTGTTCCTTCCTGATCTGCCTTCACAGCATTGGTTACCTTCATAGCCTCTATATAGCAAACTATATCTCCTTTGGTTACCTGATCACCAACCTTCAATGGCTTCTCTCCGGCATCCTTGGTCATGTAAATCTTGCCTTCCAGCGGGGCCGTGATAGCCTTCGTAGATCCGTTCAAAACCGGTTTCACAGCCCCACTTTCATTCGCTTTTTGGGTAGGTGCTGGTGAATTACTCATCTCCTGGCCATAACTAACAGACACCTTATACACCTGACCGTTTACGGTAATGTCCATGTCCTTTGGCTGAGCTGGTGCAGATGAACCATCTGTAAGTGGTGTTTCTGCTTTAGGCGACTCGGCTTGCTTACGTTTAGCCAGGTCTGTCTCAAAATCCGACTTGGCTTTGCCAGACTTATAGGCTTCATACTGCTGTGGATGCATGGCATACTCAAAAAGCTCTTCATCATCCTGTCCTGTATCCCAACCTGTTTCTTTCATTTTGGTGCGGAATTCACCCAGAGCATCAGGTTGCAATTCCTGTGGATCTCCTTCAAAAAACTCCCTGTTTTGCTCTTTGGCCAGGCGCTTCAGCGTATCGCCTACTTCTCCTGGCACCCTTCCGGATTTTCCTAACACCATGTCCCATGCGTTTTCATCGAGCATGGACCAGCGTTCTTTGCCTTTCTCCATCTGCATCACATTGACCAGCGCAGCATTTTTCACATACTGGCTAAATGGTGTAACCAATGGTGGATACCCCATTTGCGGCCAGATTTCTTCTACTTCATCAAAGAGCTTGATCAACAGGTCATCCTGAGAAATAGCCGGCTGATTATTCTTCTCCTTCCATTTATTGAGACTCTTGAGGTTGTTCTCTAAATCAGCCATCAAGCTACCCATCATACCGCCGGGAAGTCCGGGACCAATCAATAAGGCATTCATTAATCGGTTTTTCGGATTGATATAATACCCCAGAAAATCATCAATAAACTCCTGAGTCAGGGAACGGACTTGCATGTACGCTTTCATATTGATGTCCGGCAAGCTGAATCCCGCATCTCGCAGCATTTCATGAACCGTAATCAAATCTGCATGGGCTGTACCGTAGGACAAGGGTTCCATCGCCACATCGATAAAGTCCGCACCATTGCGGGCAGCTTCTAAACTGGAGGTAACCGAAAACCCAGGTCCCGAATGTCCGTGGTAGGTGACTGGAATATCTTTTTTAATCGCCTTAATCCCGGCGACCAATTTACCCATCGATGCAGGCCGACCGATTCCAGCCATGTCCTTGATACAGATCTCTTCCGCTCCCATATCAATGAGTGTTTCGGCCATTTTTAGGTAATAATCTACCGTGTGGAGCTTGGAGTGTGTAATGCATAGTGCTGCCTGGGCGATCATGCCGCCTTCCTTGGCATAATCAATAGACAGTTTCAAATTACGCGTGTCATTCAATCCATCAAATGAGCGAGCGATATCGGTGCCCTGCTGTTTTTTGAGTTTGAACATCAACTTTCGGACATCCTTTGGCACCGGATACATTCGCAACCCATTCAGCCCACGCTCCAGCATGTGCGTTTGAATACCCGCTTCATTAAATGGTTGGGTCCATTTTCGCACCGCATTGTTGGGGTTTTCGCCATAGAGTAAATTGATTTGCTCAAACCCACCACCATTGGTTTCCACTCGTCTAAAGCATCCCATATCTATGATGGGTTCTGCTACTCGTACTAACTGATCTACTCGTGGCATGTATTTACCCGAAGATTGCCACATATCTCGATATACCAGACTTAAGCCTATTTCCTTAGCCATGACCTTTAGTTTTTACGTTCAATTTTGGTGATACGTCCCGTGCCATGGGTCACTATCTCCACCGCAGCGGTAATTGCCGCAATGGCTCCTTTGTCATCATCAGATGTCGGACCAGGCGAATCAGCGTTCAGGGCATTCACCATCCGAATAAGAAGGTTTCCGGTGAGCACTACGAGAGAGAGGACTACAAATACGGTAATCATACCGACACCTAGTAGCGTGAAAGCTGTTGAAAGTTGATCCATTTTTGGGTTGTTGTTGCCTGAATTTAGTGAATCCCTTTGGACTGGACGTCACCATAAAGATGAAAAACATTATGGACTATGCGCATAACCCGTGTCATTAGGGCTAATGACTTTGGTCAAAAGGGTGAATCAATAGGCTTAGTTTGGGACGCCCCACCGCACTTCCCGGCTCGCCGGGATTGCGCCAGACCGGCGCTAAGCGGGCCTGTCGACTCCTCCGCATTTGATGATAGTATGGTTTGAAAGTGTGGAGCGTCAAGGGGAGGAACTTACAAGAAAGGCTCAACTTTTGAAGACTTGAAAGAACTAAAAAAGTGGTTTTAAGTCAAAATCCGCTAATTTGAAAATCAATTACCGTTTAATTTGAATAAGCTACTTCATATGGAAATACCCAAATTTCATGAAACATTCATTCCTATATTAAAAGTCCTTTCAAATGGCGAAACACTTCAAGCCAGAGAAATGTATGAAAAGGTAATTGCTCAGTTTTATTCTGACCTCACCAAAGACCAGCTTGAACAAAAAACCAAAAGTGGGGATCGACTAATCATTAACAGAATTGCTTGGGGTAAGTCATACCTCAAAAAAGGAGGCTACATCGAGTTCCCAAAAAGGGGACATGTAAAAATCACTGAGAAAGGTCAAAAAAACAGTTCACAAAACTTAAGCTTAAGCCAAGTTGAGAACTCTGATAACTTTCTAGAATTTTACAATGAAGAGAATGATGGAAAAACCGAAACTCCTTCCAAAGTTCAAAATGCCTCTCCTGAAGATCTAATTGATGAAGGCTTTAACCTAATAGAAGTTCAAGTTAAAGACGAGTTATTAGAAAAGTTAAAGTCAATTGACCCGTTTTATTTCGAAAAAGTAATCCTTATTCTTCTTAAGAAAATGGGCTATGGTGACTTTGTAGAAACATCAAAAACTGGTGATGGAGGAATTGATGGAATAATAAATGAAGACAAATTGGGCCTAGATAAAATCTATATTCAAGCGAAGAGATATGGAGAGAATAAGGTTCGAGAAAAGGATATCAGAAATTTCATAGGAGCAATGAGTGGCGATACACAAAAAGGTGTTTTTGTAACCACCTCAACATTTGATTCTGCGGCAATCAAAAAAGCATATGACGCACATCACACAATTATATTGATAGACGGCCAAAAACTAGTTGACTTGATGCATGAGTATAATGTGGGAATTCAAGTCAAAACAACCTATGAGGTGAAGGAGCTGGATAATGATTTCTTTGAAGGAGAATAACCTAGGAAATGACCAACCGTTGGAGAATAACGAAAAATGTTGATGACCATAGTTTTTTAAGTGTTCTGAAAATCACTTAAAACCCTAAATGAAAACAAGTGTCTCCAGACTCGGCGTTCTAAATCCATAAAAGCTATAGGTAACAATCCTTTTACCTCGCCAAAATCTCTAGCGCTTGAAGAGATGTGGTCCAAGGTTCATCTACTATCTTATCCTTAGTTTGGATTTGGATGCTGTATGATTTTCTTACCCAATATGAGCTCAAGACACAAATGACGTAAAGATGACTTAAACTTGACGTTACCAACAATAGATAGAAAATATACCTTCGTTCTGAGTTTTAGACTTTTACGGAAATGAAGAACAAAGAATTAGCACATAGAATTAAAAACCTCAGGAGCAGAAATGGATTTTCCCAGGAGGAATTATCTGAACGAACAGGACTGAGCCTACGAACAATTCAAAGAATAGAAAATGGAGAAACTGAGCCGAGAGGCGATTCATTAAAAAGACTGGCAGCAGCTTTTGAGGTCTCCCCAGATGAAATTGTAGATTGGACGGTTCAGGAAGATAAGGGGTTTTTGACGAGCTTGAATCTATCTGCTCTAAGCTTTTTATTTTTTCCTCTCTTAGGCATTCTGATTCCATTGATCCTTTGGATATCAAAAAAAGACAAAATTCGAAATCTAAATAACATCGCTAAAGACCTGCTTAACTTTCAAATTACTTGGACAATGTTGCTCTTCTTAGGATACATCGGAAACGTAGCGAGTGTGATCTATAAAATGGAAACAACCGGGATTGTATCGCCTGCTGCGATTACCTCACGAATGACTTTGAACTTTGTCTTTCTGGGAGTGATGTATTCCTATAATTTGGTTTTCACAATCGTCAATTCTATCCGCATTAGTCAAGAAAAAAGCATTGGATACTTTCCCAAGATCGGTTTTATCAGAAAATGAATGCAATGAGTCTAATCTCTCTTGCCCTCGTTTGGTGTTTGTCTTTGAAAAGATTTTTGTGACAATCTATTTGTTAATAGCATCGTACTTTCTACACCACCTCAGCCATTAATTAAAACCTGTCAACTTATTTTAGGTCTCGATAAAAAGTGCCGTTAAACGCCTTTAACCCACCTATTAAGTGGGGGTACCCACTTCCCAAGCACCCCTCCCCACTTCAAAGGTCATGTCCTGAAATAGGTTGACACAAAAAGTGTTAATTATGAAAATGTTAGAA
>JAMWZA010000171.1 GCA_024305105.1 Marinoscillum sp.
CCAAGGAAGGAGTCCTCTTCTTCTGCTTCTCTTTTAGCTTCTTCAAGTTCTTCATCAATATTGATGACCAACTTCCAGTTTTTTCCTTCTATGTCTTTAGACTTTACACGACTACCCTGAGCGTAAGTACCATAAGAAGTCAAACCAATTAGGATAAGTATTAATGTTTTTTTCATGTTATTATGTATTACAAGGTACTGATATATGTATCATACTGATTTCAGTAAAATAGGTTACGATAAATCATTGTTTATTAGTTTTGCGCTAGTTAAAAATTAAAGTTCATGTTTGACAATCTTAGTGTAAAATTAGATAGAGCGTTTAAGACTCTAAAAGGCCAGGGAAATATCACCGAAATCAACGTAGCCTCCACCGTGAAGGAGATTCGTAGAGCGCTGATAGATGCCGATGTGAACTATAAAGTGGCAAAAGAGGTAACAGATTCCATCAAGGAGAAGGCGCTCGGTAGAGATGTGTTAATCGCTGTTTCCCCGGGTCAGTTGTTGACAAAAATCGTTGCTGAGGAGCTCACGCTACTGATGGGTGAAACGAACGTTCCTATTGATTTAACGGGCAATCCGAATACCATACTCATATCAGGTCTTCAAGGATCTGGTAAAACCACCTTTAGTGGAAAACTCGCCAATCAATTCAAGAAACAAGGACGAACGGTTCTACTGGCTGCATGTGATGTTTACAGACCAGCTGCGATTGATCAGCTCAAAGTACTTGGAGAGCAAATCGGAGTAGAAGTTTACACAGAACCTGACCAAAAGGATCCTGTGAAAATTGCCAGGAATGCTGTTAAATACGCCAAGGAAAACGGTAAGAAATCACTTATCATAGATACGGCTGGTCGTCTCGCAGTGGACGAAAAGATGATGGAAGAAATTGCCGCCATTAAGAAAGCCATTGATCCATCGGAAACCTTGTTTGTAGTAGACTCCATGACCGGTCAGGATGCTGTAAATACTGCAGCAGCTTTTAATGAAAGACTCAACTTTGATGGAGTAGTTTTAACCAAGCTGGATGGTGATACACGAGGTGGAGCAGCTCTCTCTATCCGTAGAGAAGTCACTAAACCAATAAAGTACGTTAGTACTGGTGAGAAAATGGATGCTATTGACCTGTTCCACCCGGACAGGATGGCTAACCGTATTCTTGGAATGGGTGATGTGGTCTCTCTGGTAGAGAAAGCGCAGGAAAACTTTGATCAGGAAGAAGCTCGTCGGATAAACAAGAAGATTAAGAAGAACCAGTTTGGGTTTGATGATTTCTTATCTCAGATGGAACAGATCAAGAAAATGGGTAACATTAAGGATTTGATGGGAATGATTCCTGGTGTAGGAAAAGCCATTAAGGATATCGATATCGATGACGATTCACTAAAGCCGATTGAAGCAATTATTAAATCAATGACTCAGACAGAGCGAGAGAATCCGGATATAATAAATGGATCCAGAAGACAGCGAATTGCAAAGGGAAGTGGAACTAGTGTAAATCAGGTGAATCAGTTGTTGAAGCAGTTTGAACAAATGAGAAAAATGATGAAGACCATGAATAAGATGGGTGGAGCCAAAGCACTTTCTAACTTAATGAGATAACTTCAAACTAGAAATAAGGATAAAAAAAGGTCAGGATTTATTCTGACCTTTTTTATTGCAGTTTTACATTCATATTTCCACACCCATGACCAATACATCATCGGTTTGTGGAGTACTTCCTCTCCATGACTCAAACTCTTCTTCCAGCCTGTTCTGTAGTTCAGACATTGGCTTTTTGGAAGAGGTCTCGATGAGTTTTTTGAAATTTTTAGACATGAATTTTTTATCATTTTCACCTCCAAATTGATCCTGATATCCATCAGAAGAGAGAAATATTTTGTCTCCTTCTTCCAGTTGGATGATTTGTTTCTCTAGTTGTTCAGAAACTTCTTTTTCATCCCCCTCTATTCCACCAACCATCATTTTGGGGCTCTTATAGGTTTCCAGATCGTCAGAGCCATTTTTGATCAGATAAAGTGGAATCCCCACACCTGCAAACTCCATGGTAAGGTCATCCAGATTGATGACACAAATACCGATTTCCATACCATCTCGCCGATGCTTCTGATCATTTTCGTCACGCTGCAACTCGAATTTGATAACCTTATCCAAACGAGCTAGAATTTTAACCGGATCCAGATAATTTTGATAATAAACAATGTTTGTCAATTGATTACTGCCCATAATAGACATGATTGCTCCGGGAACGCCATGTCCCGTACAGTCAGCACATGCCATGATCATGTATTCATTCCTCCCTTGTCGTACACGCTCAAACCAAAAGAAATCACCACTGACAACATCCTTTGGTTTGTAAATGACGAATGCATCTTTGACGAGTTTGGAGATCACATTTAGCTCTGGAAGAATGGATTTTTGAATGCGCTGCGCATAAACAATGCTATCAGAAATTTGATTGTTCACTTCCTCAATTTTCAATTTCTGATTTTCAATCTCACCCTTCTGTATTTCAAGCGTTTCATTGAGTTTTCGTTGTTCAGATAGCCTGGTGATCAAGCTTTTGGAGGCTCTATTGAGGTTTTCAGCGAGTTTGCCAAGTTCATCTTTGCTGTTAACTGGAATTTCAGTTTCCAGGTTACCGCCTGCTATCGCTTCAGCCGCTTTGGTAATTGTTAGTATGGGCTTGACAAACATGTTAGCTACGATGAGCGCAAGAATAACAGAGCCAAGGATAACGGCCAGCAGCGTCCATATTAATTTAGATTGAATTTCATCAATGGTTGATTGCACGGTGGTGGCAATGGATTCAGAGTTAGTGGACATGGCCTGAATGGCCTCCTGGCCAAAAGCATGTTCCAATTCTATGTTTACTACTAAGTAAACTACAGAAGAGCTTATCACAACAAGAGCAACACACAGTAAAGTTAGTTTGGCGTATATATTCATGCGGTTTTTGGCTGATTGTTTAAACAAAAGTAACGACTTTATTCAAGCTAATTAAAGTCAGGCAATTGTATTTAAATTTAACAGCGAATTAAGTCAATTCGGCTAAATATTCAGGTGAATAGTGCTATTTCTCACATGAATACTTTCTTGCGAACTGATTATTTAGTTTTTTAGCAGGTAATTCACCGTTTCAATAGTTTACATGCTACGATTCTTATTATTTTATTTGTCGATTCTGGGTGCTTCATGTGTACTTCAAGCACAGAATCTGACCGTTTATAGAAGTGAAAAGTCAGTGGATGAAACTGTCGAAAAGCTTATTGCGATTATAGAAGCTGATGAAGAACTGATTTATTTTGAAACAGTTTCGCATGATGAAATCGCCATTGAACGTGGACTAGAGTTGCCTCCTACACGAAGTATATTGTTTGAAGAGCCTGATTTGACTACCGCGTTGCTATTGTGTCAGCCCACTGCAGCACTTGATTTGCCTCTGGAGATAATTGTTTGGGAAGAATATAATGATGTCTACATTGGTTTTATGGATCCTAAGTTTATGAAAAGGCGGTTTATGATCACTGATTGCGATGAAACAATCGTTCAATTGACCGGCGTTATGACCAAGGTGACAATGGATGCTCTGAGAGAGTTATAACTCTGGATTTATTGTTAATGAATAGGAAAGTTCTTCCCAATCGAACCTTAAGGTAGAATCTTCAAATACAAACTTCAAGCGTTCATTAAAGCTGGACTTTTGTGGAAATACCTTTATTCGAAAGATGTCTTTATTCGAATCATAGTTGTATGCTCCCCATTGATCCCAATCCTCATTGAATACAATGATCCAATCTGATTCTGAAGGGATTGTAAACAAAGCATACCGCCCGGCAGGCAGTAACTTTTCCTCAATTTTGATGTCTTTGTTGGTATTGATGTAAGTCGCTTTGTTGGCTCCTGTTCTCCACACTTCATCATAAGGTACCAACTCACCCCAAATTTTTCTTTTTTTGACCGATGGACTACTATAATGAATGGAAAGATCCGTATCTCCAATACTTATGCTATCCGAAGTAAGTGGGGAAGGCCTTTTTTCCTTGTCACCAGAACATGATAGACATGTTAAGAGTATGGCGAGACTAATGATGAGTGTTGCTTGCAGTTTGAAATTGAACATATAGTGTTCTTAATCGGTCAATTTTTTAGATTACGAATTTATTAACTCGCTGATTTAAAGATGGTTGTAAAAAGGGTATATTTTTTGTTACTCATTAACATACTAAACTGAAAGACTTATGGGTATTATTGGAATTGAAATCCCTCAACTTAACGAAGAACAGGACATAGAAGTTGAGGTAAGAGTAAACGGAATTAAAAAACAATACAACTACCGCGTCGAGATTTTTCACTGGGATGAATGTCCATACCCTACAGAAGATCGAGTGGAATGCATCCGCCAGTTGGTAAACAACTACGACAAGGCGTGGGATTTAGCACACATAGGCCTGCCAACTGATGAATACATTCCAATCACATTTCGTAAAAAACGGAACCTGTCTTAGAAAGGTAAGTCTTCATCTGATGAGAAGTCTTCTTTCATCCA
Source organism: Marinoscillum sp. (assembly GCA_024305105.1). Taxonomy (GTDB): domain Bacteria; phylum Bacteroidota; class Bacteroidia; order Cytophagales; family Cyclobacteriaceae; genus Marinoscillum. The sequence continues at coordinate 4,552 of JAMWZA010000171.1, forward strand.
TTCGTCAGATGGAGGTGGAGGTGCGTCCTGTGCAGGAGCGCCTGGCTGAGCAGACTTTTTGTCCAATCTCCATGCCTGTAGGCTGTTGAAGTATTTTACCGTCCCACTTTTGTCAGTCCACTTTCTTCCTTTTAAGTTGAAAGAAATGGCTATTTCATCGCCAATGTTAAAAGCGTCCAGTTGTTGGCAGTTGCTCTGAATCAATTCGAACTTTAAGAATTCGGGATATTGAGGGTTTTCTGCATACTCAACTACGAATTCTCGCTTTTTAAAACTGTTGGTTACTTCCTGTGTGTCGGACTTCTCTATTAATTTACCGTCAATCGTCATATCTTCTTTTAAAACTATTACTCAAATTTGCAGTTGGATATTAGGATATGAAAAGATCGAAGAAGATTTTTTTAGTTATTGCCGTAATTTTTCTCATAATTATGTTGATAATCGGTTATGACATAAGCAGTAGGACCACATGGCCAGGTGCTAAAAAGAATTTAAAGGAGCGAATTACAGAAGATTGAGCAACAAGATTGACATTAGCAAAATTGACCTTGAAAAAGAGAAGGACAAAATTACCGACCTTCCCGGATTGATTGAATATGCCCACACCGTAGGTGGTGCCTTGATCAAGCCAGAAGACAAAGGTAAAATTAAAGGGCAAGCCATGTCGGCAATGGGAGATCAGACGAGTAGGCAGTTTGATCAGATATTTAGCCAAATGAAGACTTTGCTGGATCAGGCAAATGAATTGAAAAGGCGTGTAGAGGTATCTGAGCGAATTTATGAAAGTGACATGGGATTTTCTCCGGTTATTGGCAAGTCCTACCATCTCTATACGAGAGCGGATGGAACTGATTTTCTTTCCATGATTGCTCCCAGCGAATGGGGTAGGAGTCGTAAGTGGACGGAATATGTTGGAAGTGTGAAATTACTTTCGGACCACACATGGGAATTATTGAAGGATCAATACAGCGAATAGATACCAGAAAAAATCTGATCAGAAATAATTATACGTACATATCATAAAGAACTTACATGAAATTGTCCAAAGCAGCTTTAATCACCCTCATTAGTATTTCTATTTACTCTTGTTCATCAGAAAAAGAAAGTGATCTAAAGCCAGATTGCTCTGAAAGCGATCTAAGTCTGTCAGTCATCAGTAATGTGAATGCCAGTTGCAGTGAAGGAGGGGTAATCACTCTAGAAGCCACTGGAGGCGAAGGAGAATATCAGTATAGTGTAGACGGTGTTTCTTTCAAGCAGGATGTTCTTTTTGAAGACTTGTCAGTTGGTGATTACACTTTCACAGTAAGGGATGCTGCCGAATGTACGACGACTATTAATGGATCTGTAAGCGCGGTAGATGGAAGTGTGGATGGTGAGGTTGCCGACATTACAGATGCCGGATGTAATTCCAGCGAGGGAACCGTAACGCTCTCTGCTTCGGGTGGTACTGGAGAATATGCCTACGCAGTAGATGGTGGGGAGTTCCAGGCACAAGCAACATTCACTGCTCTGGAAGCAGGAACGCACTCATTTACTGTAAAGGATGGAGAAGGTTGTACAGATACCGGAGACTTTGAGTTGCCAAGTGGATTAAGTCTGGAAGCTGAGATAATGCCAATTATTGAAGCGAATTGTGCTGTTACAGGATGTCATGGCAATGTCCAATCACCAATACTTACCTCTAAGACGGCTGTAATCGGTAGGGCGAGTAGCATTAGAACAAGAACCTCAGCAGGTACAATGCCGCCAGCTGGACGAGAAGATCTAACTCAAACCCAAATCGATTTAATCGCCTGTTGGGTAGAAGATGGTGCCCCGAATAACTAACCATTTCAATGCCGGTATTAGAGCAAACTGACTATTTACGGGCTCCATTTTACATGCTCAATGCCCATTGGGAAACAGTTATCCCATCCATGTTTTTTAAGGTGAAAGAAGAGTTTTACAGTAGAGAACGTCTGGAACTGGCAGATGGAGATTTTATAGATATAGACTGGGTAAATAACCATACGGACAGATGCATCATTCTGTCTCATGGTCTCGAAGGTGATTCGCACCGTTATTACATGAAGCGTTCGGCAAAATACTTTAGTGATCTAGGGTGGGACATTGCAGCATGGAACTGTAGAAGTTGTAGTGGAGAAATGAACAAGTTGCCGAGGTTTTACCATCACGGTGATACACCTGATTTACACACGATAGTTCAAACAGCTCTTGATCGAGGGTACAAACAGGTCTTGCTGATGGGCTATTCCATGGGCGGGAGTATGGTACTTAAATATCTGGGCGAGTCAAAGCGAGATAAACGCATTATTGGAGGTGCTGCATTTAGTGTTCCATGTAACCTCCGAGATAGCGCACTGCAATTGAAGGTCCCATCTAATCGATTCTATGAGCAGCGATTTCTGAAGAAACTTATCGCAAAAATCAAGTTGAAAGCGATTCAGCACCCTGAAGTAATTAGCGATCAAGGCATAGAGGATATGAAAGATTTTGATGAATTTCATGATCGGTATACCGCACCACTTCATGGTTTTACTTCTAAAGATCATTTTTTTGATCAGGCAACTTGTGATAAGTATTTGGATTCAATAGATCGGCCTGTTTTGATTGTGAATGCTGCTAATGATCCAATGCTAGGTGAGAAGTGCTATCCTTTTGATGCAGCTAGAGCCAATGAATTTGTTTACCTGGAAGTGCCAAAAAAAGGCGGACATGTTGGTTTTACCATTAAAAGAAAAGGCCCTAGTTACATAGAACATAGGACCCATAAGTTTCTATATGACCAATTCGGTTATTAGTTTTCTTTTTTCGCTTCTGTAAAATCTAGTGAGACCGAATTGATGCAATATCGCAAGCCTGTAGGCTGAGGTCCATCTTCAAATACATGACCTAAGTGACCTCCACATCTCGCACAGTGTACTTCACTTCTTAACATTCCCAATGAGGTGTCGCGGTGTTCACCAACGTTCGTTTCGTTGATAGGCTCATAAAAGCTAGGCCACCCTGTCCCAGACCGAAACTTGGTATTGGAAGCGAACAAAGGTAGTTTACAGGCTGCGCAGAGATATGTGCCTTTCTTCTTATTGTCCCAGTATTTTCCTGTGAAAGCGCGTTCTGTACCTTGTTCTCTTAAGACGTAGTATTCTTCCTCAGTCAGCTTATCTTTCCACTCTTCCTCTGACAATTGGATTTGCTCAATAGTACTATCAGCATTTTTGGATTCATCTGACTTTTTATCTGATTGCGCACAAGCACTGATTGAGATGGCAACCAAGCCCAATAGTAAAAACCTTTTTATCAATATCATTTTAAGTTCCTTTTAATGTATCTAAATATCCTAACTAGATACGTAGGTTAAAAGGTTTAAAGATTTTGATTAATCAACAATAAAGTCTTGGAAACGACCTCCTACTTATCGAATCTACTCAGAGCGAGACTGGCTACATGTTTACCAATGGCCAATGAAGACGTAGCAGCAGGTGAAGGTGCATTTCCAACATTGATCACTTTTTCAGCTTCCAGAATGAGGAAGTCATCAATTAATCCACCGTTTTTATCGCAAGCCTGAGCACGTACTCCAGAGCCTCCAGGAACGAGATCGTTCTTTTGAATATCCGGTAAGAGTTCCTGAAGGGCTTTGGTGAAGGCAGATTTGGAATAGGAGCGGTAGAATTCACCCAATCCAGTTTTCCAGTATTTTCCTGCTACTTTTCTAAACCCTTTCCATGCTAAGCTTCCAGCCAAATCACTCAGACTTACATCACTTTTGGAGTAGCCTTCTCGCTTATATGCCAAAACAGCATTTGGTCCAGCTTCAATTCCTCCACTGATCATTCGGGTGAAGTGTACACCCAAAAACGGGAAGTTAGGATCTGGTACCGGATAGATCAGGTTTTTTACCAGATGCTCTTTCTCAGGCTTTAATTTAAAGTATTCACCACGGAATGGAATGATTCGGTAGTTAACAGGGACTCCTGTAAGCTTGGCTACCTTGTCTGAAAACAACCCGGTACAATTAACTACTAGTCTGGTAGTCAACGTTTGTCTGTTTGTTTCAACCTGGATAAATCCATTCGTTTCTTTGATGTCCAAGACTTTGTTGTCAGGAAAAATATCACCACCAAAGTGTCTGATTTTTTCTGCGTATTTGTGTGCGACTGCTTTGTAATCAATAATGCCTGTTTGCGGTACGTAGATACCCTGTACACCATTGACGTAGGGTTCATGAGCCTTTAATTCATCCCGAACCAACCGCTTCATGCCCGTGAGTCCATTTTGCACGCCACGTTCGTAAAGCATGTTCAGCGTTTCGAGTTGGGATGCATTGGTGGCTACAACAATTTTACCACAAAGCTCATAGTTGATCTCTTCCTCATCACAGAATTTGATTAACTCGTTATAACCATCTACGCAGTTCCTGGCCTTGAGACTTCCTGGTTTATAATACAGTCCAGAATGGATTACTCCACTGTTATGTCCCGTTTGGTGCATGGCCAGGTCTTTCTCCTTTTCAACTACCGCAACGCGAAGTTTTGGGTTGGCTTCTTTGATCTTAAGAGCAGAAGCCAACCCAACAATACCACCACCAATTACAACTACGTTATACATGATAAATTTGTGTATTTGCACACAAATATGGCCATTTTCATTTATTCATCTAGCTCGATCAACTGAATTTTATTGTCAATTATGGACTGGTTGATTTGAGGGATGTCCGTATTGAAAATTTGATAAAGTTTGACCAGTTCTGCATCAATTTCCGCAGTGATCTCCTTTTTGAACACTAAGGACTGCTCGGTAGGAGGATTGTCTCCATAAGAAGTTAAGGATGCGAGGTGTCCTAGTTTATTGTTCAATCGAACCGGGAAGTTGAGTGGGTCCTGACGGCTTTCATTTTTTGTCTGGTAAAGAGCCTTCTCAATTTCTGTCATTTCAGACACGATATTTTTTGATTGTTCAATCAACTCCTTATCAGCCACTTCGTCCATTAACTTAACCACTTCATTGATTTTGCTTCTTGCTTTCCGAATATTGGTGATGGCCTGATGTGTTTCGCTGAGCTTATCACGAACTTCGATCAAGAAGTCAAATTGAGCATTAAGGTCCTCAGCTGTTGCACTACTTCGCGGGTCTTTGAGTAGGTTGAAGGATTGCTGGCTCGATTCACCGTTTACAGACAATTCTACAAGATATTCTCCTGGGATTGCCATCGGTCCACTGGTTTTACTCCACCATAGGATCATTCCATCAAACGTTGCGGCATCCTGATAGATCATGTCCCAGTTAAACATATTCAGTCCCTGTTTGTAATCCAGTTTTTCTTCATTCTGACCTTTGTCAGGATCGCTTGAGAAGGTCTTAATGATCGTTCCATCGGGTTCTTTGAAGCTTAGTGTTACCTTTTCTACCGCTGAAGTATCTTTTAAGAAGAAGTAAGTAAGCACTCCGCCAGGATGATTTGTTCCAGCTGTTTTGGATGTTCTTCCATTGCCTCCTCCCAGTCGATAGGTGTCGAGCGGTTTGAATAAGTATTGATTGGAGTTAACCACAGCATCCGATAGCTGATGCAATGGAGTTAAGTCATCAATCATCCAGAAACTTCTACCCTGAGTAGCAGCGATGAGGTTGTTATCCTTAATGGTCAAATCTGTGATTGGAACAATAGGTAAATTCATTTGGAATGGTTTCCATGAGTCACCATTATCAAAAGAAATGTACATGCCAGTCTCAGTGCCGGCATATAAAAGGCCTTGACGCTCAGGGTCAGCTCTTACCACACGAGTGAAATGGTCGGAAGGTATCCCTGAAGTGATCTTCGTCCAGGTAGCTCCATAATCCGTGGTTTTGAATAGGTATGGTTGATAGTCGCCAAGTTTGTATCTGGTGCCTGCCAAGAGCATTCCTCCTTTGTTGAAAGGATCAATTTCGATGCTGTTAATCATGGTCCACTTCGGAAGTGAAGGAGGTGTGACGTTGGCCCAGTTTTTTCCACCATCTTTCGTGATATGAACCAAGCCATCATCAGATCCAGTCCAAATGACGCCTTCTTCATGATGTGATTCTGCTGCTGCAAAAATGGTGCAGTAGTATTCTACAGAGGTGTTGTCCTTGGTAATGGGTCCACCGGAAGATCCTAATTTAGTCGTGTCATTGGTTGTCAGGTCAGGACTAATCAAGTTCCACGATTGGCCACCATTAGTAGAGGAATGCAGATGGTTAGATGCGGTGTAAATCTTATTTGGGTCGTGCGGGGAGAAGAATATTGGGAAATTCCATTGGAACCGGTATTTCATTCCTTCAGCACCCCAGCCCATTGGGTTATCTGGCCATACATTTACTGCCTGAATTTCTTCGGTTTCGTGATTATATCTAGTCAAGAATCCATCATAACTACCCCCATAAACAATATCATTATTTGTAGGGTCTACTGCTAAATGGGCACTCTCACCACCGGCAGTGGATTCCCAGTCATTTTCACCGATATATCGGCCAGTTGTTCTATGTGCAATTCGCACAGTAGAGTTGTCTTGCTGAGCTCCGTATATTCTGTAAGGAAATGCATTGTCTGTGGTAACTCGGTAAAACTGAGAAGTTGGTTGGTTGTAATAAGAAGACCAGTTTTCACCTGCATCAAATGACACTTGTGCGCCACCATCATCACCAATAATCATTCGCTGATTGTCTTCTGGTGCAATCCAAAGGTCATGATGATCTCCGTGTGGAGCATTGCTCGCCTCAAACGTCTGACCACCATCTGTAGATACGTGATAGTTGACATTAAGTACATATACTTTGTCCTCATCCTGGGTGTCGGCATAGATCCTGGTGTAGTACCAGGCTCTTTGTCTTAAGGATCTACTTGAATTCGTTTTTCTCCAGGTTTCTCCACCATCATCTGATCTGAAAACGCCTCCATCTTCATTTTCTATGATGGTCCATACCCGATTTGAATTAACTGGTGAAACAGTGATTCCTGAGATTCCCCAAATACCTGAGGGAAGTCCTTCATTTTTGGACAGGTTGATCCAGGTATCAC
>JAMWZA010000172.1 GCA_024305105.1 Marinoscillum sp.
AAACACAGTTGAATGAAAACATCGAAAAGTCTAAAATGGATAATCGGTATGATCCTTATCCGACCAACATATTTGTTCATAACAACCGATTCCAAAATGAGCATTGGTTCCCCACTACACAGAGTGATTTTGGCTTGTTGTTCATGTATAAGTTTCCATTGAATACTCCAGATATTGTTTGGGATGGGATCGAGAGTGAAGAGGTACCTTTCGAATTGTGTATCAAGGAATCGGATATCCAGTTTGCCAATCTCGATGCAGCCAATGATTTTGAAAACCTGAATGAAGACCTGACGCCATTTCTATGTGAAGGTCAGCAATTGGATCCGTTGTTATGAGTGTAAGAATTGTATTATTTCTATTTAGCGGCATACTCATCTGGAGCTGTTCCAACAAGAAGAAACCTCTGGTTATAGAGGAAGTATCTCTGGTTGGTTCTGCTGAATTGGATGTTCCAAAATCCTTAAGCGAATGGGGGTTGTTTGAACAGCCACTGAATGAACTAAATCCAACAGAAGGGGTCATTCCTTATGACCTGAATTCTCCATTGTTTTCTGACTATTCTCAAAAAGCGCGTTTTGTGAAACTGCCAGAGGGAGCTACTGCAAAGTACAATCAAACTGAGGTGTTGGGTTTCCCTGAAGGTACGTTGTTGATCAAAAACTTTTATTATGAGCTAAATCAGACTGTCTCCAATGGAGAGCGGAAGTTGATGGAAACGCGGTTGTTGATTCATGAAGCAAACGGGTGGAACGCATTGACTTATGTTTGGAACGAAGAACAGACAGAAGCTAATCTGGAGATAGCGGGAAGAACTATTCCAGTGTCATGGACAAATAAAGAGGGGGTATTGAAAAATGTGAACTATTCGGTTCCAAATCTTGTGCAGTGTAAAGGTTGTCATGAACGATCTGCTAAAATGAGTCCGATAGGCCCAAGTGCGCGTCAGCTAAATAAGCACTTTGATTACGGAGGTGAATCGACCAACCAATTAACAAAATGGCATGAACTTAATTTGTTGGATTCGCTTCCTGATCAAGACGAAATACCAAAGCTCGCACAATGGGATGACGAGCAAACAGAAACATTGGATGCTCGTGCCAGAGCTTGGTTGGAAATCAATTGTGCGCATTGTCATCGTGCCGACGGTCCGGCAAAGAACACGGGACTACACCTTCTTGCTTCAGAGCAGGACCTTTATCGGGTTGGAGTGGGTAAGCCTCCGGTTGCAGCAGGACGTGGTTCCGGAGGACTGAAATTTGGCATAGTTCCGGGCAATCCTGAGTCTTCGATACTGTTGCACCGCATTGCTTCTGATGATCCTGGAGTAATGATGCCAGAGCTTGGACGAAAGCTCGAACATGAAGAAGGTGTAGCGCTTATCAGGGACTGGATTGCTGAAATGAAGCCTTTGTAAGCCAGCCGACGAAATAAAGCTCATTGTTCATCGATTTTATTGATCAATTCGGTGGCTTTTGGTGTTATTATCGCCGAAGCAACTTGAAATTATCAGAATGAACATATTAACAGCGCCATGGCCATGGTATGTGGCAGGGCCCATGATTACAGTAGTCATGGTCACGATTTTCTTTTTTGGGAAGTCGTTTGGCATTTCTTCTACTTTAAAGACCATCTGTACCATTGGTGGAGCGGGCAGAGTAAGTGACTTTTTTAAAATTGATTGGAAGTCTGCAGTTTGGAACCTGTTTTTTGTTGTGGGCTGTATTATTGGTGGATACATAGCAGCAGTGTACATGTCCCCCGAACAGGCAATTGACCTCAATCCAAAAACCATCGCTTCTTTACAGGCCATTGGGATTTCAAATCCCGGAGAGTCTTATTTACCCACGGCTATATTTAGTTGGGACAATCTACTGACAAGACAAGGTTTGATTTTTATGGTTCTCGGTGGACTGCTTGTTGGGTTTGGAACCCGATATGCTGACGGATGTACTTCCGGACATGCCATCACTGGTTTGAGTAATCTGCAATGGCCGTCGTTGGTGGCTGTTATTGGGTTTTTTATTGGTGGATTAATTGTTACACATCTGATTCTTCCTGTAATCCTATGAATAAGCTGAAATTTTTAATTCTCGGAGTATTGTTTGGTATCATCCTGACGAAAGCAGAAGTAATTTCCTGGTATCGCATCTATGAAATGTTTCGATTTGAATCGTTTCACATGTATGGAGTAATTGGTTCAGCAGTGGTATTGGGAATAATCGCCATTCAGCTAATCAAACGATTTAAGCTGAAGGATTTTGAGGGAAACCCCATAGTGATCCCGCAAAAACAGCGTAAGTTTTGGCCACCGTTATTAGGAGGTACTATTTTCGGATTGGGTTGGGCGTTGACAGGGGCATGTCCCGGGCCGATTTACATTATCATCGGAAATGGATTTATGGTATTTATTATGGTATTCTTGTCAGCGCTATTTGGCACTTTCCTTTATGGTTTGGTGATGAATAAATTGCCACAGAAGTAACCATCTTCAGGTTCATGCTTCATTCATTTTTGGTATCTTTCTACTTTAATCCAAAAATGATATGACATATACTCAAGGCATGCTCAAGGAAGGCGCACTCAAAGGAAAAACGATAGTTGTTACGGGTGGAGGTACCGGTTTGGGCCGCTCCATGGGTACCTACTTCTCAGAACTAGGAGCCAATCTGGTCATCACCAGCAGAAAGCTGGATGTACTCACAGAAACGGCCCGAGAGATTTCTGAAAAGACTGGTAGTCCTGTATTGCCCCTGGCATGCGACGTACGTGAATATGATCAGGTAGAGCAGGTCATCAAAGACACTAAGGCACAGTTTGGTAAGATCGACATACTGCTCAATAATGCTGCAGGAAATTTTATTAGCCCTACAGAGCGTTTATCTCATCGTGCATTTGATACCGTGGTGGATATCGTCCTGAAAGGATCTTACAACTTCACGCTGGCAGTAGGCAAAGACTGGATCGAAGAAAAACACCCCGGTAATATTCTGAGCATTGTTACAACCTATGCATGGACAGGGTCTGGCTATGTGGTACCTTCTGCTTGTGCCAAGGCAGGAGTATTGTCTATGACACGTTCACTGGCTGTGGAGTGGGCCAAGTACGGGATTAGAGCCAATGCCATCGCACCTGGTCCATTCCCGACGAAGGGTGCCTGGGATCGGTTGCTTCCGGGTGATTTGCAAAAGAAATTTGATCCGGCTAACAAAGTTCCGGTCGGTCGGGTGGGTGATCATCAGGAGCTCGCTAATCTGGCTGCATACCTGGTGTCTGATTTTTCTGCATATGTCAACGGCGAAGTGATTACCATCGATGGAGGAGAGTGGCTTAAAGGTGCTGGAGAAATGAATCAGTTGGATCAGGTCCCAGAGGAACTCTGGGACGCTATGGAAATGTCACGCAAAGGGGGTTCAAAGTTAAAAATGATGTTTGCCTATTTCAATGGCATGAGAAAACTCAAATTCCGTAAATAGTCTACTTATTATCGGGAAGCACGTTTTTGTGCGACTATTTGCTATTTCATGCTTCCAGAATCCTTTTGAAAATACTAGAGTGTCTCCAATTTTGGGACGCCTTGTTTGATTATTGATTTAGAATAGAACAATTCTGTTTGACATTCATTAATTTCTGATATGATGATAAGGTTCTTACCTGGTTTGATGATCATGGGACTGCTAGTGGGGTGTGCGGAAGATAGCATAGCACCGAAAGGATGCATCCTCGAATCCATGGAATTTGACGCCCGAAACCGCTACCGGTTTGTGACAGTAGGCGGAGGTACCATCTATGAACAAAGGCAGGAGGTTGAGGATGGTGAGGGAAATGTTGAGGTTCTAGCGTCGTTTCGATTTACCTATTTTGCTGATTCGGTAGTGGTCACAGATCAACTCAATCCAGCCAAGTATCCATACCTCAGAGCAAAACTAGAAAACGATCAACCAGTAGAAGTAGTTAGGTATTTCCCGGGACCGGATGTGCTCTTAACGCATTTTATAACCTATGAATCAGATCGGTTTCAGGTGGACATGTACCGATTGGCCAGTACAGGTGCTTATGATTATGTGGCTTATGGTATCTATCATACCAACGCGAAAGGCCATGTTACCCGCCTGGAATCCTTTTTTAGAGATCTTGACAATCCAGGTGAGTTTGTGAAGTCGGACGACCGCTTTTTCCTTTATGATGATTCGCTCAGTCCGCTTATGGGACTTTATCTTCCATTTTTTGCAGGAGTGAATTTACCAGACGTAGCTTATTTTTCGCCTAATAACATCGTGACCGATCAATCTACAGATTTGAGGTACGACTACCAGTACGCTTTTGATGAGAATGGAAACACCACCATTCAGTTTGCATCAGATGGTGCATCCGTTAAATTTAGATACCTGAATTGTGACTAGTGAATTTGATCGATACTAAAAGGTGCGTAATCTGTCAAAAGAGGTCAATTGGGCTTCCAAGAGTGGAAAAAGAAAGTTATAAAGGGGGGATAGTGCAGAATATATGCTCTTAAAAATGATATAAGTTGCGTTTTAGAAACCAGATGGAGCATTCACTTCTATCACTTTTCGGGTTACAGGATGTTCAAATTTAAGGTAGGCGGCATGGAGATAGAGTCGATCTGATCGAGTGCCATACAGGTCATCACCAATGATAGGTATGTTCAGCCCTGAAGCATGTGCAGCATGTACACGCAACTGATGGGTACGTCCGGTGATGGGGTAGAAGTGTACCAGGGTTTGACCTTTGTTCTCTTTGATCTTTTCCCACCGGGTATATGCGTGTTTACCATACTCATAGCAGACTAGTTGCTGAGGACGGTTGTTCAGATCTACACGCAGTGGAAGTTTAATTTCTCCTGAATCAGCTTCCAGAATGCCGTCCAGCAAAGCCTCATAGCGTTTGGAGATCGTTTTTTTCAAAAACTTCGCCTGGAGCATTTTATGGATACTTTTGGATTTAGCAATCAGGAGCAGTCCTGAAGTGGACATGTCCAGGCGATGTACGAGTAGTGGGCCTGTTGCACTGGGGAACCGGGCCTCCATGCGCGTGTACACCGAGTCGTATACATTTTTGCCTGGGACGCTGAGCAGTTCATGGGGTTTGTTAATAACAGCAAGGTGTTCGTCCTCATAGACCACCTCTATTTTGACTCCAGTGTGATTGCTTTGAAGCATTGGGTTGGGTGCTACATCGAGACCTTTCAACATGTGTCCCAGGATAGGTTCACATTTTCTGCGGCACGAAGGATAGAAGTGTTGGTGGTTTCTGACCTCAGAAGCGGGAGAAGCGCCCCACCAAAACTCGCCCATTGCTATGGGTTTTAGCTGGTGTTTGTAGGCAAAATTGAGCAACCTGGGAGCGGAGCAATCTCCTGCACCAGCAGGAGGAGTGGTTTGTTCCTTTTCGCCAAAAATGGAAAGTAAGCTGCGTGATTCTTGTCGTGCGTTGAGAAAGGTATAGTCACTAAACAATCGTTGCTGTAGGCGATTTGAAAGTTGGGCTCTCTCTTCCTTCAATTGCTCGATGGTATTGATGAGCTTTTCCAGATTTTCGTCGGCTTCCTTTAGCTTGTAGCCCCAGTACGTTTTACAATCTTTCAGAGTAAACTGCTCCTGAATACTCTCGGCTGAAAGCTGCTTATTTAGGATAGCAAATTCTTCATCATTCAACCTGATCCTTGCCTCCTGACGTGCTTGCTGACGTTTTGTTTTCCCCGCTTTTATTGCTGCTTTAAGGCGCTTGATGTCTTCCTGGGCTTGTTGTTTCTGGCTTTCTTGAAAAGCGCTTGCTTGAGCCAGTTCATCCGAGCTTTCCAGTTCTTCGATTTTAGATGTGAGCGCTGTTAATTCCTTTTCGCCTTCCTTTAAATAGCCATCCTGATCGAGAATATCGTAAATGGGTGGCACAAAGCCCCGATGGTGTGTTTTATTGGCCAATTGCCCGGAGAAGGCGGCCAAAAATCCCAACTTACCTTGTCGGTCCTGAACGATGAGTACACCGAACATTTTACCGACTGCCATTTCCTGGTTGGTCTCATCCAGCCCAAAGTTGTGATTAAACTTTCTGGAAATAAGCTCAGTCTGGAGTTGCTCTGACGCTCGCAGCACCAATGGGTCGGGTTCATAATAGAAAGGAAAGGTAAATTGTTTGGGCAACTCTAATCCTTCTACAGAACTATCGAATCGTCGGATGTAATTGGTCGGTTCCATTTTGCAGTGCAAAGGTCTGCATAAAGAATGAATCTGAAAATGGATTGCTTAAAAGAGCGCTCCACGCCGGATCAAGCTGAGCACATCTCCCGATTTTAGGAGGAGGCAAAGGGGTAGTTTGGCGTATATCCGCTAGCTGTTTTCGGAGATTAGGCGGGAAGCGCTTCATAAAGAAATAGTTCAGAATCTCACTTGACTCCCCGTGAATCACTTAGAGGTTATGAGCCTTTTACACGAGAATTGTAACCATTTAATGATAAGCCACAATAGGCCCGTGCTTGTGAAATAAATCGTTAGAATTTATATAATCGATAATATCAGATTCCTACATAAGAAGGCAAGCCTTAAACTTACCTTTGCGGATCACACTAAAAGCATTTTATGTCTTTCAAAGATTTGGGGTTGGCTCCATACTTATTAGAAACCATTTCCAAACGAGAGTTCGAAAAGCCTACTCGGATTCAGGAGGAGGCGATACCTGTCATTCTCAAGGGACAAGATGTATTGGGCATTGCTCCAACAGGATCCGGAAAGACGGCAGCTTATGTGTTGCCTCTTTTGCAAAATTTGAATCGCACGACCAAAACGAGGGATAGGCAAATAAAGATATTGGTATTGGTTCCAACACGGGAATTGGCCGTCCAGGTTGAGAACGTATTTCGAACCCTTTCGGAGCACGTACGTTTTCCGTTTAAATCGATGGCAGTGTTTGGGGGTGCTTCTATAAACCCACAAATGAAGGGGATGTCACGAGTGAATGTTTTGGTGGCCACTCCTGGACGATTATTGGAGCTTACAGAATCAAACGCAATACGCTTCGATGACCTGGAAACCCTGGTGCTAGATGAGGCAGATAAGATGCTCAACCTTGGCTTCAAGAAGGAAATGGATCGGATTTTCGAGCTCTTACCGCCTAGGCGTCAAAATCTTCTATTCTCAGCAACTTTAAGTCTGCAAGTGCAATCGATCGAAAGAGTTTTATTGAAGCGCCCAGCCATCGTAAAGATTGAGCCTGTAAAAGAGACGATTGAATTAATTAACCAGTTGGGGTATGCGGTTGCTCCTGAAAAGAAAGGCCCACTGCTCCGCCACTTGATCAGGAGCAATGACTGGAAGCAGGTGTTGGTATTTACTTCTTCCGTATATCAGGCAGATTTGGTAGCCGATAAATTGCGAAAAAATGGGATCAATGCCCAGGCAACCCACAGCAAGAAAAGTCAAGGAAAAAGAAGAGCTACTTTGGCTGATTTTATAGCCGGAGATCTCACTGTTTTGGTATCTACCGATTTACTCTCCAGAGGAATTGATATTACCTACCTGCCAGTTGTGATTAATTATGAATTACCCAGATCCCCTAAGGATTTTGTCCATCGCATTGGAAGAACGGGGCGAGCTGAGAATCCAGGAGACGCCATCACATTCGTTACAGAAGAGGATCAACATCATTTTGGTGTGATTCAAAAAAAGATGAAGCACCAGGTACCAATGATTGATGCTGACACTCTGGATTTGAAATGATGCTCTCCAAATGATAAGAGGGGGCTGGCTAGAAAGGAATTATTTTTTCAAAATATCGTCAGCAACCTTTCGGGCATCCTGGCAATATTTATCATCGCCTTTCATTGTCCATTCGCCGGTGGTCTTAATGTAGTGTTTTACCGTTTTTTCTAAAACTTCAGCGTATCCTCCATATGATGTCAGCATCTTCTGCACTTTTTGCTGATATTCCGTTCTACTCAGTTCTCTTGATTGAACCAAGTCCCACTGCTTATTAATCCACTTGGATTTCTCCTTGTAAATAGGATCAATCGTTTTAAAGGCCATTAAAAAAAGCGAAAGCGCTTTTGCTTCAGGTGTGGGTTTTTCTATTCGTTTTTTCATGCACGTGCTAAGTAGGAATTGGGCTGATGACCTTTTATCGATTACAAATCTAGGTATCCTTCAAGCCGTATCATACTTTATCATAGAATTTCATCCAGCCCAAAGTTGTGGTTAAATTTTCGTGAAGTAAGCTCTGTTTTGAGCTTCTCTGATGCTCACAGTACCAATGGGTCGGGTTCCTAATAGAGAAAAAGGTGAATTGTTTCGGCAGTTCTAACCCTTCTACAGAACTATCAAATCGTCGGATGCAGTTGGTAGGTTCCATTTTGCAGTATAAAGGTCTGCATAAAGAATGAATCTGAAAATGGATCGGTTGAAAGGTTCAGACTGTTTTTTTTTACCAAATTCTGACTCAACTTGACCAAATTCTGATCAAATGCGGAATACACTAAGTATTTGGTTAGTTTTCCTAAGAATTCGGAATTGATCCATTTTTTTAATGAAAGCAAAAACCTTCGTCTTTACGCTTCTCATACTACTTGGAAGCATAAGCAGCATTGCGCAATTGGACTCGCTTCAAAGAGCGTTAAAGGTTGCCACTTCTGACTCTACAATTGCCAGATTATTATTGGTCATTGGAGATCAACACCCACAATCAGATTCTGCCAATTTTTATTGGAAAAAGGGTCTTGAGGTAGCTGAAAAGATGCATTGGTTGAGCGAACATGCGCGCATTTTTGAATCCATGGCATTAAGTTTCTATAGGAGCAATGATATGGATGGAGCCATTGCACATTGGTTGAGTGCATTGGAATTGTATAAGCAAGACACTTTGGAGAGTTCCGACTCTAAAAGTATACTCAAACTGGCAAGTGTTAACTATAACGTGGCAATTACCAATTTCCAATTAGGAAATTATTTGGAAACCATTTTTCACACAAAAAATGCACTGGAACTTTATTTGAAATTGGACAATAAATCCAAGGCTAATTCCTGCTATAACATTATATCATTGGCCAATTTCGAACAGGATAATATCAAAGAGGCTGAAAAGTATGCCAATCACTCGCTGCAGTTGTCTTTAGAGATGCAAGATAGTAGTGCTATATCGTCAGCATTGAATACGCTGGCAGGTGTTCACCTAGAAACGGACCAATATGAAAAAGCCTTGGAATACTTTAATACTGCGCTGCGCTACGGAAACCCAGCAAATAGGGACGAAATTCAGCGATTAAAGATGAACATAGGTCAGACCTACACGCATATGGGTGCCTATGATTCTGCTCAAATCCTTCTAGAAGAGGGAGTTGCTTATTTCAGTTCTACGGATGATATGGCAAGTCAGATTACTTCTCTGAACCTATTGTGTGATCTTTATGAGGCTCAGAAGAAGTGGGATAAAATCATCCTATTGACAAAAAAATCATTGAGTCTAATGGAAAACCTCCCTTTGCTCAAGCAGCAGCGTGAAGCATACGAAAACTTGTATTTGGCTTATGAAAATACAGGACAAACATCTCTGGCTTATGATCACTTTAAGAAGTTCACCAGTGCCAAGGACTCTATGGTCAATGAAAAGAAGACAAAAGAAATAGAGCGACTGAGGGCACAGCTGGAATATGAAGAGCAGAACAGGGAGATTGGAGCATTGACTGAAGAAAACCTAATGAAAGAGTTGGAACTGGAGCAGGAGCGAAATACGCGGAACATGATCTTATTGTCTGCCATCTTTACTTTTCTGCTGGGAGGGTTTTTATGGTTGACCTATAAAAGGAGGCAGGAGCGTAAGCAATACATGCTGGATATGAGGCGAGTGGAGATTGAGCAACGAATGTTACGCTCACAGATGAATCCGCACTTTATTTTCAATGCCCTCAATTCTATTCAGAGTTTCATCACTACCAACAAGGGCTATGAAGCAGAAGTCTTTATGTCCAAGTTTTCCATGCTCGTTCGTAAGATTTTGGAAAATAGTACGCATATCACCATTTCTCTGGAAGAAGAAGTGGATACTTTGCGATTGTACCTGGAGTTGGAAAAGTCGCGCTTTGAAGAGCGTTTTGATTTTGAGATTATTGAAGATGCTGATTCCACACTGTCTATTCCGCCTATGCTCTTGCAGCCCTTTATAGAAAATGCGATCATTCATGGCATGAAAGGTAAGTTGGATAGGGGACAAATCTCAGTTCGTTTCATTGAAGAAGATGATCATCTGAGGTGTGAAGTGGAAGATAATGGAGTTGGACGTACGGCAAACGCGGGGCAAAAAGAGCATACGTCATTGGCAACTTCGTTGACCAATGATAGAGTATCTTACTTCAATGAAGCCTCCAGTGCAGGACAATACCATTTAGAGATCATTGATTTAAAAAACAACGAAGGTAAACCCTCAGGAACCAAAGTGGTACTTACTATTCCACTCCAAGAGTGATGAAAAAACGAGCCATATTGATCGATGACGAAACCAAGAGCCGTACGGCTTTGGGGTCTTTTTTGTCCAAATACTGTCCAACAATAGAAGCTGTAGGTGAAGCTGATGGTGTAGTTTCAGGCTTAGAAGCTATACAAAACCTAAAACCCGATGTTGTTTTTTTGGATATCGAAATGAACGACGGCACTGGTTTTGACTTATTGGAGCGACTTTCTAATGTTGAGTTTGAAGTGGTTTTTGTTACTGCTTTCAACCAGTATGCCATCAAAGCTTTTCGCTATAGCGCGATAGATTATCTTCTCAAGCCGGTAAACCCGGAGGAACTGGTGCAGGCTGTTAATAAGCTTTCAGACGACAGCCGGATCAGCCAGATAGAGCAAAAATTGGAGGCACTTATGGCCAACCGCTCTTCTATACAAAAGATCGCCATTCCGTCCATGACTGGGATCAGATTAGAGGAGGTGGACAATATCATGTACTGTGAGTCTGATAATTATTATACCATAATTCACCTGGTGAGCGGTGAGCAATTAATGGTAAGCAAGACGCTCAAGGAGTACGATAAAACGCTATCCGATGATGGATTTATTCGGATTCATCAAAAGTATCTGGTAAAAGTGTCCGAAATAAAAACCTATTCTAAATCTGAAGGCGGATTTGTTACACTCAATGATGGAACTAATCTGACCGTTTCCAGACGTAAAAAGGAAGAGCTGCTGCGTGCCATTTCTAATGGTTCTTGAGATTGTCTGGTTGCCTTTTCCTAATTCTGATTGCCACCTACCGAATTCTGATTTTGACACCAACTTCATAGGAAGGTTTTGTTCATTTGATATGAGAAGAAGCCAAATTCTTCTTTGCAAAAGACAAAACCCTGATTACTATGAAAAACACCGTAATTCTATCAATACCACCATTTCTTATTTGGCGAACGCGTTTCGTCATCTTCCTATTGGTTTTGCTCGGGACACTTTTTACCGGTTTGAGGGCAATAGCTCTTCCGCTAGAAATCGTCT
>JAMWZA010000173.1 GCA_024305105.1 Marinoscillum sp.
AATACTGATTGAGTTCATCAACCACCGCCACTATACGAAAACCCTCAACGCTAGAGACTTTTAACACTTCATAGTAATGATTGCTGGAATGCACTACACAACTCTGCCCCACAAGCGGATAATCTCCTACCAATGGATATTGCAGCTCGTCATTTAGAATCAACTCCTCGTCAATGATCCCTATGAAACGGCCATCCTCCACGACTGGCAACTCTGATAAACGCAATTCATCCATCCATTGCTTTACCTTGGATATATTATCCTGTGGCTTCAGTGGTGGAATCATGTAGTTAATCAGGTCTTTGGCGTTCATACTAACTCTTTCTCTAAGAATGCTTCTAATATAACGTTAAATTCTTCTGGACGTTCCATCATTGGCGCGTGACAGCATTTATCAATAAATCGAAGCGTGGTATTCGGTATCAATCGGTCAAACTCATGCGCCACATAAGGCGGTGTAATCGTGTCATTTAGCCCCCAAATCAATAAAGTAGGTACTTTAATGTTGGGTATGTCATCCGCCATATTGTTACGCTGAGCAGACTTAGCAATAGCCACAATTCTCAATGCTTTAGGGATACTTTTTGTGGTTTCAAACACTTCATCTACCAACTCCTTAGTGGCGGTCTTGGGATCATAGAAGGTATAAGCAACCCGTTCTTGAATGTAATCATAGGAACCTCTTCTTGGAAAAGAGCCTCCCATCGAGTTTTCAAACAAGCCTGAACTTCCTGTTAGAATTAAGGTGTTAACTTTCTCAGGATTGGCAAGAGTGAAAATCAAACCCACATGACCCCCAAGAGAATTCCCAATGATATTAACATTGTTTAAACCCATGGCCTCTACAAACTGCTCAGTAAATGTATTCAATGAATTGAGACCGGCAGTTTTCACTGGCATGGTATAAATGGGCAGTAATGGAATAATCACTCGGTACTTTTGAGAAAACTTGTCAACCACCGCATCCCAGTTACTCAAAGCACCAAACAACCCATGAAGTAGTAAGAGAACTTCCCCTTGTCCTTCATCGATATACCTAAACCCTTTGTCTTCTTTTATTTGCATCTATCTTAAATTAACAAAAGAATCACAATTATGTGTATACTCCCTTGTGTTTATCACTAATATTTTTCAGCGAATCTATCATATCCTGAATAAACGGTAGCATGTTGGAAACCCATGCGAACACTGTCGGACCCAGTCGTTCTACTATAGGATAAATTAATGAACCATCAGATTGTTCATCTGGCAGCCTCAGTCCGATTGAGTCAAACACCCAGAAAAACACACTGATAATAAATGCCCATTTAAATACACCTGCTAAAGCTCCAAGGACATTATCGAAAAGACCCAAAAAGGTGAGATCAAGAACCTTTTTTAATGCTTTAGCAATTAGGTTAATGATCAAAATCACTGCAATGAACAACCCAATAAATACCGCTACAGTAATCAATTGAAAATAATCATCAGAATCAAAGAAGCGGTTTGCCACCGGAATGGTCAGCTTGATCGCCACGAAAATACCAATGAAAAAGGCCAGAAAGGAAAATATTTCCACAACCAAACCCTTCATGTAACCTTTCACCGCCCCAATGGCAATCACAGCGATGAAAAATATATCCAGATAATTCACTCGGTTACTTACTTAAGAGTTCTTTGACTTTACCAGAAATGGCCTTTCCATCTGCTTTGCCTGCCAAGGCTTTAGTCGCCGCACCCATTACCTTGCCCATATCCTGAGGCCCGGCTGCACCCACCTGATCAATGATGGATTCTAATTCTGCTTCCAACTCTGCTTCAGATAGCTGCTTAGGCAAGAATTCTTCAATGACCGCTAATTCACTTTGTTCCTTGGATGCAAGATCTTCTCTTCCTTGTTCTTTAAATATTTCCAACGAATCTCTACGCTGTTTAGCGGCTTTGGTCAACAGTTTTAGCTCCGTATCTTCAGATAGAGCTTCACCCCCTCCTTTTTCCGTTTCAGCGAGAAGTATCAGCGACTTAATGGCACGGAGTGGAGTGAGTCGCTCCTTTTGCTTATTTAACATCGCTTGCTTGATTTCTGCTTCTATTTTAGACTTTAAACTCATACTTCTATTTTTTCTGAACAAATTTGCCTTCTAACAAGGTTGACAATTTATGACCAAACTTAGCGTAAACATTAACAAAATTGCAACCCTCCGCAATGCGCGTGGTGGGAATAACCCTGACGTAATCCAAACGGCTAAGGACTGTGAAAGATTCGGAGCACAGGGAATAACCGTTCATCCACGTCCTGATGAACGTCACATTACATATGATGACGTGATGGGATTGAAAGATGTGGTGACCACCGAGTTCAATATTGAGGGTTATCCAGACAATCGATACATGGAAATCATTGAAAAAGTCCGCCCCGCTCAGGCTACGCTTGTGCCGGATGGTCCCGATGTGCTCACCTCATGCGCTGGATGGGATACCATATCACACGAATCTAAACTCCAGGAAATCCTCAAACAGATCAAAAGCTGGGGAGTGCGTACGTCTGTATTTGTAGACCCTCATCTGAGAATGGTAGAAGGAGCTAAAAAAATAGGCGCCGATAGAATAGAGCTGTATACAGAACCTTATGCCAGTGGATATCATTCTGACAGAAAATCGGCTACTGAGCCTTACATGATAGCAGCTAAACGGGCAAAAGAAATTGGACTTGGCTTAAACGCCGGACATGATTTGGATTTGCAGAATTTAAAACACTTAAAAGAAAACATTCCTTACCTGGACGAAGTATCCATTGGACACGCACTCATATGCGATGCACTTTACTACGGATTGGAAAACACCATCCAGATGTACTTAAGAAAACTACAGGAATAGCTCTTATGAAACTCAACTTTAGAAAATACGGAACCGGCCATCCGCTATTTGTTTTGCATGGCGTATTTGGATCTTCTGACAATTGGCAAACACACGGAAAATCCTTTAGTGAGCATTTCACTACTTACCTGATTGATCAACGAAATCATGGTAACTCGCCTCACAGCGATGAAATGAACTACGAAGTGATGACTGAAGATTTGGTAGAACTGATGGAGGACGAAGGATATGATTCAATATATCTCCTTGGACATTCTATGGGTGGCAAAGTGGCGATGCATTTTGCCTCGATGTATCCCGATAAAGTAGATAAACTGATCGTGGTAGATATCGCTCCAAAATACTACCCGCCTCATCACGAGGAAATTTTCAAAGGATTCCATTCCATAGACCTCAAGAGTCTGCAGTCACGAAAAGAAGCCGATGAGCAAATGAGTTCAGTGATCAAGAACTTCGGTGTGCGACAGTTTATTTTGAAAAACCTGGGACGTGATTCAGATAATAATTTTGAGTGGAAACTAAACCTTTCCGCTATCGAGAAGAGTATAGAACAAGTAGGTAGTGGCATTGCGGATAATGCAGTCTTTGATAAACCCACCTTATTTATCGGGGGAACCAAGAGTGACTACATCACAGAAAAAGACCATTCTCTGATCAGCAGCCATTTCCCTTCCGCCCAAATTGAAATGGTAGAAGGCGCCGGACACTGGGTCCATGCAGAAAAACCAAAGGAGTTAGGCGAAATCGTACTCAAATTCTTATCGTAACCTCTGAATAATGAATACTGCCAGAGAGATGATTGCGCTTAAAAGAAGTCCAGTGGTGAAGGGAAAATAAAAACTGAAATTTTCACGTTCTATTCTGATGTCTCCAGGTAGTTTTCCGAGAAAACTCATCTTATTGATGTTAAGTACGATCAAGCCAAGAATTACCAAAAGTATTCCTACATAAATCAATATCTTGCCTAGCATGAGCAAAGGATCTTTATTTCTTATTCCGACATATTTGTCCGAGTCAAATGACGCTTCTTTTCTGGCTCCAATGGTATGTGATGTCATTGTCAATACCAAATACTACCTGGTAGAGAATGTACGAACTGCACGAAGATTTATTAGTAGTCTGAAGCTAGGCATTGACATCTCTACACTCGAGTTTGAAGTACTCGACAAAAAATCTACTTCAGCAGAAATCACTCAAAAAATGGACTGGCTACAGAAGGGACATGATGTGGGAGTGATCTCTGAAGCTGGTTTACCTGGACTTGCAGACCCTGGGAGCTTAGCTGTGTCGTTCGCACACCTCAAGGGTGTAAAAGTTATTCCACTACCCGGGGCCACCTCCATTCAAACGGCCGTCATCTCCTCCGGCTTTAATGGTCAGCAATATACCTTTCACGGGTACCTGCCTATTCAGAAGAACGATCGGATTAAAGCCATCAAAAAACTGGAACAAGACCTCCGATCCACAGGCTATACTCAAGTATTTATGGAAACCCCATTTAGAAACAACCAGCTGCTAGAAGTCCTTAAAAAAAGCCTTGGGAATCAAACACTGCTCAGCATCAGTTCAGACATATTTGGTAAGAAGCAGCTCATTAAAACAATGTCCATTTCAGACTGGAATAAGTCCAAACAAGACTTTCATAAAATACCTACCGTATTCAGTTTAGGTCAATTCTCTTAAAAAGTGCGAAGAATTCACCGAAAATCATAAATTTGCAGCCCTTACTAAGTATACAAATATGTCATATCTATTTACCTCAGAGTCCGTATCAGAAGGACATCCAGATAAAATCGCAGATCAGATATCCGATTCGTTGGTTGATCATTTTCTTGCTTTTGATCCACAATCGAAGGTTGCCTGTGAAACATTGGTAACAACTGGTCAGGTAGTACTAGCTGGTGAGGTAAAATCCAAGACCTATTTGGATGTCCAGCAATTAGCCAGAGACGTCATTAAAAAAATCGGATACAACAAGTCTGAATACATGTTTGAGGCCAACTCCTGTGGCATTCTTTCAGCAATCCATGAGCAGTCCCCTGATATCAACCAGGGTGTAGACAAGCAGGATCCTAAATTACAAGGTGCTGGCGATCAGGGAATGATGTTTGGTTATGCTACGGACGAGACAGAAAACTACATGCCGCTTGCCCTTGATATTTCTCACCGCATTTTGCGCGAGCTAGCTGCATTAAGACGAGAAGATAAAGAGATTACATACCTGAGACCTGATGCAAAAGCTCAGGTAACGATTGAGTATTCTGATGACAATCAGCCGGTGCGCATTGATGCCATCGTAGTGTCTACGCAGCATGACGACTTTGATGAAGAGTCTGAGATGCTGGATAAAATAAAAGCAGATATTATCAACATTTTGATCCCAAGAGTGAAAGCGCAACTCGGTGAAGACATCCAAAAACTCTTCAATGAACAAATCAAATACCACATTAACCCGACTGGTAAGTTTGTGATTGGTGGACCTCATGGAGATGCGGGGTTGACAGGCCGGAAGATCATCGTGGATACATATGGTGGCAAGGGTGCACATGGTGGTGGTGCTTTTTCTGGTAAAGACCCATCTAAAGTAGACCGATCTGCAGCTTATGCCACCCGGCATATTGCGAAAAACCTGGTAGCAGCCGGTCTTTGTAAGGAGGTATTGGTACAGGTTTCTTATGCCATTGGTGTGGTAGAGCCGATGGGGATATTTATTGACACCTATGGCACAGCCAATGTAGACCTAAAAGATGGTGAAATCGCCAAGAAGGTTCAGGAGATATTTGATATGACACCATATGCCATAGAGACGAGACTGAAACTCAGACAACCTATGTATCTAGATGCGGCTGCATACGGTCACATGGGTAGAAAATCTGAAACCGTCACTCGCTCATTTACAAACGGAGAAGGAGAAACAAAAGAAATGACCTTCGAGACCTTCACCTGGGAGAAACTGGATTTTGTGGACCAGGTAAAAGGAGCATTTGGATTGTAAAGGTTCTGTTTTCTTTCTTTGAATTCCTAATTGATCAGTCTTCGGTAGAGTATTGGAATCATGTAAACCGAACAAAGCGTTCCCACCAAAAGTCCGCCAATTACTGTGACGGCTAGTGGAGCTTGTAAGTCTGCCCCCAATCCACTGGAAAATAGCAACGGTAACAATGCTAGAATCGTAGTAATGGAAGTCATTAGGATAGGCTTTAGTCGAAGTTCACCAGCCTTGACTACAGCTGATTGAGTGGATTGACCTTCTTTACGCATGCGATTGATGGTATCAATCTTCAGGATACTGTCATTGACGATAATCCCGAGAGTGACAATCATCCCAATCATACTGCTGATATTAATGGAATAGGACGTGAAATAAAGCCCAAGCACCGATCCCGCCAGAGCTATTGGGAGTGTAATCAAAATAATCAATGGCTGCTTGAGTGATTCGAACTGAGCGGCCAATATGAAAAATAATAAAGTTACGGCCAACAACAGGCTAATGATCAAATCCGAGATGTTTTGATCGGCTAATAAATAGCTTCCTTCCATGTCCACAATAAAGCGATCGTTTCGAGCATGACCCTCAATACTGGAAACCACGCCAGCAGGATCATCCACCGCTTCTGAATAGTCTACAGATTGGTAAATACCAGCAAGGTCAGCCGTGACAAACTGATGTACCTGTTGCTCCTTCCAATCAAAATAACACCCAACAGGATAAGCAGCGCTCAAACTGTCTTTGGCAAAGACGACTGCATTTAAAAACGGTTTGTCACTACTTCCAAGGGCTTCAAGTTGTACTCGCTCCTTCTGATTGGTACGTTGGATTTCGGTTACTAACTGATCCTGGTAGTAATATTTGATCTGATCGATCAACTCTTCGGTGGTGACATTAATCTGATTGAGTCGATCCTCGTTCACATCCAGATACAAGCCCTTTTGAGTTATGAAACCGTATTCGGGCTGAGCATAATTCTTTTGCGGTAGCTCCAACTGATCTAGTTTCAACATGCTTTGACCGGAAGGACGAAACTTGACTTTGATAAAGCTGCTATTCCGGTCAAATAACTGATCAAACGGGTTTTTTGCCCGACCAAATTCCCATTTTGCCGCTCCATATTCCCGACGAATCAAATTCTCAAAACGCTTCAAATTAGACTCCTTGGACGCTACTCCATCAAATTTAAAGTATCCGGTCAGCGAATTAGTGAAGCTAGGTTGAGAAGGATTGAGGGAGTGAATTCCTACTTCAAATTCAGACTGTTTCAAGGTAGAATCAGCTTCTTGGATGAGCATGAGCGTACGTTCAATGTTCTCATCCAGTGTGATGGGTTCAGCCCACGTGATTTTCATGGAAGCATCTTCTGTTTGCAGTTCAGGTAGGTTGGTAACCGATATCTGGCTTACGCACCAAATGGCTACTACAAAACTGCCGATCAATGCGGCATTGACAAATCGTCCTCGTTTCTTTGAGGACTTGTAAGCTCCCAGCAAACGGCTATACAACCTACTGGAGTCATTAGCGGGGTTTGGACGCAGGAGCCTGTAAATCACCGGCAGTAAGCAAAAAGCAACTAGCAATGAACCCAACAGCATGGCTGCCAGACTCATGGCCTGAAACTGAAAAAAAGACCCACCTATTCCACCTAAAAAGATCAACGGTAGAAACACGGATAATGTGGTGAATGCAGAACTTAATAACGGCGTAAAAATCTCATTCGCTCCTTTGGCACACGCTTCCAGTAGTGGCATTCCGTTTTGATGGTGGAGGTGGATGTTGTCAATGAGGATGATGGCATTGTCAATAAGCATCCCGATTCCCAAAATCAAGCCACTGAGCGTAATGATGTTAATGGATAATCCGCTCAGGTAAAAGATTCCGAATGTAACGAGGATCGTCGCAGGAATAATAAGTCCCATCAAGATCGAAAGCTTATAGTTGGCAGAAAAGACAAACAAAATGGCAAATGCCAACAATCCTCCTAAAATCAAGCTGTTTGATAGTTGACTGATGCTTAATGCCAATAAGGAGCTTTGATTTTGCGTAATCTCAAAACGGACCTTTGGAAACTCTTCGGTGAGTTGATCGATGTTGGTCATCAGCTCTGCCTCGAGATCCCGTATGTTCGCCGATGCCTGTTTGTGAATATTGATTACGATGCCTTCTGCTCCCTGGTAAAGGTGTGCGCCTACTGGCTCCTGTGTACCATATGCCACCTCCGCTACCTGACCAACGGCAACCTGTCCACCTTTTGGTAGCGTAAAGACCAGGTTTCTAATAGCTTCTATGGATTTCAGTGGATTTTCGACGCGAACGTTGTATTCATAAATTCCTTCTTTTACACGCAATTGGAACTGGTCAAAGTTCGCCTGACGCAAAGCCTCCACCAAAAATGCTTCGGAGATTCGAAGCGATTGTAAGATCTCCATTTTTGGCTGGATCTTGATGACTTGGTCGGTGAGGCCGTTTACCACAACTTTCGCCACACCACTGATGCCTTCTATACGTCTTCGCAAAACAAAGCGGGTAAGATTAGAAAGCTCAGGAGCACCAACTTCGTTCGACTGAATCTGAAGCCTGAGAACCGGAATGTCCGTATCGGAGATTCGATAAACCTGCGGCCTTGGCAAATTCTCCGGAAGAAATCGGGAGGCCTGATCTAGTTTTTCATTTGCTTCAATGAAGGCGAGCTTCATGTCTGCATTGTATTCAAAAGTAAGATCCAAATGGCCCACGTTGTTGGCACTGATGGACTCAACTTGCTCCAGACCATAGAGGCCGGAAAGTTGGTTGCGCAAACCGGCCAACACATTTTGCTCGATGTACTCCGCGCCAAACCCGGGATAGTTGACCACTATGACGAGGCGTGGTGTGGAGATATCAGGCATGAGGGATACGGGCAACTTGGTATAGCCTAAAAATCCGGCAATAGCCACACAGAAAAATATCGTTAATACGGCAATAGGCCTGGCCAGAAAATAGCGAATCATAGGGAAGCGGTACTGGATTCTGTGGTGGGCTGGACAACTACGGGACTATCATGGGCCAGCTGAAACACATCGGTTATGATCACCTCACTGCCTGGAGCTACACCTTCCAAAACCTCCACATATTCACCGTTCTGATCGCCGAGAGTTACATAGTTCCATTTGGCCAGACCATCTTCATGAGTGAATACAACCTGTCTGCCAGATCGGTTAACCACAGCCTTCATGGGTACTATAAGTCGCGATTCGTCCTTGAGTGCAGCTATAGTGACGGTGGCACTCATCCCCGGCACCAGACCTTTGGCGGATCCCTGAAGCTTAATTTTGATGGTGAAATGACCAGAAGCGTCAATGGTGTGATTGATTTCAATCACTTCACCAGCATACCCCTGGTGGCGATTGGCCAGTGCCGTGACCTCTGCTTGCTGCCCGATAGAAACTTTCGGGAAATCGTATTCTAACAGGTTCACCTTTATCTCCAGATTACCGGGCTGGTAGATCTGTGCGATCGTTTGATTTTCTGAGATGAAATCTCCCGGTTCTATCTCAAGATCCGCTATCAGCCCATCAAAAGGAGCCTGAAGTTTGGTTTGTTCCAGGCTGATCCGTGCCTTGTCCAGTGCCAGTTTGGCTTGTGGTACTCCGCTTTTTAGGGCTGTTTTCTCATCCACCTCTGACCATTTGTCTCTGTAAAACGTAGAGTCGCTTAGAAACATGCGTTCATCCTCATCCTGGTAAAGTGCTTGTTTATAAGCTAAGGCTACTTCCTGGTATTCAATAAATTGTTGCTTGTTAGCCAGCTGAGCGATTGGCTGACCTTGTTTTACCAACTGACCATTTCGGACATTTAGCTTCTCCAGCACCCCACTCTCCTGAAAGGTAAGCTTTTTGGATCTGCTGGTCTCTATTTTACCTGATGCCGTGATGGGAATGGGAAGTTTTTGTCTATCTGCCTGAAAGACCTGTACTTTGAACACTTCCTCCATGCTTGCTTTAGTGTCGGTGTCAGACTCGTCTTCAGCAGATTTTGACAGGTCTCCACAACTGTACGCCAACATCACAAATAAGATGCATCCCAGATAGCTGTTCTTCATGTAGCTAAGATAGTTCAATGAAGTAATTCCAAAAAATGAATGTGTTTGGTTCTTCTGTTGAACTTATAACTTGTAAACTATGACATTTGGATTGCCATCATAGGTAAGTCCGTAAACCAAATCATTTTCTTCATCAATATCAAAATCTACCAATTGTTGATCAAGATGGACATACTTAATTGGGTCACCAGATAATGTAAATACTAACAACTTATCAAAAGCCTTTTCCTTTATGATATCCACTTCATATCGGGTATATCCTGAATAAAGGGCATAGATATATTCATTTCCTACAACAACGTTTGAGTAACCATATTTATTGTCATACCCTAACTCCATCAACATTGGATAGGACATTGAATGATCTACGGTAACATTGGGAAACTCATTAATCGGTCCTCTTAGACCTATAGAGGTTCCCTGTGTTTTGTCGAATATTTCTAAATAGTCTATTTTGGTAGATGCCAGGACAAATTTCGTTTTCGATTTATTGGCAGTAACAGCCCCATTAAAAAGTGATGATATGACATTTGGTGGCCAATCATAGTCTACCATCCCCTCCCAGGAGCCCCAGACATTCAGTTTTCGATTATTCAAAGAATATTCATAGTACTTGGTCATGCCATCTGCATAAGTTCCAAGTATTGATGTATCCGAAGAAAAATCAAAATCCATCATTAGGAAAAGACTATCTCTTAATTGAATTTGAGATCCTGGATATACTGTCGAAGAACTAACGTCAAACTTATTAAGAACCTTTTCCCTCCCCACTCCAAGATACCAAAATTCATTACTATCAAATCCTTTACTCAGAAACTTATAGGGATATTCAATTTCATTGGGACCAGGACCACTTATTCCAATGTGCTTCACACATGAATAGTCCATTCTATTCAACACATGAATTAGAGTATCAGCCTTCTTTTCTACTACAAGAAGAGTTTGTTCATTTAGAATTTTAATCCTTCTAGGCACTAATAGATCATTACCAGTTTTCTTCTTCCCTTTAAGATTTATTTTATGCTCAAAATCTCCTTTATTGAAGTGGTGGATAACTAGACCACTATCTAAATATTCCGAATCAGGTTTACATGAAGTGATGCAAACCAAAATTATTATTGTACTAATTATTCCCTTCTTCAATTGTAATTTGCTTTAGTGGTAATAAACTAAATAAACTGCCCCTTACAGGGCAGTAGTTTTCAATTTTTATTCTGGGTCCTGACATGGAAGGCATTCATGCCCAGTGCAGTATTGACTTGCAACCCACTTAGCATTTGCAAAAACATATCCATTAGGGTGTGAGCAAGAACCTCTTACAGAATCACAACAAATTCCAGAAGTAGCCGCAAAACCAAGAAGCATGACAAATGTGAAAGCAGAAAACTTGATAAGTTTTTTCATAATAAAATATTTAATTTAATCATCTACTCTATTAATGGCTTTTCGATGGTACGCCAATCAAAAATATCCGGCCGGTGAATTTTTGATGCAGTCAAATTATAACAGGGGGGGGGTATTCTGCAAGTCTTTCAGTTGTTTTTTACAA
>JAMWZA010000174.1 GCA_024305105.1 Marinoscillum sp.
ATGACCAATTTTGTATCTGTAATAATCAAGTATTGATATATGATAACGAAAACCTACAAAATTGAAGGAATGACTTGCGGTGGATGTGTTGCAAGTGTCAAAAAGCAACTCGATGAATCTGCTTCAATAACGAAGGCTGTTATTCAACTTGACTACCCTCAAGCAAAATTATCATTTGACAATGAGGTAGACATTGAAACGCTCCAGTCAATCATACATAAAGCCGGCAATTATACCATTGAGCAAGATAGGTCAGGAACCCAAAACATGAAGCTGCCTCTTCCTGAAAAGAATATCCATACTTACAAACCATTGATTCTTATTGTAGGTTTTATAGCCGTAGTAAGTGCATTAAGTCAATATCCGTCTCCTTCTTTTTCAGTGATGATATGGATGCGTCATTTTATGGCAGGGTTTTTCATTGTCTTTGCTTTTTTCAAGTTGCTAAACATACAGGGCTTTGCCAATTCATACAGTATGTATGACATTGTAGCTGCTAAATGGAAGACTTGGGGTTACATATACCCTTTTGTTGAGTTGGCTCTCGGACTTCTTTACCTAACTAATATTGCCCCATTAGTTACCAATTTGAGTACCTTCTTAATCTTAGGTATAAGTAGTATAGGGGTAATAAAAAGTAATTTGGATAAGAGAAAGATTAAATGCGCTTGTTTAGGGGATGTTTTCAACTTACCAATGAGCACAGTTACAATTGTTGAAGACCTTTCAATGATAGGCATGTCATTGATTATGCTTCTTCAAAACCGAATCTTGTAAACAAAAGTCAAAATTTTATAAAACATGCTTCTTTTAATTTCCTATTTTTGCTTTAGGTGAAAAGAATAATCTCCATATCGCTTGCTTTGCTCATGTTGTTTTCCAGCGTGGGTTTCTCTATGAACACACATTTTTGTGGTGGCGTAGCGGTTGAGACCTCTTTTTCAATCGGGCTTCATAATCCTGATTGTGGAATGTCCGACATGGATGGAGACTGCAAAAAAGAACCATCCTCAGAAGAACAGGTAAAACCTAAACCCTGTTGTGAAAATCAACATGAGGTACTTCAATTAGATGAGAATGCAAATCTTCAAGCCTTCTCAACTGAGGTTAACCCGACTTTCTTCGTTGCTTTTGTTCATTCGTTTGTTCAGCCGATTCTATTTGCTGATCAAGCTTTTGTTCATAACACTTATTACTCTCCTCCCATACCTGATAAGGATATTCAAGTCCTTTTTCAGACCTTTTTAATTTAAACCGCATAGTACAATTTGATGTTCCTGGTCTTGTGACTATGGAGCATAGTGGCATTTCCTGCCATTGAACAATTCTTTTCTGTTCAATCAAATTCAATTGTATTATGCTCAATAAAATCATAAAATATTTCTTAGAGAATAAGTTGGTCACTGTTCTCGTCCTTACAGGTTTTGTAGCCTGGGGAATTGTAACTGCTCCATTTGGATGGCAAGTGGGTGCATTGCCTTCTGATCCCGTTCCGGTAGATGCCATACCAGACATAGGAGAAAACCAACAAATCGTTTTTACCCAATGGGCTGGCCGTTCACCACAGGATATTGAAGATCAAATCTCTTATCCTTTAACTACCTATTTATTAGGTATCCCAGGAGTAAAATCTATCAGAAGTTCATCCATCTTCGGTTTTTCCAGTATTTATATCATCTTCTCCGAAGATGTAGAGTTCTATTGGTCACGTTCCAGAATACTCGAAAAACTCAACTCACTACCCTCTGGCTTACTCCCTGATGCCGTACAGCCTGCATTGGGCCCAGATGCCACCGCCTTAGGGCAGGTGTATTGGTACACCATTGAAGGAAGGGACAAAAACGGAAATCCAACTGGCGGTTGGGATTTGCACGAAATCCGCACAGTTCAGGACTTCTATGTGAAGTATGGTTTAAATGCAACAGAAGGCGTTTCAGAAGTTGCTTCCATTGGCGGTTTTATTCAGGAATACCAAATTGATGTAAATCCTGACGCTTTGAAAGCCTACAACATCCCCTTGCATAAAGTCATGCAGGCAGTACAAAAATCCAATAAGGATGTTGGTGCAAAGACCATAGAAATCAATCAGGCTGAATATTTAGTTCGTGGCTTAGGTTATGTCAAGAAAGTAGAAGACATAGAAAAAGCAGTAGTTGCAGTACAAGACAATGTGCCTATAAGGATAAAAGACATTGGTGTAGTATCTCTTGGTCCCGCTACAAGACGAGGTATTTTGGACAAAGATGGTGCTGAAGTAGTAGGTGGTGTTGTAGTAGCTCGATATGGAGCGAATCCCTTGCAAGTCATCAACAATGTAAAAGCCAAAATTGTTGAAATAGCCCCCGGCCTTCCCAAGAAGACATTGGCTGACGGTAGAGAAAGCCAGCTTACAATTGTCCCGTTTTATGATCGCTCAGAGTTGATCTATGAAACCTTAGGTACACTGGAAGAAGCCTTGTCGCTGGAAATTCTCATTACCATTCTGGTGGTGATTGTGATGGTATATAACCTAAGAGCTTCATTCCTAATTTCCAGCCTTTTGCCTATTGCCGTACTCATGGTATTTATTGCCATGCGATACTTTGGTGTGGATGCTAATATTGTAGCGCTATCAGGAATAGCCATTGCTATCGGAACGATGGTGGACTTAGGGATTATTCTTTCTGAAAATATCATCAAGCATATTGATGAAGCCCCACCAAGCCAAAAACTAATTGATACCATTTACAATGGAGCATCAGAGGTGGCCACTGCGATATTAACGGCTGTCTCTACCACAATTGTGAGTTTTGTCCCTGTATTTACCATGCAGGCAGCAGAAGGCAAGCTGTTTGGTCCTCTGGCTTTTACAAAGACTTTTGCCCTTTTAGCTGCATTGATCGTTTCATTGCTGATTTTACCAACGCTGGCACATTGGTTTTTTGGATTCAATATCAAAAACAAGTTTTTAAGAAAGTATGGTCATTACGGCTTAGTGCTTATTGGAATTATTAGCCTCTTTATTGGACAGGTTTGGACGGGAGTGTTACTAATTCTATTTGGAATCATCGGTATTGTAAAAAACATTGAACAGCTCAAAAATGCTTCACTTCCGACTGTAATAAAGTTCTTACTCAAGTATGCGGAATTAATCATTGTCCTGTTGGGAGTCATTTGGTTGCTGGCAAAATATTGGTTACCACTAGGTGCATCTAAATCCCTTCTCCTCAACTTTGTTTTTGTTGCCCTATTGGTCGGTGTTATACTCGGTGCGTTTAGGCTATTGGAATTTCAATACAAAAAAATCCTCACTTGGTGTTTAAATAACAAAATCAAGTTTTTGATTATCCCGACTATACTCATCCTATTAGGTGCAAATATTTGGCTTGGCTTCAATGCTGTTTTTGGTTTTGTCTCCAAGGGTTTTGAGAAGGTTGGATGGAATTTGGATCAGACCAAAGGATGGTCAGCCATGTCCCAAACCTTTCCAGGTATAGGAAAGGAATTTATGCCTTCTCTGGATGAAGGCAGCTTTCTGTTGATGCCAACCTCAATGCCTCATTCCGGAGTAACATTCAATCGAAAGATAGTAGGCCAGTTGGATATGCTACTAACCAGTATCCCCGAAGTAGAGCTAACGGTTGGTAAACTCGGACGGGTAGAATCAGCCCTTGACCCAGCCCCTATTTCTATGTATGAAAACATTATCAATTACAAGCCAGAATATATTCTGAACAAAAAAGGACACAGGCAAAGGTTTAAAGTAGATAAAAACAATCGCTTTATAACAGTTTCTGGTGATTCACTAACCAATCAAGAAGGGTTAAGTAAAGGCATTGAAGCCAAGGAACTCATTGCAGATGAAAATGGGGAGTACTATCGCAATTGGCGTGATCACATTCAATCACCTGATGATATTTGGAATGAGATAGTAAAAGCCACCAAACTACCAGGTGTCACCTCAGCACCTAAGCTTCAACCGATTGAAACTCGGTTGGTCATGCTCCAAACGGGGATGCGAGCTCCTATGGGAATCAAGGTATATGGCCCTGACCTGAAAACAATAGAGAACTTTGGATTGCAGTTGGAGAATGTTCTAAAAGAAGTGCCTTCTGTAAAGGCAGAAGCAGTATTTGCGGATAGAATTGTAGGTAAGCCCTACATACACCTCAACATAAATAGGGATGAAATCTCGCGATACGGATTGAACATTGAGGATGTTCAACAGACCATAGAAACCGCAATTGGTGGAATGAAAATAACCTCTACTGTAGAAGGCCGTGAACGATTTCCTGTAAGGGTTCGCTATCCAAGAGAATTGAGGGATGACCCGGAAGCATTGGGTAAAATACTAATGCCGACACCCACAGGTGCTCAAATTCCATTATCTCAAATCATTGACTTTGAATATGTAAGGGGCCCACAAGCGATAAAAAGTGAAGAAACCTTTCTGGTTGGCTATGTACTGTTTGATAAACGTGATGGTTTCTCGGAAGTCACTGTGGTAAACGATGCTCAACGCACGATTCAGGATAAAATTGATTCAGGTGAACTGACCGTACCTGCTGGTGTGAGCTATAAGTTTTCAGGGAGTTATGAAAATCAGGTGAGGGCAGAAAAACGACTTTCTATCATTGTTCCTTTGGTATTAGGCATTGTATTTCTCATTCTTTATTTCCAGTTCCGTTCGGTATCCACTTCATTAATGGTATTTACAGGTATTGCAATGGCTTTTAGCGGTGGCTTTATCATGCTATGGCTCTATGGGCAAAGTTGGTTTGCAGACTTCTCAGTCTTCGGCACAAATTTTCGTGATTTATTCCAAATACACACCATTAATCTGAGTGTGGCCGTTTGGGTTGGGTTTATTGCCCTCTTTGGAATAGCAACTGACGATGGAGTATTGATGGCTACTTATCTGGATCAAAGCTTTGATAGAAATAAAACAGATAATATAAAAGGAATAAGAGCAGCAACAGTGGAAGCAGGACAGCGCAGAATAAAGCCAGCAGTAATGACAACTGCCACGACCATCATTGCTTTACTACCTATCCTCACTTCTACTGGTAGAGGTTCAGATATTATGATACCCATGGCATTGCCTGCTGTTGGTGGGATGCTATTTGCTGCCATCACTTATTTCATAGTTCCGGTGATTTACTGCTGGAGAGAAGAACGTAAAATTTCAAAAGGCCAATCATGAAAAAAATAATCATAATCATATTCACGGCATTTGGCTTTTCCACATTAACAAATGCTCAGTCGTTAGATGACTATTTCAAGTTAGCGGCAGAAAACAATCCGGGATTGCAGGCTAAATACAAATCCTTTGAAGCTGCTATGCAAAAAGTAACACAAGTTAGCAGTTTGCCAGACCCCAATCTTTCCTTCGGTTATTTCGTGTCTCCAGTGGAAACAAGAGTGGGGCCGCAACGAGCAAGGTTTTCTTTGACACAAATGTTTCCATGGTTCGGCACTTTAAAAGCCCAGGAAGATGCTGCTACTTTAATGGCAGAAGCAACATATCAAGAGTTTTTAGATGCCCGAAACAAATTGTACTACCAAGTATCAGCATCATATTATCCACTCTATGAGCTGCATAAGTTGATTTCCATTGAAGAAGAAAATCAACGCATCCTGTCCTCATACAAAGAGATAGCCACTATTCAATTTCAAAACGATAAAGGCTCAATGGTAGATGTATTGCGGGTGGATATTATGCTCAAAGATGCAACTAGTAATTTGTCTATACTGGAACAAAAGCAAAAACCTCTTGTAACTCGTTTTAATAAGCTTTTGAATCGGTCTGATGACGACAATATTGTTGTTCAGGACTCTTTATTCACTTTTAGTTTACCTGCAAACTATCGTAAAGACTCGTTACTCGCGTCCAATCCTATTCTTGATGAATTGGAGTTGAAAATTGAAGCAAGTAAAGCAAGTGAACAAGCCGCAATCAAGCAGGGTCTTCCAAAACTTGGTGTAGGCTTAGATTATGTAATCGTAGGTCAACGTACGGATGTGTCATTACCTGATAATGGTCAAGATGTATTTATGCCAATGGTGTCTGTGAGCCTTCCAATTTTCAGAGGAAAATATAAAGCAGCACAAAAAGAAGCTCAACTCATGCAAGAATCTTATTCCCTGCAAAGAGAAGAAGCTGCTAACAGGCTAATCAGTTCCTATGACATGATTTGGTTCGAGATCCAAAAACAGATTGAGTTGATACAGTTATACGAAGAACAAATACAGGAGTCTAGGCAATCATTAAACCTTTTATTCTCTGCTTACAGCACTTCGGGAAAAGACTTTGAAGAAGTACTTAGGATGCAACAACAAATATTAAAGTATCAAAAAATGAAAGCTACTGCCTTGTCGGAATACCACATCGCATTAGCAGAACTGGATTATATCACAGCTAAATCGAATTAATCATGGAAAATAAACATCATAATCATACAAACGAAGATCACAAGCATAGTCATGAACACCATGACCATAGTAATCATAATAATGGCCATGAATCTCATGACCATCACCAGGGACATCATGCCCACATGATTGAAGATTTCAAAAAACGCTTTTGGATTTCTTTAGTCATCACCCTGCCTATCGTAGTGCTTGCACCAATGATACAGGGATTAATCGGTTATGAACTTCGCTTCAATGGTGATCGATATGTTCAATTCGTGCTTTCATCCATTATTTTCTTTTATGGAGGTTGGCCATTCCTAAAAGGTCTCGCAGATGAAGTAAAAAAGAAAGCTCCGGGTATGATGACTTTGATTGCTTTAGCTATTTCAGTAGCCTATTTCTACAGTTCAGCTGTAGTATTTGGACTTGGTGGCAAAATCTTCTTTTGGGAACTCGCCAGCTTAATCGTCATCATGCTATTAGGCCACTGGATAGAGATGAAATCCGTTATGGGAGCTTCCAATGCCTTGCAGGAATTGGCCAAAATGATGCCTTCAACAGCTCGCAGAATTAAAGAAGATGGGGAGCATGAAGATGTGCCTATTGATAATTTAAAAGGCAATGACACCATACTGGTAAGACCAGGCGAAAAAATCCCTGCTGATGGTATCGTATTGGAAGGTGAAAGTCATGTAAATGAATCCATGCTTACTGGGGAATCAAAACCAGTAACCAAACATAGAAATGATCAGGTTATTGGTGGTTCGGTCAATGACAATGGCACCTTAAAAATCAAAGTGAAGCATACGGGCAAAGATTCCTACTTGTCTAAGGTGATAGAAATGGTGAAAGAAGCTCAGGAAACGAAATCCAAAACCCAAAATCTGGCAGATAAAGCCGCTGCATGGTTATTCTACATCGCTTTAGGAGCAGGTATGACCACACTTGTAGTATGGTTGAGCCTCGGTAAAGACTTTGAATATGCATTAGAACGTATGGTAACCGTCATGATTATCTCATGTCCTCATGCTTTGGGCTTAGCTGTCCCTTTAGTAGTGGCCATTTCCACGGCTGTTTCTGCTAAAAATGGATTATTGATCAGAAACCGAACAGCATTTGAGAATGCAAGGAAACTAACCGCAATCATATTCGACAAAACAGGCACTTTAACCAAAGGTGAATTTGGGGTAACACGGTTTAAAAGTACTTTAGACAATTACTCGGACAATGAATTACTTCAAATTGCTGCGTCTATAGAAAATAGTTCTGAGCATCCTATAGCGGCAGGTATCGTTCGTAAGGCAAAAGCAAATGATTTGACTTTACAAGAGCCTGAGAACTTCCAAAATATTACAGGAAAAGGAATCAAGGCAAACCTAAAAGGACAGGAAATCAAAATTGTTAGTCCAGGAATGCTTACAGAGCAGGGATTTGACACTCCAGCTGATGCTTTTAAAACAGAGGATGAAACGGTAGTATTTGTTTTGATTGACAATTCATTGGCAGGATACATTGCCCTTGCAGACGAAATTCGACCAGAATCTTTATCAGCAATAAATACGCTAAAAGAGAGAGGTATAAAAGTTTACATGGCAACAGGTGATAACCAGCAAGTGGCAAAAGCAGTTAGCCAGCAACTCTCTTTGGACAACTTCTATGCAGAAGTACTCCCCGAAGACAAACAACGCATCATTAAAGAGCTTCAGGAAAAAGGTGAATTTGTAGCCATGACGGGTGATGGTGTAAATGATGCCCCTGCTCTTGCACAGGCTAATGTGGGGATTGCCGTTGGTTCGGGCACAGATGTAGCAGCCGAAACGGCTGATATTGTTTTGGTCAACAGTAACCCGAAAGACATTGCCAATTTGATTCTTTTCGGTGCGGCTACTTACAAAAAAATGATGCAAAACTTATGGTGGGCAGCAGGTTACAACATTGTAGCCGTTCCTTTAGCTGCTGGTGTTTTGGCAGGTGTTGGGATTATTCTCAGCCCTGCCATCGGTGCGGTTCTAATGAGCCTTAGCACTGTGATAGTTGCTTTCAATGCACAATTATTAAAAAGACAAATCAAGAATTAAGATGAAAAATATAAATAAAACAACAGTAATTATAGCCATAAGCACAATGGCTATCGGCTTGCTACTTGGCTGGATAATTTTCGGAAGATCCAATGAAAACCAAACGGATGAACATAACCATACTGCAATGGCAGATTCCGAAACAATTTGGACATGCTCTATGCATCCACAGATCAGGAAGAGTGAATCAGGCGATTGTCCTATTTGTGGTATGGACTTGATTCCTTTGGAATCCACAGATGGTGAATTAGACCCTATGGCAGTGAGCATGTCACCAACTGCCATGCAGTTGGCACAGATTCAAACTATGGTGGTTAATAAGGGTAAGGCTGATAAATCAATTCGTCTAAATGGAAAAGTACAGGCAGATGAACGTTTGCTATCTACCCAATCTTCACACATCCCAGGCAGGATTGAAAAGCTTTCAGTCAATTTTACAGGAGAATTTGTGTCGGCAGGTCAGGTTTTGGCAAATGTGTATTCCCCTGAATTGGTGACTGCACAAGAAGAATTGTTTGAAGCCAAAAAAATAAAAGAAACACAGCCTGCATTGTTTAATGCTGCCAAAGA
Organism: Marinoscillum sp.; assembly: GCA_024305105.1. GTDB lineage: Bacteria > Bacteroidota > Bacteroidia > Cytophagales > Cyclobacteriaceae > Marinoscillum. The sequence continues at coordinate 9,042 of JAMWZA010000174.1, forward strand.
AAAATTGAAAAACTGGAAACTCTCAGACAAACAGATTGATCAGATAGTCAAATCAAATAAGACCATAGAACAGTTTCCAATTCTCGCCAATGTTTCAGGATATGTAACTAAAAAAATGGTCAATCTGGGTGACTATATCAAACAAGGGGAAGCCTTATATGAAATAGCGGACTTATCTAAAGTATGGGTGCTTTTTGATGTGTATGAGACAGATATGACTTGGATAAACAAAGGTGATGCGGTGATATACACAGTGCAATCAATACCTGGTAAAACATTTAAAGGAAAAATTAGCTACATCGATCCTGTTATCGATCCAAAGACCAGAGTGGCAAAAGCAAGACTTGAAGCAACAAACAAAGGTTTAATGCTCAAACCAGAAATGTTCACAACTGGAACGATAGAAGCAAAAACCAATACCAATTATACATCCTTAACTGTCCCTAAAACTGCTGTAATGTGGACGGGCAAACGCTCTGTAGTTTATGTGATGCAAATGTCAGCTCAAGGTGTAAGTTTCATCATGCGAGAAGTTACTTTGGGTCCAGAATTAGGTGAAAGTTATGTGATTGAAGATGGCTTGCAGCCTGGTGAAGAAATTGCAATCAATGGTACCTTCAGTATTGATGCAGCAGCACAATTAGCAGGCAAACCAAGTATGATGAACCCGGAAGGTGGTGTAGCCATGACTGGCCACAACCATGGGGGAAATACCAATTCAAATATGGAAAAAATGCCTGTTTCATCTAAGAAAACAACAATATCAGAGGATGCCAAAAAGTCTTTACAACCACTTTTTGACAACTACTTCAAATTGAAGATTGCATTGGCCAGTGATGATTTTGAAAAAGCAAAAGCATCGGGCGTGGCGATGAACAACTCCTTAGGAAAGATTGATATGAACCTTTTTAAAGGAGATGCACACTCTTTATGGATGCAACAGTCAACTGCGTTGAAAACAGTTTTACAGCACATCGAACATCTTGGTGACATCAAAGCCATTCGAGAAAAGTTCATCAGCATATCCAATTCAATGATAGCAACAGCAGAATCTTTTGATCCTTTATCTACTACTATTTATGTTCAGCATTGCCCAATGGCAGGCTCTAACAATGGAGCAGATTGGTTGAGTCTGGATAAAGAAATTCAAAATCCATATTTCGGAGAGTCAATGCTTTCTTGTGGCGAAAACACCAAAACAATAAAATGAAAGAGTGTTGCAAAATCGGAGACAATGCACCTCCCTCAATATTTAATAAATGGGCTTCCAGAATAATATGGGGTATCATATCCTTCATCGTTCTTGGCTTATCACTAATTCAAATGTTTAACTTCTAAATTTTAATACAATGAAAAAATCAAATTCAATCTTAACACTCGCTTTAGTAGCAGGTATCTCATTTTCATTAATTGCATGTGCCAATAAAAAATCTACCGATCATGAATATGGAAATGGTGTCCATGATCATAGTGCCATGAATCATAAAGCAGAGGATGAAATATCAGATGTTTCAGTTGTGGAAACGAGTGAAAATAAGTCCATTTCTCAATTGATCGATCAATACCTGGTAATTAAAAATGCCCTAGTTCAAGACGATGCAAGAGCGGCTGCCAGCGCAGGTCAAAAACTTGCAGAAGCGGCTTCAAGTATAGACCTTAACACTTTTGAAGCATCCAAGCAGTCCGAGATTAAGGAAATATTGGAAGTAGTAAAAGAACATGGTGAACACATTGCTAAAAGCGAAATAGCTCATCAACGTGAGCATTTTGAAGGCATGGCAAAAGATTTCATGGACTTGCTTGCAATCACAGGAACGGACATAACACTTTATCAACAGTATTGCCCGATGTACGACAAGGGAAAAGGGGGTAGTTGGCTGAGTGATTCTCAAGAGATCAAAAACCCATTGTTTGGCAGCAAAATGCTGACTTGTGGTTCGGTGAAAGAAACCATTTCAATGAAATGAAAAAATGGCTTAAATTATCTCTATGGATAGTTTTAATTGTGTTGGTGGGGATTCAATTTGTCCCCGTCCAACGCAATGAAATAGAACCAGTTACCAATGCTGATTTTATTGAGCATTACGAGTCTCCAGTTGTCATTGGAAATATTATCCGAGCATCCTGTTATGATTGTCATAGCAACCAAACCAAATACCCATGGTACAGTAATGTTCAACCTATAGGCTTTCTTTTACAGAATCATATTTCAGAAGGAAAATCTGAATTAAACCTATCAGAATTTGGTCTTCTATCAAATCGTATGAAACGGACAAAACTAAAATCAATTCTAAGTCAAA
>JAMWZA010000175.1 GCA_024305105.1 Marinoscillum sp.
GGATCTGAGAGGTGTGCCTGATCATATTAAGTATTCTAAAAATAAAGAAGAGGCCAAAGAATTAGCGAAAAAGGCCAAGGCTGCGTAAAGTCAATAGAAAGCATCTTCTATGTGTTCTATCCCTTCGCCATGCTTGATGGATATGATATCAAAACGGATGTCTTTGTGCCAGTTGATTCCATAAATATACTCTTCGGCAGCATCGATGATCTTACGTTCCTGAGCTCTGGAGACAAACTCTTCGGGTTCGCCAAACCCATCGCCTTTTCGAAATTTTACTTCAAAGAAGACGAGCAACTCATTATCTAAGATCCCGATCACATCGATTTCTCCTCTTCGATGCCTAAAGTTTCGCTCTATGATCTCAAATCCCTTATTGCGGAGGTAAGAAACCGCCAAATCTTCCCCATATTTGCCCTTATTTTTCGTATTCATAAACCCTGATAATTAGGATGAGCCTATACCCATACAAGTTCAAAACTATTTTTAAAGATAAACTCTGGGGTGGAGAAAAGATCAAAACCATTTTAGGTAAAGATTTTTCACCGCTTCCAAATTGTGGTGAAACCTGGGAACTCTCTGGAGTAAAAGGCAACATTTCTGAGGTCTCCAATGGCCGCTCACAAGGTGAGTTACTTACCGCTCTTATCGACAAGCATGGGGGTGATCTTTTGGGCAAAAGGATTGAAGCTCAGTTTGGAAAAGAATTCCCACTACTAATTAAGTTCATCGATGCAAATGACGATTTGTCCATACAAGTGCACCCAGATGATGAGCTGGCACAGAAGCGACATGACTCATTTGGAAAATCTGAAATGTGGTACATCATGCAAGCCGATAAAGGTTCATCACTGATTAGCGGATTTTCACAGGAAGTGGATCGTGATTCTTACCAAAAGGCTTTTGATGAAGGGAAGTTAGAAGAAATCCTCAACCGGGAAGAAGTAACAGCCGGAGATGTCTTCTACCTGCCTGCCGGACGGGTGCATACGATTGGTAAAGGATTATTGCTCGCCGAAATCCAGCAGACTTCCGATGTAACTTATCGAATTTATGATTTTGATCGGACAGATGATCAAGGCAATAAGCGGGAACTACACATCGAGGAATCGCTGGATGCAATTGACTACAAAAAGTACGATCAGTACAAGTCACCTTATTTAGATAAGCAAGATGAGGCGGTTAACCTCGTGTCCTGTGAATATTTCAAAACCAACAAGCTTCACTTAACAGGTGATCATTCGGTAGACCATTCTGGATTGGATTGCTTTAAAATCTATATCTGTCTGGAAGGAAGTGGATCATTAGTGACTTCAGAAGGCAGGGAAGAAATCGGGATGGGAGATGTTGTTTTAGTTCCGGCAGCCATAGAACACTATACGTTTGAAACTTCTACTGGCACCACGCTGTTGGAGTCTTATATCGACAAGTAATTGGCACAAAACAGGCATACAAAATTCATCAACCTGGGACTGAAAGACTACAAGCAGACCTGGGACTATCAGGAAGCGCTTTTCAAAACGCAGGTGGACCGGAAGATTGCCAACCGGAAACTACCTGACGAAGAGCAAACTCCAACTGAAAATCTGGTGATCTTTTGTCAACACCCACATGTGTATACGTTGGGTAAAAGTGGCAAACCAGAACACTTACTGCTTGATCAGCAAGGGCTTATCGAAAAGGAAGCCAAGTATTATAAAATCAATCGAGGTGGAGACATTACCTATCACGGGCCCGGGCAGTTGGTGGGATATCCGATCATCGATTTGGACAACTTCTTCACAGATATCCACAAGTATCTCAGATACCTGGAAGAGGCCGTCATTCTTACTCTGAAGGACTATGGAATTGAAGGCGGTCGGATAGATGGACTTACCGGCGTATGGATCGATTATAACGACAAGGATAAGGCACGTAAAATTTGTGCTCTGGGTGTGAAGTGTAGTCGCTGGGTGACCATGCACGGATTTGCCTTCAATGTAACTGCGGATCTGGACTATTTTGGAAATATTGTTCCTTGTGGTATCGATGATAAAGCAGTAACTTCTTTAGACAAAGAACTGGGGTATGCTCCCGATATGACGGAGGTAGAAAATCGAGTGAAAGATCATATTGTGGACTTGTTCGAAATGGAGATAGTAGAATGAAAAAAGACATCAAATTTCCGCAGATAGAAAATGTATTTGTCAGTGTTGTGAAAGACAGTGAAGGATGGAAAGTATACTTACTTAACCGGCATGACAAACAGCTAGACACCGTGATGGTGACAAGCAAAGGGTATGGCAAAAAAGACGGAACGGAACAAAAAACCTCAGTTCTTCGTCATATGATCCCCCAAATTGAGCCAGGCGAGTATGCACTTATTGAACCAATTGCAGAAGAAGTCTTTCATCTGAATAACGAATATTGGGTGAGCTTTTATATTGCAGGACAGCTCTATGACAAGAAATACATTTTTGTACCGGAGACCATCATCAAAGATAATCTCAGTTTCATCCCAGAGTTAAAGTTGGAAGGTGTGCTCCATCAATAACACATCACTTGCAAAGCTGATGTCAAGTTTTGTAATTTGTGGAGACTAACCGACACTTATGGATCCGCGCTTACGAAACCTCCTCATTCTGGATATTGAAACAGTAGCCATTAACAAAGATTATCAGAAACTTAATGCTGACCTTAAAAAGCATTGGGAAAGAAAGTCTAGCTTTCTGAGAAATGAAGAGGAACATACACCTGATGAATTATTTACTGAGAGAGCAGGTATTTATGCTGAGTTTGGCAAAGTGATTACGGTCGCATTTGGCATTTTTCATGATTTGCCTGATGGCGATCTCGCATTAAGAATAAAATCCATAACCGGAGACGATGAAAAAGCGTTACTAATGGAGATACGAGATTTTTTGGAAACAAAATTTGACCCAGAAAGCTTACGTTTATGTGCCCACAATGGTAAGGAGTTTGATTTTCCGTATCTTAGCCGCAGAATGCTCATCAATGGGATAAAACTCCCATATGTACTGGACAACTCCGGTAAGAAACCATGGGAGGTCAATTTTCTCGACACCATGGAAATGTGGAAGTTTGGCGATCGAAAGAACTTCACCTCACTCGATTTGCTCACGACCATTTTTGATATCCCCTCCAGTAAATCAGACATTGACGGGTCTATGGTAAACCAGGTTTACTACGAAGAAGCAAATGGGCTTCAACGAATTGAAACGTACTGTCAGGGAGACGTGATTGCTACGGCACAACTTTTTCTAAAAATGAATGTACTCCCTACAGTAGCAGAAAAAAATATTACAATAGTTAGTTAGAAACTCTATATGAGTAAGAAAAGAAAGAAAAACAAAGGCGGAAAGCCTTCCAATAATACCAATACGGTCAAACGACTGAAAGACGAGCTGAGAAGCGTGTTTGCCCACAATCTGGGCGAACGATTCAGCTACCGACAATTAATCAAAGAATTAAAACTCAGAGATAAGAAATCCAAAGAGGCTTTGAAAGACATACTCTTCAGTATGGAAGCCAAAGGTAAAATAGAAAAAGCGCCAGACGGTCGATTTATAAGTGCTGTAGAAGCACCTGAATTGATCGGTCGGGTAGATCATGTGAATTCACGATTTGCCTACATTATCTGTGAAGAATCCGAAGATGATATCTGGGTAAAATCGGATGACCTAAAATTTGCCATCGACCAGGACATTGTAAAAGTACAGATGACCCGCCCACCGATGGATGGCTTCCGTCCAGAAGGTAGGGTTACCGAGCTCGTTTCCCGCACCAAAGACGAATTCGTAGGAAGAATCGAAGTATCTGAAAAGTTCAGTTTTGTAGTCCCTGACAATCGAAACGTCCATTTTGATGTGATGGTCTACCCGGAGAAAATCAAAAAAGCCAAGCACAATGATAAGGTGATTGTCAAAATCACGAAATGGCACGATGCGAAAAACCGCAGCCCACTTGGAGAGGTCATCAATGTATTAGGGCCTGCTGGCGAGAACGATGCAGAAATTCATTCCATCATGGCTGAATTTGGGTTGCCCTTTCAGTTTTCAGAAAGTGTGGAACAAGCTGCTGAAAAAATACCTACAGAGATCAGCGCTGATGATTTAAAGCAGCGTAGAGACTTCCGTCCAATTACCACATTCACCATAGATCCTGCAGATGCCAAAGATTTTGACGATGCCTTGTCCATCGAAAAACTGGATAACGGCGATTACGAAATAGGCGTCCATATTGCTGATGTCTCGCATTATGTAAAACCAAAATCCATACTGGAAAAAGAGGCTTTACAGCGAGCTACTTCCGTTTATCTGGTAGATCGAACCATCCCGATGCTTCCCGAGAAGCTCTCAAATGGATTGTGTTCGCTTAGACCAAACGAAGACAAGCTTACCTTTTCGGCCTCCTTTATTATGGACACGGAGGGAAAAGTAAAGAAGAAATGGTTTGGGCGCACGATCATCCATTCCGACAGACGATTTACGTATGAGGAAGCGCAAGAGCGGATAGAATCAGGAGAAGGTGATTTTGCTGAGGAAATTCGATTGCTCAACGAAATTGCTTACAAGCTTAAGGACCAGCGATTCAAAAATGGAGCGGTAAATTTTGAAACTACTGAGGTAAAATTTCAGCTAGACGAAAAGGGCAAACCTTTGGCAGTCATTCCAAAGGTGCGTAAAGACGCCCATAAAATGATTGAAGAATTTATGCTGCTCGCCAACCGAGAAGTAGCCACACACATTTACAAATGGGGACGTGGGGAAAACGGTCAATACACCTTCGTTTATAGAACACACGACAACCCAGACCCAGAAAAACTGGACAGTTTTGGGAAGTTTGCAGCAAAGTTTGGTCACAAACTGAGTACCTCAGGCAACATCTCGAACAGCCTCAACAAGCTACTGGATGATGTGGAAGGGAAGCCAGAACAAAACGTGCTGGAACAACTAGCAATCAGGTCCATGGCTAAGGCCAAATACACGACAGAAGCCAAGCCTCACTTTGGTTTGGCGTTTGATCACTACACGCACTTTACATCTCCGATACGGAGGTATCCGGATGTGATGGTGCATCGATTACTGTGGCACTACCTGAATGAAGGAAAGCCAGTAGAAGTAGAGCCCGAAGAAAAGAAATGCGTTCATTCCTCGGAGCGTGAAAAAAATGCCGCCGATGCTGAGAGGGCTTCAATTAAGTACAAGCAAGTAGAGTTTATGCAATCTATGCTTGGGGAAGATTTTGAAGGAATCGTTTCAGGAGTGACTGAGTGGGGTATTTTTGTGGAAATTACCGAAACCAAGTGTGAAGGAATGGTAAGACTCGCCGATCTGGATGATGATTTCTATGAATTTGATGAGAAAAATTACCGGATCATTGGCAAGCGCAACAAAAGAATCATCACGCTTGGTGACAAACTCACGGTGAAAGTAGTTAAGACTGATATCGACCGACGAACGATCGATTTAGACCTTGTGAAAATCGAAGAATGACCGACATCAAATCACTGCAAAACCTCATTGGTGGCGAAATAGCTCAGCTCCAGTTTGGCGAAGACCCTCAGGAACTCTACGAACCGATCACCTACATTCTATCCCTTGGAGGAAAACGCATGCGACCGCTATTGGTACTATTGGGATATCAACTGGTGAAAGAAGATCCGGAATCCATCGTAAGGCAATCGCTGGCAGTGGAAGTGTTTCACAATTTCACCTTGATGCACGATGACATCATGGACGAAGCGCCATTGCGCCGAGGCAAACCAACTGTTCATGAAAAATGGAACAGTACAGTAGCCATACTCAGTGGTGATACCATGTTGGTAAAGGCCTACGACCTTCTGCTGGAGGTAAGGCCAGAAATACTCGCGGAGACTATTCGCCAATTCAATAAGTGCGCAGTAGAGGTCTGTGAAGGTCAGCAAATCGATATGAACTTTGAATCTCAAGATGTCGTGAGCATTGATGCCTACATCAACATGATTCGGTTAAAAACAGCTGTCCTACTTGGGTTTAGCCTGGAGTATGGTGCGTTACTAGGAGGGATGTCTGAGCCAAACAGAAAGAAGCTCTATGAGATAGGAGTGAAAATGGGAATTGGCTTTCAGCTAATGGACGACCTGCTGGATGTATACGCCGATCAATCCAAATTCGGCAAACAAGTCGGTGGAGACATCATTTCCAATAAGAAAACGTTCCTTTTGATCAAAGCCCTTGAATTGGCCAACCCATCACAGAAAATCCAACTCGACGAATGGATCGATAAGAATGAGTTTGATGCCGCTGAAAAAGTCCAGGCCGTAACGGCCATCTACGATGAAATCGGCATAAAGGAATTAACCAGCGAATTAATGAATCAATATTTTGATGAGTCATTCGCTTTGTTGGATTCGTTGGAAGCAAGGGAAAGTGGTAAAGCGACTCTGAAGGGGTTTGCTGAACAGTTAATGAAAAGAGAAAAATAAAATGACTGTAACAATAATCATCATAGCCATAACAGTACTCATAAGTATCAGAGCACTGAGTAATCCCGTAATGCTGCAAAAATGGATGATGAACCCGTACATGGTGTTTCATCGGCAACAGTATTGGAGACTGATCTCCTCAGGGTTTATTCATGGTAGTTTTATCCACCTGGGATTCAACATGTTCACGTTCTATTTCTTTGGGCGCGCAGTGGAGAATGTGTTTGGGGAACTCCTGGGTCCAAGCAGCACGGTGGTCTATGTACTGTTTTATCTTTCGGCGATAATTGTCTCAGACCTACCAGGCGCCTGGAAGAAAAAGGATCAGGTTAATTACAACAGTCTGGGTGCGTCAGGAGCTGTATCAGCAATGGTTTTCGCCAGCATCTTATATTTCCCTTTGAGAAATATCTACCTGTTTGCGGCCATCCCGATCCCGGGATTTATCCTTGGAATTGTCTATGTACTGTATTCGTATTTTCAGGGTAAAAACATGAGTGACAACATCAACCATGAAGCACACTTGTATGGTGCCGTCTATGGAGTTGTATTTGCAATAATCATGTATCCTCCATCGGCTGTTGAATTTGTTAGACAAATCAGCACGTTCAGCTTTTTCTAAACCTAAGAAGGGTTAGCTCCGTATAATTTGCCCCATCACAAAATGTTACCAGATGAACAACATTCAGATAGCGTATCAAACGCTAGCGAAAAACGAACTTTCAAAAGAAGATCAACAACTCATAACTAAAGCTGAGGAATCAATGTCAGGTGCCCATGCGCCGTATTCCAATTTTACCGTAGGTAGTGCCGTTTTAATGGAGGACAGCTCCATTGTGATCGGCAATAATCAGGAGAATGCCGCCTACCCATCAGGGCTCTGTGCGGAGCGAGTTGCCCTATTTTCAGCAAAGTCCCTGAGCAAACAGCCCATTATCACAATTGCCATTGTCGCTCGCAATCAGAAAAAGGAACCTGCAGATGCGTTTTCATGTGGTAACTGCCGACAAGTGATGATGGAATATGCCAATGTGCAGTCTACTCCTATCCGAATATTGATGGGAGATCACACTGGAAAATTTGTCGTGGTGGATGATGTCCGAAAACTCCTACCCTTCTCTTTTCACTCCAAATCGCTGGGTTAATCTACAGTTTACAGTTTTTTAACGATTAGTTCTCAACGTAGACAGATTTCCGCCGTTAGACCAACAAGATCTACTCAGACGGAGTAGAATCCTCTTCATATCTGACCGAGTGTCAGATCATATAAAAATTATGTTTCAGACGGAGTGTAGTTCTCTACACCCCGTTTTTTTATGCCTTCCGTGGAAAGCTGTACCAAACACTCCGTTTTGTCTATGGTTTCTATTTACTTTGCGACAAATTTTTCAATACCCATGGAAAGCGAAAAGAGAGAATCACTGAACTTCATTGAGCAAATGATTGAGAATGACCTGAAAAGCGGAAAGCATCAGGCCATTCAAACGCGTTTTCCTCCAGAGCCAAACGGGTACTTGCACATTGGCCATGCCAAGTCCATTCATTTGAATTTTGGTCTCGCTCAAAAGTTCAACGGCAAGTGTAATCTACGCTTTGATGACACCAATCCTGAGAAGGAAGAAACGGAGTATGTAGAGTCTATCAAAAGTAATGTGAAATGGTTGGGTTTTGACTGGGATGGTGAATATTACGCCTCAGATTATTTCCCTCAGTTGTACGACTTTGCGAAAAAGTTAATTAACAAAGGCAAAGCCTATGTTGACGATCTGAGTCAGGAGGAATTCAATGAAATCAAAGGAACGCCAACACAACCTGGAAAAGAAAGTCCATACCGTAGCAGAACGGCTGAAGAAAATCTGAAACTCTTCGAAGAGATGCGTGATGGTAAATATCAAAATGGCCAAAAAGTACTACGGGCCAAGATTGATATGTCTTCGCCTAACATGCACATGCGCGATCCAATTCTATACCGGATCAAACACGTAGACCATCACCGAACAGGCAGCGATTGGTGTATTTACCCAACATACGATTTTGCCCATGGCCAGTCCGACAGCATTGAAAATGTAACCCATTCGCTTTGCACGTTGGAATTTGAAGTCCACCGACCTCTGTACGAGTGGTTGATTAAAGAACTGGAAATATTCCCCTCCAAGCAAACTGAGTTTGCGCGATTAAACCTGTCCTACACCATAGTGAGCAAGCGTAAACTGCTGGAGTTAGTCGAAGGTAAGTTCGTGTCAGGGTGGGATGACCCAAGAATGCCAACGATCTCAGGAATCAGAAGGCGTGGATTCACTCCAGAGTCCATTAAGAAATTTGCCAAATCAATCGGGGTGGCTAGAAGAGATGGCATCACTGATGTTGCGCTTTTGGAACATGCTGTTCGTGAAGATCTGAATAAGAAGACCAATCGTGTTTTTGGCATCCTTGATCCCGTGAAGTTGGTCATTACCAACTGGCCAGAGTACAAAGAAGAAACGCTTACCGCCATCAATAATCCAGAAGACGAATCCGCTGGAACTCGCGACATGATGTTTGGCAGAGAGGTGTATATAGACCGGGGAGATTTCTTAGAGAACCCACCTAGTCCAAAAAAATGGTACCGATTGGGGCCTGATAGAGAGGTCAGACTAAAATATGCTTACATCATCAAGTGTACAGGGTTTGATAAAGACGAGAACGGCGAGATCTCTACAATCTATGCCGAGTATGATCCTGAAACCAGAAGTGGTCAGGACACCAGTGGTAAGAAAGTAAAAGGAACTCTAGGGTGGGTATCTGTCAAACACGCGGTAAATACGGAAATCAGACTTTACGATCGTCTGTTCCAAACAGAAAACCTGAACGAAATCGAAGACGATTTCAAAAATCACCTGAATCCTGACTCTCTGGAAATCAATACCAAAGCGGTTCTGGAAGGCTCTTTGAAAGATGCTCAAGTAGGTGATCAGGTGCAGTTTGAGCGCGTTGGATACTTCCGAGTGGATGAAGATACCACAGAGGACAATCTTGTCTTTAACAGAACGATTACGCTCAGAGATAACTGGGCAAAGAAGCAGGGAAAATAGGCACCTCTTTAACGATTCAGCACAAAATGGGTTTTAAGTCAGAATGAACTATTTGCTCATTCTGACTTTTTTTTCAGGGGTTAATGCTCCCGTTATTGCCTGTAGTTTGTCCTAGGAGCAGGGATTTCTCATCATATAGAGGCCGATCTGGTAAGCCGATAGTTAAATATAGTCGTTCTGTAGATATCCCTTCAGGTGGAAACACCTGACGGCACGGTAAACGCCCCTTGGTTCTTCCTTAATACCCCCGATAGTAATTGCTAATTTTTGAAATCACCTGATCATACAGTGGCGCGGTAAACTCCTCAAACATCCATTGCGGGTTTGGCACTGAAGCTTCCACCGTATTCACCATGGCCATCTCCTCCTCGCTAAGAGCGCGCTCGTCACCATTGTAGGATGCCCAGCGAATGGACCAGGTATATTCACTTGGAAACTTCTCCTGTGTAATCACCTTATTACGCTCATTGTCATAGACCTTAAAATCCAGCAATCCCGATCCGGTTATTGCTTTTTCGTGGACGGTTAACTTTGCTTTTACAGTTCCGTAGATATCTTCTCCATCACGCGTAGCAATCACCACACTATCTCTTGAAACCTCTCTGGTTTCCTTTCCACTAAAAACATTCCCAAGGTTGAACCGATCAAACTCCATCCGAATCACATGATCTACATAATCCAATTTCTCAGCATCAGCCTCACCGGGAGTATAAAATCGCACATAGTCATTGATTCGGGCGTTGTGCAGGTATTCGTTGATTTTATTGACAAAGAACTCATGTTTCACATTGAACATCCGTGTAGGCGAAGGTATCTGCTCCACTACGACTCGTAGCGTGGCATGGTAAATCGCTTCCTGCATCTTCTCTTCTACGTCTTTGTATCGAGGCACAAAATCTCGTACCACCAAAAAATGCTCATGAGCCTCTATCGCCTTGATGCGATCTTTTTTGTATTTGAGGGCTTCTACACCCAGATCATACCGTACATCGGCAGCATTTCGCTTCGCTGAAGCCAACTGGGCATCGTATTTTACTGGGTTCGGAACTACATCTCTACATCCCGGGCAGCGAAGAATCTCGTCATACAGGAAGTTGATTTGTTGGTAATCTCTGGCGATACTTTCCCACTTGAGTAAGTCATTAGAAGCTTTGGCTCTATCGACGTTGCTTAGATGCTGTTCTACCGCGTAGCGATAAGCCTTTCTTAACGTAGTGGACGCTTTCTTGTGATCTTCATTGGATCTAAGACGATTCACGGCTTGCGCTACAGCTTTGTCATAATTACCTTTTTTGAGGGCTTTCTTGCCACTGGCACAGCCCAACAAACCGGCCAAGATGGTAAGAATAAGGGCTAATTGTAAAAATCTGTTCATGATCAGGTGATTAAAGTACGAAGATACCAATACCAGAAATAATGCCAACTGCTGCGATCGTTCTTAATTTAATCTAGTTTAATATTCGAAAATTTCATATTTTCAGATCGAATTAACCAAATCGCCTTTTTTATGTCACTTATTGCGAAAGATTTCGTGCCCGAAAAAACAAAGGGAGGAAT
>JAMWZA010000176.1 GCA_024305105.1 Marinoscillum sp.
CATCTGCATTATTGCCACTCACACGCATGTCTTCTGTAAAAGTCACTGTACCTGCAGATCCATCCATTTGGACGAAAAAGCCTTGCATGGACCCAATGTGACCGTTCCAACGGCTTACATCCGGATCCCCATTGTCTGTAGCTCCTGATTTGGTAGCCACGATATAGTCGCTGTTAGTACGCCTTCCCGTATCAGAGCCATTGTCATCCCAGATATAGATGGTTTCGGTGGTAGCTGGATTCCCATCAATAAATTCGTCTACATCTAAGGCGGCTGGGTATGGATTACTAACCAGGTGATAACCATCATTATCGTCTGATGCTGTATAAGAAATCATGCCATCATTTGGTGTACCTACAAACTCTATCGGTTTTTGATCTGCTTGTGTATATCCATAGCCTGGTACCAGCTCATCTGTAGATGCGTCTATCCAGCGACCAAGTGAATTAGGGTCTGAAGAGGCAGTCTCATCATATTTGTACACATGAGAACCTAAATCAGCTCCGTTAATACTTGCATCTTGCTCCACAGGAGTCCCAACAAAGCTGTACTTCCCATCCGAATAACGAGTGTTGCGCTTGATCGTGATGTTGTCAGCAATAGTGTTGCCGTCGTAAGTGATTAGGGATGATCCTGCCTGGATTGTCAGGCTGCCATTATTCGTTAGATTCTCCTTGACTTCAAATGTCGATTCATTATTAACGCTTACAGCTCCAGATTCGGTTACTGTCAAATTTTTGGCTGCAAATGTACCCTGAATAGAAAAAGCGTAGTTCTCTCGAATCTCTACATTATCAGTATTATCCGGTATCAGGCTTGGTGATGAGGATTCACCTAAGTTCCAAATTCCATCCTCCCAGATGTATGTTCCTTCAGTAACAGTAATCGATTGCTCCGCATCTGGTGCAGCGAAATAGTACTCATTACCCGATTGGGATGCAGTAATCGTAGCTGTACCAGGTCCTTCAATGACTATCTGCCCATTTGAAATAGATGCTACTGATGTCTCATTACTTGAATAGCTGACTGTCAAGGTCGAGCTCGAACTCGCATAAGCACTTAAGTTGAAATTTTGATCGCCTTCTGTTTTGGCTGGAAGTGGGTCAAAAGTGATCGTCTGATCAGCCTTGGTTACCATCAAAACCTGCTCAACATTTGACGCCGCATTCCAATCATCATCAGCCGAAAGACTTGCTGCAATCGTCACATCTCCAGGAAAAGCAGGGTTTACGACACCAATCGAGGTGACAGTAGCTACTGATGAATTATTGCCTGACCAAGTGATTTGACGACCGCTCGTACTACTAGCTAAATCGTCCAGATCAAAATCAGAATCACTCCATACGACATCCTCAAGATCAGTAAATATAATGGCATCATCCCCCTTATTAATGGTGATCGTACGCTCCACATCATCGGCAGCATTGTATTCACTATTCCCTACCTGACTGGCCGTGACCACAACAGTACCGGCATGCAGCGCAGTAAACATGGATCCATCCAACTCACCGTTTCCATTGCTAAGTGAATAACTCACATCCAGGGTCGAACTGGCTAATGCTCCAAGGTCAATAGGGTCATCACCAACTTGCATATCCATAGGCTGGTCAAAAGTGATGGATTGGTCTTTAATTGCATAGATGGTTTTGGTAATGGCAGCAGTGGATTCTCCGGTACAGGCGTTTCTTATTACAACACTCACCTGGCCACTGGAGGCACCTCCTGTCACATCTACCTTGACCATCACTGGAGAGTATTCTGTAATCTCCCAGCCTGTGGGGAATGTCCATTCAAAAAAAGACTTCAATTTATCATCTCCCGGAGTAAAACCTGTTAACGAGTAGATTCCTGAGCTGCCTTCGCCTATTGATTCCTGCCCAGCTACTGTCAGGTTGATCAAATATGTTTCCAGCTCTTGCATGGTATATTCGTTGCAGCCGTTTAGAGAAAAATAAGTGGTAGAACCTCCGGTGACATCATCGTCATTTTTAGCAGCCACTCTAAAGCGAGCATAAGTAGCTGAACTGACCTGGATAACTTTTGAATCAGTGGTGCTAGAATAGTAAGAAGCAAACTCACTTCCCAAGTCTGGATAAAGTTGGGTAACCACATGACTGGTAGCCAATGGGTCGTCATTGGTCCAATGGATCCCAATATCCGCATAGGGTGAACCAAACTCCTCAATAGTAGGATGCAACATTGTTGGTGCATCGGGTGCCGGCAATAAAAAGTCTACTGTGATATCGTCAGAAGCAGAGCAGCCATTGGCATTGGTCACTGTAACGCTGTAGGTACCATCCTCGGTAACATCATTCGTTTTGCTGGTGGCACCTGTAGACCAGGAGTAAGTCATACCCGACGGCAAATCAGACCCTAAAGTTTCCGTATCTCCTTCGTTTGAGGTAAAATCTTCACCAAGATCAGCTGTTGGAGGAGAACACTGACTATACAATGCTATTGAGTTACCTGAATTGGCGATTAATGTATTGTCTGCCCCAGCACCGAGCAGCGCAGCAACCACGTTTTCAGAGCTTGTGCCAAGGTACGGGGATGAAATGATTTGTCCATCAGAATCAAAAGTGACTGTTCCAGGGTAATTAGAACCAGCATTTATCAAATTGCCCCCAATGGTAATTTCCCCATTGTCATAGATAGACTTGCCTGACGAATTAAGACTTCCATGTGACTCATCGAGATAGTATTCAAACTGCATGACACCTCCTGAATAGGCACTAAACAAAAGCTCCTCATGGGTGGAGATGGTTTTAGATCCTGTCACATAGATATTGGAACCAGACTTATACGCATCGTTGATGGTATATGCACTAGAAAAAATCACTTTAGATACTCCAATTTCAGCAATAAAATAGCGTCCATCAGCTAACTCCCCATAGATGTCTTCTTGTCCCACCGCCTTATGGATTGCAGCCACCTCAGAGCCAATGTTGTACACAACATCCTCAAAAGAAGTACTCGATCCGTTCGCAAAATTCACACTATAATATCTCCATATGACATTCATACCCTGATTGATCATCCAGAAAAGCTCACTACTGCCATCATCTGGTAAATACACTTGGCCGGCAATATCATCCTCACTTGTATCATAAGTGGCTGTAGCCGAAACAGACAAAGAGGTGCTTAGTCGTTTCAATCGGGCCTGAAACCCATTACTTCCAGATATCCGCGAGGAGGTCACAAAAATCTGTGAATTCTTAAATCCGATATCATATGCAACCGCTCCAAATTTAACTGTTGCATCGTTTACATCTTCAAAGTTGGCAAGTTCGGTTCCAGAAGAATTATACTTGTTGATAATGTATCCGTTTGGTATGGACGTGGCACTGGCATCATCCGGATTGATATTGATCAATACATAGATATCCTCATTCGTATCAAGCTCCAGATCTACTCCATAATCTTCTGAATCTCCATAGGTAGAAGAGTATTCAATATCCCAATCTTTACTGCCATCTGCATCAAATTTGATGAGAATGACATCATAATCAGATCCTGCAAAAGCAGTGGTTAAAACATACGTATTGCCATTGGAATCTGTTATTGATTTGACAAAATCTAGAGAACCGGGACCAATTGGATTGCTATAAGTGGCAGACCATTTATCAGTCATCTGGGCACTCAATGGTTGCGACGAAAGCAGTAAAGCGGCGGTAAATAATTGTAAAAATTTCATAGGACGTGAATTGAATTAAGGATTCAAATTCGTCCAGGTGCAATTATTTCAATAATACTTTTTAGTAAGATGACCTTTTATACTAGTGGGATGACCAATCGATTTAGTCAATCAAATCAGCGTAAGGCGGTCCATCAGTTCTTTACGGTAAGATTTACTCACCTGCACCTTGTGCCCTTTCAGAAACACATAGTTTTCAGATATGCTATCAATCGCATTGAAGTTGATCAAGAATGAACGATGGATTCTGAAAAACCCCAAATGCTGTAGCTTTTCCTCTACACTCTTCAGTGTATGGCTAATGATGTACTTACTGCCCTCGGTGTAAACATTGGTGTAATTATCAAAAGCCTCTGCATACAGGATTTGATCAGACATCAAGGCAATGATCTCCTGATCTTTTCTCACAAATAGCTTCTCTGGTGATGCGGGAGACGTTGCCTTTGCGTGCTTTCTTTTTAGCGCCAACTCCACATTGGCAATTAAATCATTTTCCTGAAATGGCTTGACCAGGTAGCCCGATGGGTTTGTCTTTCCGGCACGCTCAATTGTGGACTTGTCGTAGTATGAAGTGAGGAAGATAAATGGAACACTTAGTTGTTTTGCAAGCTCAATTCCATCCTGATCGCCTTCAATATTGATGTCAAGTAAGGCTAAATCAGGACAATGCTCATTGATAGCATCCAGAGCTTCTAGTGCTTCATCAACAATACCACAAACGGTGTAACCATGCCTTTCGAGAGTCTCCGCAATATCGTCTGCAATAAGGGGTTCATCTTCTACGATCAGTATGGTGGGCTTGCTCATGATACTAATTTATACCTAGACAATGTAAGTGTGATCGTAGTGCCATGATTATTCACTACCTCAATCTCTGCCTTGATCTTTCGCGAAAGCGATCTGATCATTTTCCAACCAAACGAATTGCTTGCTTCAATGGTAGATTGATCCAACCCCTTGCCATTGTCTTTTAAGGTAACCATGAGCTGATCACCACCTTCTACTATGGACAAGTCTAGCCTGCCGTTCTCCAGATCATCAAAAGCATATTTAAAAGCATTCGTTATCAATTCATTCATGATTAACCCCAATGGGATCACTGTATCGATATCCATTTTTAACCCGGATGTATTCACTTCGGACCGAACCTCTGTAGCTCCAAAAGCCTGTTTAAGCTCATCGATCAGGTTCTCGAAATAGTCCTGAACATCCACTCCACGAATGTCCTCTGCACTGTACAACTTTTGATGAATTAGCGCCATGGATTTTACCCGATGTTGTCCTTCCTTTACCGCATCCACTGCCGCTTCATCCACCAGTGATCCAGCTTGTAACTTTAAAAGACTCGATATGACTTGCAAGTTGTTTTTAACTCGGTGGTGAATCTCTTTTAGCAACGTTTCGCGTTCCTCTAGTGAAGCAGTGATTTGTGCATTTTTGATGGCCAGAAGATCTGAAGTTTTCTTCTTATTGGTGTACCGATAGTAAAGAAACCCAGATCCGATCATGATGATAACAAACCCAAAGATGAAGATATTCCTTTGATTGTTGGAATTAGCCAGGGCCAGGGATGCATTTTGCTTGTCTAACTCCAGCTCTGTAATCTGCCTTTCCTTTTGCTCAGTTTGATATCGTTTTTCCAGGTCTGCTACATTTTTCTGCACCGACTCGGACAGGTAAGTGTCCTTTACTTCCATGTATTGTTCTAGAAAACTTAATGCATCGTCGGTCTCTTTATTTCTTTTTGCCAGCTGATAGGACAGTTCATAAAACTTCATCTGTGTCTCAGGAAAAGCATCTTTTCTAAGGAATACCTTCATTTTATTTAGGTGAACTGGGATTTTAGAAAACTCCCCCAGTCTGCTGTACAGGTCCGCAGCGGCAGAATGAAGATCCAAAATCATCTCTTCACTTTTGAAGAGCAATTCATACTCCATAGCTTTCGCCAAATTAGTCTTTGCTTTCGCCAAACTATCCAAATTAATGTAGGCCAGCACCAAGTTGATATATGCGGCCCCAATTTCTAGCGAGTCCTGAAGTGAGCTCGCCAAATTAAGTGTGGTTTTAGAGTAGCTAAGCGCATCGAAATATGCTTTATCAGCCAAAGAAAGACTGGCCAGATTGAAGTAGGTATTGAGAATGGCTACCGAATCATTAGCGGAAATCTTGTATTTTAACGAGGCTTGGTAGGCGGATTGTGCTTCTTCGTATTTATCCAATCTGGAATAAACCTGACCCAGATTATTGAGACTCATCGCTGCAAATCGAGTATTATTAATAGGCTCAAAAACGCGAAGCGCTTGCTCATAATAGTATGCCGCAGAATCCAATACTCCTCGATAAAATTGACTTACTCCGATATTTAAAAGTGCTTTACCAATTCCTACGCTATCCGAATGATTGCTTGAATAAGTCAAGGCTTTTAGGTAATATTTTTCTTCTTCCTCAAACTCATTCATATAGCCATAAGCGAGTCCCTGATAAATCATGGACTCACCCGCTTTTACATGATCTGAATTTTGACTGGCTTCTTCTAGCATAAGCGTGGCATAGAAAAATGCAGAATCGATTCGCTCCCCCAGCCACTTTTGCACTTGACCCTTTAAAGAATCATACTGTTCTAAATGTTGTCCACTTGTATAGAAGCTAATGGTGAGACAAAGTAATAAGGCACCTATTTTCAATTGCGGTAGAATTTGTTATCAGTTAAAGATAGTCACTACCTCCATCAGATGGCTCAGAAACAAAAAAAACCGACCCCTGGTAGCGTCGGTCTATTGGTGGAGTTGGTTTGCTAGTGACCCTTCCTATGGTCTCTCAGCTTTTTGATGCCATAGGCACCACCTGCAGCCAGAAGTAATCCAAGACCACCATCTATGGGTGTGGCTGGTGGTGGGCCCGGCTGTGCAAAGGCTGGAATCAATAGAAATAAGGAAGACAAGCACAAAAGCGTTTTAAATAAATTCATATTTGACAAGGCGTTTAGTGAAATTTAATTTTTTTGGCTTGGGAGGTGCCATCCGAAAATACAACCTTTAGAATACCGATAGCATCCTGTTGAAGTGGCACACTTATTTCCGTAGAAAAAAGGTTGTCTGCTTGATGTAGAACTCTCCCACTGAGATCATATATTGCCAGGCTACTAATTTCTTGTGTCGCTACTATTCTAGCTCGGTCTGTTCCCATTAATAGCTTAAACCTGTCCAGATTTGAGTCTTCTGCCAAAACAGCGCCGGTAGTAACTACGATGGCCAAGCGATTGCTAAACGACCCTGCATCTGAATGGATTTGATGCTGAAGCGATCCAGCTATATGAGTTGTTTTATTGAGTTGCTTATCAAGAAGCATCACTTCATTCATTCCTGCATTCTTCATAGCAAAGGACAATGTGATCATCCCAGCTTCAGCCACGGAATATTTTAGATCAATAGTATCGGAAACATCAGCTAGCGGCCTTCCTTGTATTGCAAATGGTTGACCATCAATTAAGCTGGAGATGGATAGCTGCGGATTGGAAAGAGTAACCGCATCGTATCGGTGGTCCACACCTAACTTTGCATCATCGGCAAAGCCGATAAGTGCATGCGCACTACTACTATTTACACCCTCCAGGCCCAAACCAATGGTGAAATACTTTGGTCGTTCTTCTGTTCTAAAATATTGGTAATCATATGAATTTCCTGTTGTCTTCATATCCTCAGTAAAGGTCAGCGTCTGGCCTGTGCCCGTGGCCTGTACAAAGAATCCCTGGCATGAAAGCATTCGGTTGTCGAAATTACTTATCCGAGACATGTTCCCTGCAAATCCCATATCGTTGCAAATCATGTAGTCTGCATTGGTCCCACGTTCCTCGTCGCTACCTTCATCTACCCAGATATAAATGTTGCCGGCAATCGCCCCGGCCCCATCAGGCCCATTTGCATCCAAGAAATCAAAAAATGAAATGGAACATGGATACGGGTTAGCCACCAGATTGAAGCCATCATAGTCTGCTTCATCTCCGGAGCTTGTGGTATGATCTAGTGAAATATCTACCGTTCCTGAGTTTGGCGTGCCGGTAAACTCGAGCGTCCCAGTGAAGGCTGAAAAATACCCTTGTCCTGGCTCCATCATTTCGGGAGAAGTCACTTTTACAAAACGATTGGCACCTTCACCTACACTGAAATCTGCTGACTCATCATAGGCATAAACTACCGAACCCAGGGAGGAAGTGGAACCATTGGTAATGGGACTACCCACCACGCTGTACTTACCCGTCTCTTCATCAAAAGTGGTGTTTTGTTGGAAGGTAATGCCGTTTCCAGAGAGTGTAAACCCATCTTTCCCATTAAAATTGGAGCTGGAAGTCATGATCAAATCTCCATGGTTGATGATGGTAGCGCCTGCTTCTATGTTAGCTGACCTTCCTATCGTCAGCGTAACTCCAGTATTGATCTTGAATGTGCCACTCACAAGTGTCATTTTAGCACCAAGTGGAGGCAAATTAAGGTCGCTCTGAAGCTCCCATTGTCCATCAGCGTTGGTCTGAAATCCACTTGTCACACCTCCTTCTATATTTTGACCATAAAAATCCAAGGTCTCGGTTTCATCAGACATCAATAGAAATCTTGTTTGATCAATTACCCCTCCTGTACCAAAGTCAATAGAGCCATAGGTAAACCATGTGCTGACATTGAATGTAGGAGAGTTAGTAATATTAGCTACCGTGATGTCATGACTGAAGCCAGACTCAGAATTGGATATAAAAGCACCATCGTTATCAAAACTATTTGCGTCAAAGAATACATCGCAGTATTTGTTGGGCTTGAACGAATGAAATGTAGACCCTCCTGAAGCTGTCGCCCAGTGGTTCTCGTAATCAATGATATCCCCTCCATTTCCGACCCAGTAAAACCGAGCTGGAGCAACAATAACATTTTTGTCAAGGGTAACTTCCTCGTAGTTGTCTCCACCGTCCTGAGTCACAGTAAGGGCTATTTCCCCAGTTTTCTTGATTAACAACCACCAGCTATCATCTTCAAAAATCGGCTCAGCAATCGTTTCATCATCTGATGCGTAGGTCACCGCCTGACCAGAAGAAGCAGTTGCATTAAGGACTATGGATGAATCTCCGTAATAAACGGTGTTTAAATCTTGTTGCCAATCGAGCGTTTGAGACTTAAGCACCACTTCTACTTGCTGATCGACATCACCCGCTGGGTTGTAATTATCATTGCCATCCTGCACCGCAGAGATTGTTGCCGTACCTACCTTTTTCAGTTCAACCTTCCATTGGTCCACATCCAAAAACACCCCTGCTACCAGATCATTACTTGATTCAAAAGCCACATCTAAACCAGAAGAAGAGGTGGCATCCAAATTGACAATATCCCCTTTCTCTAAAGTGCTGATATCCTGAGTCCAGATGATGGTCTGATCAATGGGGTTAATGTCTACTACTACTTCATCGGTGCCCTCACAGCCATTGGAATTCGTCACCGTGACTGAATAGGTATCGGAATCATTTACTGTGATCGTTTGAGTGGTAGCGCCTGTTGACCAGCTATATGAACTATAGCCAGCTCCGGCATCAAGTAAAATATCATTCCCAGATGGATCGTAATCCTCTGAAATATCTACTCCCAAATCCACCAGTGGCGCATCACAAAGCACCCATACTTTGTCCTCGCTGAGCAAGTAAGCATTATCCCCATCGCTGAAGGCTCCGGTTACCGTAAATCCTGTCTCTTCATAGATGTCCCAACCCAGCTGACTTCCACTACTAGAGAACCGCACTTCTCCCACGTAATTCGATATGGATGGGTCCCCATCGGATGGGTCATCGTCTAAGATTAGGTTTCCCATGATGCTATAATCGCCATCTCCATTTTTGTAAATGTCCACACCATGCGAGCTAAAAGCCTGGTGATCAGTACTACCGAGTTTGGGTTGAAGAGATTCATATTCCTGGAGGGTTGTGGAGGAGTTTAGGTATTTCACAAAGACAAGCTCGTAATGAACATTGGGTGATGTTTTCAGGTCCCTACCTGTTAAGAGCACATTGGACCCATCGACCAGTATGTCTCGAACATCGTACAAATCAGAATTGGTAATACTTACCCACGAAGAGCCATTGTAAGTGCGGATTTGGGTAGTGCTACCGGCATCATAGGCAAAAGAAATTGTAGAGCCATCAGTATCCATTTCATTGATAGATGTCCAGGTCACCGCTGTAGATTCCTCAAGTGTCACCGTGGAACCTGAAGTGAAACTGGTGCTGCAGGTGAGGTACAGCAGGTCGTCATTAGCATCATCGAGAGCACCGACATGAATCGTGCTCCCTACTACCTTAATTTTGTAACCATCAGAGCTACCATTGTCCTGATAACGTACTTGATTTTTAGTCCCTGATGTACTAAACCTGGCTATCGTAATGTCTCTGTTGTAAATAGCGCCCTGATAAGAGGTGCCTACCACATATAACTGGCTCCCGGTAAAGTGTGCATCAACAAACCCCTGTTGAGCTATGTTGCCTCCACCATCATAAAAATCACTCCAGCCCAGTGCACCCGAACTATTGTACTTCAATACTAGTCCCTGGTAGTTAGTCGTTAGAGCGGCATCAACTCGAGCACCCACCACGTAACAATTGCCAGAGGCATCTACTTCGAGTTTATGTGCAACAGCATCTTCTGTATGTGTATATGTGGCTATTTCACTACAGCCTTCATCACTGCACTTTACCAATACAATGGATTGAACACTCCCACTCTCATGACCTACAATGTACACATTGCCGGAATTGTCTGTACCGGCATCCACATACTCATCAAAATAACTAAGTGACTGAGCCCATTTGGGATTGAGTTGTGCTTGAACATTAAATATGATTGCCAATGCGGCGAGCGTAATAAGTGTTTTCATGGTAGACGGGTTTTACCATGAAAGTCTTCTAGAATTATCAATTTACAAACTTACTTCTAGTGAACGACAGTAAGTCTTATGTCATCGACCGTTATAGTATAGCGAGGTTTTTTAAGAGTTGTTCCTTGTGGGCTCTACCAATCGGAATCTTGTGAGTACCGAGAAAAACATATCCCTCCTGGATCCGGCTTATCTTTCTAAAATTGATCAGGTAAGACTTATGCACTCTTAAAAAACCTTTATCCCCTAATGATTCTTCTACACCTTTTAGCGTATGTGTAACGACATATTTGTGGTCATGGGTATAAATGTTGGCGTAGTTGTTATCACTCTCTGCGTAGAGTATATCATTTGGTTCGAGTGCTATCAGGCCACTTTTCTCTCTTACAAAAAATTTATCCGTAATAAGAACTTGCTTCTTCTCTTTGAACAATGCCAGCTTCACATTGGCAATCAAGTCTGCATCATCAAAGGGTTTTACGACTGTCTCTT
>JAMWZA010000177.1 GCA_024305105.1 Marinoscillum sp.
CTAAATAACCAATATTTTAGCAAAAAGCTTATTCCTATTGCATAATCAAGGTTAATGTCTTTCAGTGATTATTTCTTCATCAGACTGATGGCCACACCACCAGCTCCAATTAAATCAAAATCAATGACTGTTTCACTGGTAATCTCCTGCTGATCAATAGCAAATGCTTCCGGGTTAGCCGGGTAGCTTGCATCATCAGCATTACGGTAAATCGTCGCTTGATACGTAGCACCTTCCGGTAAAAAGTCGAAGTTGATGGTAGTGGTTCTTGAGTCTTCATTCGTAATGGCTCCCACAAACCAGTTTTCTGTCCCTCGCGCCTGACGCGCTACTGCAATGTGCTTACCTATTTCTCCACTAAGCACCCTGGTGGTTTCCCAGTCGGTTGCTACATTACGAATAAACTGTAGCATCGGGTGACCTTCATAGTTTTCAGGAAGATCATTGGCCATCTGCATCGGAGCATAAATCGCCAGGTAGAGCGCCAATTCCCGTGCTATGGTAGTGGGAACAGTATAACCCGTAGATTTTACCTTAACCCCAAATACTCCTGGAGTGTAGTCAAACGGTCCGGCTAACCCTCTGGTGAATGGTAGAACGGTGACATGATTCAATGCAGTGCCGCCCATCGCGTTGTATTCCTGACCTTTGGCTCCTTCACGAGATACCATATTCGGATAAGTTCTGCGCTTACCAGTATCGTGTATCGGTTCATGCGCCACGATCATTGTTTTATACTTGGCTCCCGCTTCTATTACACGCTGAAAATGCTCCACAAATGCTTGCCCATGATGATAGAGTCCGTTAGGCAAAGTGTCTCCATTCTCTACATATCCTGTCTTTACTGTTTTCATGCCATGGTCCGACAAGAACTTGTAAGCACTGTCAAGCTGGCTGTCGTAGTTTTCAATATCCGCCCCAGTCTCGTGGTGACCGATGATGTATACACCTTTGTCGGCAGCATACTTGCTTAACTCCTCCACGTCATAATCCGGGTATGGCTTGGTGAAATCAAATTTGGTGCCGCCGTTCATCCAGGGACCATCCCAACCTTCATTCCAACCTTCTACAAGTACTCCTTTAAATCCATTCTCCGCAGCAAAATCAATGTATTTCTTGACATTCTTCGTGTTGGCTGCATGTTTCGGTCCTTGATGCCAGGTACCCAGGTTAATAAACATTTCCCACCAGACACCGATATATTTTCCAGGCTGAACCCAGGATACATCTCCAAGTTTATTCGGCTCGTTGAGATTCAAAATCATGTAGTTGGTGATCAGATCCCCAGCCTGCTTACCTAATTGGATCGTTCTCCACGGAGTAGCAAAAGGAGTTTGGACATAAGCCTTCACTGGATCGGTTGTACTGTATGGTACCAGGTCGCAAACCAATTTGGATGAGCCCGTACCCTTTAGAACCATACTTGGATAGTCATACAAAGCAGCTTCATGAATGGCAACAAAGGTCTCTCCTTCCAGCGTCAATGGAGTATGCACGAGGTTCAAATCACTCACCTTACTTTTGGTAAACTCGTACTCATACCGATTGCCTTCATAAGCTGGAATCCACCAGGCGGATTGATCATTGGAAAGGTTGAATTCGGTCACTTCATCCAAAACCTGGAATTCGTCAAGCTTTTCCTGCTCAGGAAACTCATACCTGAAGCCAACTCCATCATCAAAAGCCCTAAAAACCACATTCAGAAGGTAGCCTTCGGTGGTTTTGAGGTTCAAAGTAAGTTCATTATAATTATTACGAATAAGCCGCTGTTCACCCCAGGGCTGTTCCCAGGTTTCATTAAAACTCGTTTGCGATGAGCTCTCCAGAGAAAAGCCACTTTTCAGTGAAACCTCATCGTCTAACTCAAAACCTAAATAGGAAGTATCCACTACACTACTACCCTCGAAAGATGAGGTGTAATAAGGCTGACCAGATGGAGTCAAACCGAATGTTACATTGACTTTTTTAGATGGTGAATCCAGCGTAACTGCTGGCTGGGATTTGGGCTGACATGACCAAATGATCAATGGCACCAAGATGAATAATCTAACAATTCCTTTCATTTATAATCGATCTTTATTTCTTTATTTTCAATTCTTATTTTACCGCTCTCAGCTAATTCTTAAGAGCAACTACTGACCTCTATTTTACCTACTGCCCAGATGGTCTTTTAGCCCTTCATTTACGAATAATCAACTTGGTGCTTTGGTCAAGTTCCTGGCCCGTTTTGAGGATGTATAGGCCATTTGGCAACCCTCTACAGTCAATAAAGTCGGCAACTCGTTCGCTGCTGTAAACCAACTTGCCCGATTGATTGTAAATTCTTACTGGCCAACCCCTTTCGATAGTACCCAGGTAAATCAACCCATTGCTTGGGTTAGGATAAACAATTACGCTTTCTCCTTTTACTTTCGATTTTAGAATAGATGGTCTGGCTGGGACACGAACGTAGATGTCTCCATTGTCAGCAATAAACCCTCCATCAAATTCACTAGCGGGTCCGGTACCTTTACTAGCTCCACTCGCATCGCGAAATACCATTGTTAACCAGAACGCATCACCACTCAGTCCATAATATTCCTTTGGCGTGAGTTTTATCTGCCACAAGTCACCCTCGGTATTGGTCATTTCACCCACTCCATCATCCGCAGCCCAGGTGCCGATTACATTGGTCCAGTCATCGCCTGTAGGCGTTTCCATATCTGCTGTAACCACTCCCGAATGCATGTAAACTTTACTCGCATCCACAAGCCCGCGGCTGCCCAAAGCCGCATTGAAAGTGACGGTAATTTCATCCTCCACTGAAAACTCTTCTGGGCTTACAGAAACCAGATTGCCCTCTTGCAAAATATCCACATAGATCACTCGATCTCTAAATCCTCTCGCCTGATTGGCATTGGTCGCATCACGGAAATACATACCTATTTTGAATGCCTGATCAGAATCGTCAAGATCAAAATACGTTTTAGGAGTCAACGTAATTTGCCATTTGTTCTGCTCTCCACTCACCTGTATCATTTCACCAATGCCATCGTCTATTAGATTACCAACAATGTGTGTCAGCTCCGTATCGGTTGGATCAGTCGATACAATGCCTGCATGCAGGTAAACTTTATCGGATCCGATCAGGCCATTGGTTCCTGCCTTACTAGCTAGTGTGGCATCAAATGTGATAGTGATTTCTGATGAAACGGTAAATACTTCAGGATCTACTGTCACTGGATTTTGATAGAGTTCTATCACATCACTAAACCCTTCTGAAACACGCTCACTGGTATAAATGTGAAATTCTCCGGGCTGTAAAGAACGCTCATCTGAGACACTCGATACGTCTATTTGCTCCCCTGAAAAGTAATCAAACCAGTCACCTGTTTCAGCAAAAGCCGGATTCACAGTTCCACTCTCCACACCGAAATTTCCGATGATGCAAATGTCCAGTGTTGGGTGTGTAATCGAAATTCGTTTCAATTCGCCATTTAACTCGGCATTGTAAGATCCTGCCCGAATGACCACCGGATACTGATTTCGAAGATCAAGTATTGCTGCATACGCATCATAAACATACTGACGAAGTTGATCATCATAATAGTTCAAACTACCCTCTCCCCAAACCAGTGGTTTCTCACCTGTACGACCATTGTAGTTGATATTGATATTGTATCCGAGCTCACCAAACTGCCAGATCATTTTGGGTCCTGCTTGTAACAGGTTAAAAGCTGCTGCCATCTTGGATCGTTCCAATGAAACATCTGAATTGCTGATGTTGTAATTCCCAGCGGAAATCCCTTCAGATTCCATTACGTAGGCCAATCGCTCCTCGTCATGACTTTCCATGTAAGAAACCCTCGCTCGTGTTCTACCACCTGAAAGATCGCCTCCACTACCATCGAGCGCATTGGCATAGTTGTGATTGAGGTTTCGCCAAAGCAGCATTCCTTCACTGGCCAGTTCATCTTCTTCAGTGCCCTCTCCAAAATGTTCCAGAATGACGTAATTATCGTCATCGACATCCCAGATTTTTTCCGCCATTCGCTTCAAAAGGGCTATTCTGGAAGCATCATATTGACCCCAGGCTCCTACATCATCGCCTGTATCATTCTGAGTAAACCCCTTGGACAAGTCGAACCTAAAGCCATCTATATGATACTCCTGTATCCAATAGGCATTCACAGAGTCAACGAAGTTCTTTGTGTAGTTGCTTTCATGATTGAAATCAAAACCTACATTGTACGGATGTTTGGCTACTGGATTAAACCAGGGATTGTCCTCACTTACAGTACCTGCACCTTCATCCCAATACATTTTGACCATGGCATTTTGACCAAAAGCATGGTTTAATACCATGTCCATTATCACAGCAATCCCCTCTGCATGAGCTGCTTGAACAAACGCTTTGAGATCGTCCTTGGTGCCATAGTATTTGTCTGGTGCAAAAAAGTAACTGCTATTATATCCCCAACTAGAATTGCCTTCAAACTCCATAACAGGCATTAATTCGATTGCATTGATGCCCAGTCGTTTGAAATATGATAGTGAATCGATGACATCACGGTAGCTATGTGACCCGACAAAATCCCTGATAAGTAATTCATAAATGAGTAAATCATCCTTTAGTGGTGGTGTCCAGGAGTCTTCGGTATCGGCCCAGTCAAAAGCGGTTTGTCCTGTTCGCAATACCGTAGCTATTTCATATTCGGTTTTGTCATAGGCAGGTAGATTCGGATAAAGTTCCGCTGAAATGTATGAGTCGTTCCAGGGGTCAGCTACTTGATCGGCATAGGGATCTCCGATTCTAGTCGTTCCCTCTACCCAGTATTGAAACACATAGTCCTGTCCAGATGTCAGGCCGGTTATTTCTAACCAAAAAAGTTCTCCATCAGGAGTCTCATTCATAAGATAGTCATCGGATATTTCCCAATTGGTAAAATCTCCAACCACATAAACAAAATCCGTTAACGGTGCCTCCAGTACCAGGGTCGATGTAGTTTCGTCTTGCGAATAATTAATTCCTTTTTGCAAACCTGCTGGTAGTGCGGCGATCGTGGCCTCAGACCGGATAGCAATGACTACTTCTTTGCTTGCAGTCACGTCAATTCCGGCTACTGTCGCATTCACAGTGATGAGAATAGTTTCAGATTCCGAAGGAAGGTAATCGTAAGTAATTGTAGTGCCAGAGCTGACGGTAGCAACCTCATTGTTGTCAACGCTAATACGCATGGAAGTCACTTCTCCAGAAGCTTCGGCGGAAATTTCTAAAGGATTACTTGCGGTGAGGAAAACATTATCTTCTGACGGAGAAGTGATGTTTACATATGCCTCCACATCCAGATCAATAAATATGTCTCCACCTGAAGTGACAGTTCCCCCATCAAAATCTCCGGGAGTTCCTTTGCCTTCATTTGATCCATCAGCATTTCTAAACACCATGGCCAACCGAAAAATATTCTCACCCTCAGGAACATTATAATGGTTTCTTGGGGTAATGGTGATCTGCCATAGGTCGGATTCACCATCTACTTGACTCATTTCTCCGACTCCATCATCTTGTCCCCAGTTTCCTACCACGTGGTTCCAATCAGTACCATTAGGATCACTGGTAACAACACCCGAATGCATGTAAACAGAACTTGCTCCGACCAATCCGGCCGTTCCTTCTGAGGCATCAAAAGTGATGACAATTTCTTCATCTCCTGTAGCTTGTGAAGGACTTATGGCTACTATTTGTGCATGCGAATAAAACGCAAACACCAGGAGTAGCGTACTAATTAGCATCTTATGAAATGACTTCATATTTTACAATTCTAGTATGATGGAAAAAAAGGTAAGGGGTCAAAAAATTCGACCCCCTGCCTTCATAGTATGAGAAGCAATTATTTATTGTATGCTATAGGTGTATCCATTGACGGGATCCAATACCAGGGTCACCGTGTAGGTGCCAGCTGAAACCGCAATGTTGTCTCCACCGTATTCCAATGAGCCATCAGCTCCGGAATCACCAAAGTTGACATCCCATCCATCGTTCTCTCTGAACTTCATTTCACCGTCTCCAAGAGTCACATCCAAAGTCCAGGTATAATTACCCTTTTCTGCAGAGACCAATGTCATGTCTGTATCGGCATCCCATCCAGCTGGTGTGGCGTCACCTATCACGCCCCAATTAGAAGCAGTGATCGAATAAGTACCATCAATGAAGTTGACATTAATTCGATAGAAACCATCTCCAGAAACCGACAGATTGTTTTCACCGTCCTGTAGCAATGAACCTGTATTGGCAGGATCTGCACCCCAGTCGCCAGCCCAGTCTCTTTCCTGCAATAACTTGAATCCATCACCAGCTACCGTGAGGTACGTATACATCTCAAAGTGCCCTTCGCCTGTGCTAACAAACTGAACAGATGATGCAGGATCCCAACCAGCTACGGTCGATCCACCAACGAGGAAGAGTTCACTTGGAAAAAGGTTTCTCACAAATGTGAAGGTGTATTCCCGGGTTTCATCATTGAAGGTAATTGAGTAGATCGCATCAGGAAAGTCTCCAGCCAATTTGATATTTGGAGCGGATTCATCGGCAATACTGTCTGGCTCGTTATCACCAAAACTTAAGCCACCAAATGCTCCTTCTGAAAACCGGAATGAATACCCAGCTCTTAGCTCAATTTCATCCAGTACCCAAATGTGATCTTCGGTAGAGGTAAACTCAAATTCTTCTCCCTGAAAGTCATTGAAAGAACCAAGGAGAAACAAAGAATTGATATTTGTCTCGATCGTCACTGCAGGTTCTACCGTGTATTGCAATGTCTGATCATTAAAGCGAACGTTGACAAGTCCAGAGTACCCACAATTCGTATTGGCTCCACCTCCAGTGGTAATCTCCATCACACCATTGCAGTCACCATCGCCCCAGTCCTGATCAGACCAGTCCTTGGTGTTCTTAAATTTCCACTCTCCACCGTCCATTTCCAGATTCTTAATCTCCCAGGTGTAATCGGAAACAAGTTTCAGTGAGTCCCAGCTCCAACCATTGAACCCACCAGCCACGTACATCTCATCATTATTAGCCGCAAATGGCAGCTTGCTGATCTCAAATGTAGAAACCATCTCAGACACCTGCCCTTTACTGTCGGCCACAGTCATCTTAAGGGTGTAAATACCTACTTCAAGTGATGCTGCATCAAAGTCTTCTGCAGCTAATTTCAAAGTGTCTCGCGTTCCAGAAAGTGTTGCACTATGAGTGAATAGTTCTGTTTCACTGGTATCCATTAAAACTAAATCTACACTTGCCAGTGGCGAGGTATTTCCGTCAGCAAAACCGGCAACAATATCGAAGTTTCCCTGTACGATTTTTCCACCATCAGATGGCGTAAGAAAAGACAACCCCGGAGCAAAGTCCGTAAGTTCTGCCGTATCAATTTCATTCATCTCACATGCGGAGAAGAAGAAAACCATCAGCGCTAAAAGAATATTTATTGATTGTTTCATATGTCCAATTTTTCGATCCATCAAATGATTAATATTGGTCGTTTTGTTCCAACTTAGGATTGGCAATAAGATCAGCAGAAGGTATCGGGTAAAGGTTTAGATAACTTGCTGTTGTTTCTCCTGCCTGCGTTCCACCTTTCCACGGCCAAACACCATTTTCAGTAAATTCATTGAAACGTATCAGGTCGGTCCGTCTATGTCCTTCCCAATAAAGTTCTCGTGCACGCTCATCAAGGATGAAGTCCAATGTCAAATCAGCTGAAGAAATGTTGCCAGCAGTAGTCCCATAAGCACGTTCGCGAAGCATATTGATATAGCCTACTGCTGTCGCAGTATTACCACCGCCACCGCGCAGAACTGCTTCTGCGTACATCAGATATACGTCGGCCAAACGGAAAAAGGCAAAATCAGTATCAGGATGTGTTTCATCTGATCCAGACTGACCTCCAGAGGTGACATTGGTGAACTTAGGCACCGCATATCCATTGGTGAAATCGGTAATGCTGGTGATCTCCTTAGTCTGACCATCTGTATAGAAGATTGCGCGCCCATCCAAGCCGCCAGTCTCATCTGGAAACAGGTTGACCAGGTTGCTTGTGGTTCTTAAGCCACTCCATCCACCGGCTACTCCATATGCAGTTGGGTCCATGCTTCCACCTATTGAGGCATTTACTAGATACGTAGTGCCTCCCCAGGTACGAATGTGGTCTCCATCAAACAATGCAGCGAAGATGATCTCATTCGAGGTATGGTTATCTGCTCCGAAGTTTAGCTGGTAGTTATCAGCTAACGAAAACGCTCCTGAGTTGATGATTTTCTCACATGACGCTAAACAGTCCGCGGAGCGATCTGCTCCAGTATACACCGTTGCATTGAGATATAGCTTCGCCTGAAGTGCCCAGAGAGCCTCTTTACTTGCTCTTCCATATGGCGTACTGTTGAAGTCAGCTAGTTCTGATTCAATGTCTATCAATTCATTCTCAATGAATGTAAACACCTCTTGTGGTGTGGCCTGATCCGGAGCGTCTGAACCAATGGCATTCGCTTCTGTATAGAATGGAATGTTGCCGAAAAGGTCCAAACCGTGCCAGTAACTAAGTGCTCTTACATACCTTGCTTCTGCTCGATAAGTAGCAATGTTGGCTTTCACAGCCTCTGTAAACCCTCTCTCGCTTAATTTTTCCTCTGATGCCTCTCGCAAAAACTCATTGGCCAGAGACACATTGAAGAAGATACGGTAATACATGGCTGTGATGAATTCATTTTCATCTGTCCAAGTCTGCGTGTTAAGCGTTGGCAAGTTGCCATCTGCCCATCCAATCACTGCTTCGTCCGTAGGGAGCTCTTGTAGCTGCCAGTATTGTCTCACATAATTAGAAGCACCTTCGTCAATTCCGCGAATATCTCCAGCACCTGCCGGGCCTTGCTGTCCTGTCAAAGAAAATCCAGCATAAATTTTCGCGATGAACGCTTCGTAAGTAGCCGGATCATTGAAAATCAATTCACCAGTAGCGTCACTTTTCGGTGGTACATCCAGGTCGGTACATGCCGACAAAGTCACCACCATCAGGATTATTATAATTCTTATATTCTTCATGTTATTTGCTCTTTTTGTGGTGATTAAAATCCAAGACTTAGTCCCAACAAGAATGTGCGCGATCTTGGATAAGGATTGTTGTCAATCCCGCCTCCAATTTCCGGATCAAGTCCTGAGTATCCCGTAAGCACAAATGCATTTTGTACGGTTCCGTAGACTCTGATTCTTGCGTTTTGCAACTTGCTGAAAGTATAACCCAACGAAACATTGTCGATACGAACAAACGAAGCATCCTCTACATAATAATCTGAGAAAAACTGGGGCGTGGAATAGTTGGTCTCAAGGACCGAGGCATGTACATTTTGTAACCAGTTACTGGCGCCCTCCATCCCGTTGTAAAACCCATTGGATGATGCGATATTGTTGTACACATAACCGCCGATATTACTTCTCAACGTGAAAGAAAGGTCTAATCCTTTGTATTTCATATTGGAGGTAAGACCCATGATTAAGTCTGGTGCCGGGCTTTTATAAATATCCCGATCTTCACTATTTACGGTTTCATCACCATTGGTATCTTCATAGATATCAGCAAGGTTGACTTGTCCATCACCATTGTGATCTATGCCATCAGGTAATGGCAGTCCATCTTCACCTTTTTTGGCTCTGTATACATAGAATGAGTTTACTTGCTCACCTACCTTCAGTATCTGGATGTTGTTACCAGTACCTCCATTGATGCCCCCTGTTAGAAATCCTTCAAAATCTTCACTGTCCGATCCATCCAGACTAACTATCTGATTTCTATTACCGGCTATATTGAAACCTGCTGTCCACTGAAATTCGGCATTGTCAATGATATATCCATTAATAGCAAGCTCTACCCCTTTGTTATTTACCTCTCCGATGTTGGTAATAATTCTGTTGGTGAGGTTGGTACCCGCCGGAACTGCTACTTCGAAAAGTAGGTCATCAGTATACTTTTCATAATACTCGATGCTACCTGTGAGGCGACCATTTAGTAGACCAAAGTCCAAACCATAGTTGAAAGATGTTGTTTCTTCCCATTTAATGCCCTGATCATACCCATTAGGTCTAATAGTACTTACATAGTCGTTTCCAAACTGGTACTGAGCAGTAATTTGACCTGGTGTGTAGGTAGCTAAGTATTGATAATTACTAAACTCCTGGTTACCTGTAACTCCGTAACTAGCTCTGACTTTTAAATCACTGAAAACATTCTGCAAGCCTGACATAAAAGGCTCATCGATTACTCTCCATCCTAAAGCTAGAGAAGGGAAAATTCCATATCGATTGTCTGGCCCAAATCGAGAAGAACCATCACGACGCAAAGTTGCCGTGAGTAAATACCGGTCCATAAAGGTGTAATTCACACGACCAAAGAACGAAATGATCCTGTTGCTCTGATGGAAATTATAGGTCTCTGATTCCTCTGCAACGTTGGCACTGTAGAAAGAGTAAACATTTGTCGGCAGATTAAACGCTCTGTAAGATGGAAAATCTGCGCTGAATTGTTGAAATTCATATCCTCCGGTTACATCCAGCGAGCTGTTGATGGAAGGAAGGTCTTTCTTATAAGACAACAGGAAATTAAGAAGCGGATTGATGCGCTTAAGATTTTCTATTCGTACTTCACCACTATCCGCAGATTGATTCCTCAAAGTAAATGGCTGGAACCTTCTACGCTCACCTAAATTAATGTCATAAGCCAAATTGGCCTTAGCTGACAGTCCTTCTATTGGCAGTTTGTATTCTATCTGAAGGTTTCCAAGATTTCGAATGTATTCACCAAATCCTTGCACCTGATTGGTAGAGGAAACCGGATTGTCAGGAGCCTGATCAGCATCGTATTCGAAATATCCACCCCAGGGGCTGCCGGCATCATGTACCGACTGAGTAGGATCGAAAACAATGGCTGCACCTACTGCGCCTGCATCAAATCGGTCTTTCGTATACGAACTTTTTATGTTCGCAGTAATGGTCAATTGATCATTGAGCAGCGACTGGTTATAGTTGATGCTCACACCTGTACGC